>NZ_FMHW01000002.1:2400000-2700000 GCF_900090325.1 Micromonospora pallida | reverse complement strand
GCGGCCGACCCGTCCCCGGTCGCCGACGAGTTCGGCGAGCTGCTCGTCCACCTGCTGGTAGCGGCGGTGCAGCTCGATCACGGCCTCGGCCACCTCGGGCAGCCGGCCGGCCAGTTCGGTGAGGTCGGCGATGCCGGCCCGACTGCTGAGCGCCTCGCGTAGCCCGGCGACCAGCCGTGGCGTGTCGTGCGGCGCGAAGACGGTCGGGTCGACGCCGAACACCTCGGTGATCCGCATGAGCACCGGGACGGTCAGCGGCCGGGTGTCGTGTTCGATCTGGTTGAGGTAGCTCGGCGAGATGTTCAGCAGGCGGGCCAGTTCGGTCTGGCTGAGCGCGCGGTCCTCGCGCATCCGGCGCAGCCGGGCGCCGGCGAAGGTCTTGTCGATCGCCCCCACCTCCATACTGGATCGGCCGCGATTCGATCACATTAACACCACTGTAAAGCAGAAGATTCGCAACTTAACAAGATGGCGTGGAGACTTTTCAATAATTGGCTGATTTCGTCTCTCGCCGATCCGCCCGGAGCTGTGTGACCGTGGGCGTACACCGGTTCACCAGCGCCGATCCGTTCGGCCCGCAGCGCGCCAGCGTCGACTCGCGGCACACGGTGTCCGGCAGCACCGACACGGAGGGACGAGAACATGAACACCGCAGTCGAGCAGTTGCGCCAGGAATGGGACACCGACCCGCGCTGGCAGGGAGTGCGGCGCAGCTACCGCGCGGAGGACGTGGTCCGACTGCGCGGCGCGATCCAGGAGGAGCACACCCTCGCCCGGCACGGGGCGAACCGCCTCTGGCGGCTGCTGCACAGCGAGGACTACGTCCACGCGCTCGGCGCGCTCACCGGCAACCAGGCCGTGCAGATGGTCCGGGCCGGCCTGAAGGCGATCTACCTCTCCGGCTGGCAGGTGGCGGCGGACGCCAACCTCGCCGGGCACACCTACCCCGACCAGAGCCTCTACCCGGCCAACTCGGTGCCGGCGGTGGTGCGCCGGATCAACAACGCCCTGCTCCGGGCCGCCCAGATCACCACCGCCGAGGGAGACGTCAACGGGACCGACTGGCTGGCCCCGATCGTCGCCGACGCCGAGGCCGGGTTCGGCGGCCCGCTCAACGCGTACGAGCTGATGACCGCGATGATCGCGGCCGGCGCGGCCGGCGTGCACTGGGAGGACCAGCTCGCCGCCGAGAAGAAGTGCGGCCACCTCGGCGGCAAGGTGCTCATCCCCACCGGGCAGCACATCCGCACCCTGGAGGCGGCCCGGCTCGCCGCCGACGTCGCCGGCGTGCCGTCGGTGGTCATCGCCCGGACCGACGCCCAGGCCGCCACGCTGCTCACCACCGACGTGGACGAGCGGGACCAGCCGTTCGTCACCGGCGAGCGGACCGCCGAGGGCTTCTACCGGGTCCGCAACGGCGTCGAGCCGTGCATCGCCCGCGGCCTGGCGTACGCCCCGCACGCCGACCTGATCTGGATGGAGACGAGCACCCCGGACCTCGAGGTCGCCCGCGGGTTCGCCGAGGCGATCAAGGACCAGTACCCGGACCAGCTCCTGGCCTACAACTGCTCGCCGTCGTTCAACTGGCGCAAGCACCTCGACGACGCGACCATCGCCAAGTTCCAGCGGGAACTCGGCCACATGGGGTACAAGTTCCAGTTCATCACCCTGGCCGGCTTCCACGCCCTGAACTACTCGATGTTCGACCTGGCCCGCGGTTACGCCAGCGACGGCATGTCCGCGTACGTCTCGTTGCAGGAGCGGGAGTTCGCCGCCGAGGCGACCGGCTACACCGCCGTCAAGCACCAGCGCGAGGTGGGCACCGGCTACTTCGACCTGATCAGCACCGTGCTCAACCCGGCCGCCGAGACCACCGCCCTGCGCGGCTCCACCGAAGAGGAGCAGTTCGCGTGAGATACGAGATCATCGGTCCGCTGGCGGACCGCTTCGACGAGGTCCTCACCACCGAGGCGCTGGAGTTCCTGGTCGCGCTGGACAGCGAGTTCTCCGCCCGCCGGGTGGCGCTGCTGGACACCCGCCGGGCCCGCCGGGCCCGGTTCGCCACCGGCCAGCTTCCCGACTTCCTCCCGGAGACCGCGCACATCCGCGCCGACCCCACCTGGCAGGTGGCACCGCCCGCCCCCGGACTGGTCGACCGCCGGGTCGAGATCACCGGGCCGACCGACCGCAAGATGACCGTCAACGCGCTCAACTCCGGGGCCCGGGTGTGGCTCGCCGACTTCGAGGACGCCACCGCCCCGACCTGGCACAACGCCATCGGCGGTCAACTCAACCTGATGGACGCCCTGGACCGGCGGATCGACTTCACCGACCCGCGCGGCAAGCGGTACGCCCTCGGCACGGAGTTGGCGACGATCGTGGTCCGGCCCCGGGGCTGGCACCTGGTGGAGAAGGGCATCGCGGTGGACGGGCGGCCGATCTCGGCCAGCCTGGTCGACTTCGGGCTCTACCTCTTCCACTGCGCGCGGCGGCAGCTTGACGCCGGGGCCGGGCCGTACTTCTACCTGCCGAAGCTGGAGTCCCACCGGGAGGCCCGGCTGTGGAACGACGTCTTCGTCTTCGCCCAGCATTACCTGGGCCTGCCGCAGGGCACCATCCGGGCCACCACGCTGATCGAGACGATCACCGCCGCGTTCGAGATGGAGGAGATCCTGTACGAGCTGCGTGAGCACTCGGCGGGACTCAACGCCGGCCGGTGGGACTTCATCTTCAGCGTCATCAAGAACTTCGGGCAGTGGCCGGACTTCGTCCTGCCGGACCGGTCGGAGGTCACCATGACCGTCCCGTTCATGCGCGCCTACACCGAGCTGCTGGTGCGGACCTGCCACAAGCGTGGCGCCCACGCCATCGGCGGGATGGCCGCGTTCATCCCGAGCCGCGACCCGGCGGTCAACGAGACCGCCCTGGAGCGGGTGCGGGCGGACAAGCAGCGGGAGGCCGGCGACGGGTTCGACGGCTCCTGGGTGGCCCATCCGGGCCTGGTCGGCATCTGCCGTGAGGTGTTCGACGCGGTGCTCGGCGACCGTCCGGACCAGCGGGACCGGCTCCGCGACGACGTGCAGGTCACCGCAGCTGACCTGCTGGCCGTCGACAAGACGCCGGGGCAGGTCACGGCCGTCGGAGTCCGGTCCAACGTCGCGGTGGCGCTGCGCTACGTCGACGCCTGGCTCGGCGGCACCGGCGCGGTGGCCCTGTGGAACCTCATGGAGGACGCGGCGACCGCCGAGATCGCCCGCTGTCAGGTGTGGCAGTGGCTGCACCACGGCACGCCGCTGGCCGACGGCGGCTGCGTGACCGAGCAACTGGTCCGATCGATCCTCGCCGAGGAACTGGCCGCGCTCTGCGAGGGGCGCGACGACGCCGGTCGGGACCGGGCCGAGGCGGCGGCGCGGATCTTCGAGGACACCGCGCTCGGTGAGGACCTGCCGGCGTTCTTCACCACCGAGGCGTACGCCCGGCACCTCGGCCCGTCCAAGGTGCCCGGGGGTCGCCCGACCGCTGGCTGACCGGGAACCCGGGCGGCGGGAGGAACCGGGGAGGGCGCGCCGCCCTCCCCGGTTCCGCGTGGAGCGGACGTCGCAGCGGCGGTCGGAAGTGTCCGCCGGCTGTGGCAGCATCCGGTGCCATGATCGAGACCACTGGGCTGTCGATTCCCGACCCGTTGCCCGAACGGGTCGGGCACGTCGGCGGCATCGAGTCGTTGGCCCTGGACGGCGTTCGTTACTACTTCGGCTTCGATTTCAGCAGTGACCTGGTCGTCTCACCGCTGATCGACGACCCGGCGGTGATGGCCGCGTTCGCCAGCCGGCACCTGCGGCAGACCACCGGCGCGCACGACGCGGCGTACTGGGCGGAACTGGTCGGTTGGGCCACGGAGGAGTCGAGCCTGGTGCCGACCGAGGAGGACCGGCGGTTCACCACGGACGGCGTACGCGCGAACCGGCTCACCCCGGACGACCATCTGCTCTACCTGCTGGCCGCCGCGACGACCTGGGACGGCTCGCTGGCCGGCTCGCCGCAGGCCGGCCCGGCGTACGCGCGGTTGGGGTTCGCCGAGGACGAGCTGCCCGACTGCCTCGACCACTGTGTGGCCGTGATCCGCGCTGACGGCCCGGACGCCCGACCCGACGAGGTGACGGTGGTCAGCGCCTACCTGGAGCACGCGGCGGGTCGGGTCCCCGGTAACTGGGGCCTGCTGTTCGGTCCGCTCCTGCCCGCCTGACAGAAACCCCGCCTGACAGAGACCCCGCCCGCCGGCGGCGGCACCCCGACGTGCGATCCGGTGCCGTCGCCGGGCCGGTCGGCCCGTTCCCGGCCCGGTCGGGCCGAGTTGCCGGCCCGTCAGGTCAGGGCGGCCATGATCTCGGCGAGGCCGCCGGGGCGGGTGAGCGCGTTGCCGATGCCCAGGCACCGGGCCCCGGCGGAGCGGAACTCGGCGGCGTTGGCGGCGGTGACCCCGCCGGTGGCCACCAGGAGCGCGTCGGGGAACGGGCCGCGGATGTCCCGCAGCCAGGACGCGCCGAGCGAGCCGGCCGGGAACGCCTTGAGCCATCGGCAGCCGGCCCGCATCGCCTGCTGGACCTCGCTGGCGCTGCCGACGCCGGGCAGGTGCGGCAGCCCGGCCGCGACGCTGGTCCGCAGCACGTCGAGATCCAGACCCGGGGCGACGGTGTAGACGGCGCCGGCCGCCTTCGCCAGGGCCACCTGTTCCGGGGCGATCACCGTGCCCGCGCCGACGACCTCGCCACGGGCCGCACCGGCCCGGGCCACGGCGGCGAGGGCGTCCAGCGCCTCGGGCGTCTGGATCGGCACCTCGACGGCCCCGATGCCGGTGTCCCATACGGCCTCGGCGAGCGTCACGGCCTCGGCGGGCGGCACCCCGCGCAGGATGGCCATGATCGGCCGGTCACCCAGGATCTCGTCGAACGTCGGCATGCTGGTCCTCTCCGGTCCGCTGGGCATCGGAGAGCGGCGATCCACAGTCTGGCCGCTGCCTCCCCTATGCGCCGCCGTCGCGGTTTTTGTGGAAGTGGCTTGCATATTACGGGAGTGCGTCCCGTAGAGTGCAAGAGGCCGGTGGATAGTTGACGCGACCCTGCGAACGGGCGTGCGCCGGGCGGGAACGCCCGGCGCACGCGTGTTCGGGTGTCTCGGAGTCCCAGTCGGATAGGTCGACGGGTCCGTCCGACTGGTCGGTCAGTGCGACGTCACCGCGCCTCGAGCCCGAAGGCCCGCTCGACGGTCTGGTCGACCGAGTGTCCCGTGGCGTCGGTCGCCGTGGTCCGCAGGCTCACGTACCCCGACGACGTCGCGCCGGCCGGCACGGTGAAGGTGGCCGTGTAGGCGCCCGCGTCACCGGTCGACTTCAGCGGAAGCCGGGTCCACGTCTTTCCGCCGTCGTACGAGGCCCGCACCGTGACGTCGACGACGGCGGCACCGTCGGCGCGCCACGGGCGAGCGGTGACCGTCAGGGTCTGCGGGATGCCGGCCCGTACCCGGTTGTCCAGCCCGGCGTCGATGTCGTAGCCGACCTGCGGCATCGAGATGGGGCTGTTGGACGCTGTGCTGCCGCCCGCCTCGAACGTCCACTTCGTGGTCGACCGGGTCGCGAAGCCCCAGCCGGGCAGGGAACGGGACGCGGCCAGGACCGCCTCGTACCGCGCCTTGTCCGTCGGGATCGTGAAGTTCCCGTACCAGTAGGTCGCCCGGCCGACCGTCTCGCCGTCCCGGGACAGGGTCAACGAGTACTCGTCGCCGAGGTCCGCGAACTCGATGTGCGTCGGATCGGTGTCCGGGAACGGCCGCGCCGCCAGGGTCAGCGACGCCCGCCCGCTCCAGCTCTGGTAACCCTGGGCGAACCAACCCGGCTGGTTCTCGACGATCTGCGGGCTGCTCACCCTGAGCCAGTCCACCGTGTGGTGGCTGCCGGGCTGGTAGGACCGGTAGGTCTGCTCGTAGGTCAGGAACTTCGCGTCACCGAGGGCCAGACCCTTCTGGACCTGGGTGCGCGGGTCGGCGCTCACCCACTGTTCCTGCACCGCGCCGAGGCGGGTGGGCACCTCGCTCGTCACCCAGTAGTAGCTCGAGGCGCGACGGTTCCAGAAGACACTCGTCCCGGTGGTGTCCTGACGGGCGTGGTTCCGGGCCGTGATCCGGGCCGTGTCGAGCTGGTCGACCGACTGCCGCAGCGGCCCCTCGGCGACCGAGGCCAACGGCGTGACCAGGCTGTACGCGAACGGGCTGTACGGCGTGCCGGCGAGCTTGACGACGACGTCGTCCCGCGTCGCGGCGAGGCGGGACAGGGCCGCGCCCTGCTCGCCGTAGAGGGCGAAGGCCGGCAGGGAGCGCGAACCGGCCTGGGCCACCAGCCGTCCCGGGCGGCCGTTGCCGATCGCCACGGCCTTGGCCCCCCGGGTGGCGGCGGTCTCGATGACCTGGGCGATCGGTACGTCCGAGCGGGCCGCGAGCACCAGCTTGCCGCGTACGTCGACCCGCCGGAACTCCTCGGCGGTGCCGGTCCCGACGTCGGCGAGTTCCAGGGACGCCTGGCCCTCGAACCGCTGGGCGCCGTCGAGTTGCGTCGGGGTGAGGGTCAGCCCCTGCCCACCCGCCACGGTCGCGGTGAGCTGCGGCGCGACCAGGGTGGAGTGAATCGTGATCTCCTGGGAGCCGGTGGACGGGGCCGCCGACGGGAAGAGGTGGACGTGCTTGACGTCCGGCGAGACGAGCGTCATCCAGTCGTGATAGCCCCGGTTCTGCTGTACGCGGAGGTAGCCGATCGCGCTGCCGAGGCGCTCGGTCGGGCGGCCGGCGTCGACGACCACCTCCGCCGCCGTCCGCGCGTCGAGGAGGTAGCCGGTGTCGCCGTTGGTCAGGTCGACCTGCGGCCGGTACGACATGGCGACGCTCTCGATCCACGCGCCCGAGGTGTCCGACGTGTAGATGGACGTGATGATCGTGTAGACGCCCGGCTTGACGCGCGCGGTGGCGACCCCGTTGACGAACTGCGCCCGGGTGGGGGCGGCGGCCGCCGACTCGTTGAGCAGGACCACCTGGCTCGGGCCGCCGGCCTTGGCGCCGTCCCGTCCGACACCGGTGATCCTGACCTCGTGCAGGACCGGCTCGAGGTAGACCGAGAACGGCACCCGCAGACTGGCGGTCGAGTCGCTCGAGACGGCGGTGACGAACCCGCTGTAGACCCGTTCCCGGGTGAGCGGGTTGGGGTCGAGGGTCAGCGTGACGACGGCCGTGCCACCACCCGGCACGGTGACCGTGGACTGGTCGAGGGCGAGCGAGCCGGCCGGCATCTGCTGGCCGGTGGCGGCGACCCCGGTCGCGGTGAGCGCGAAGGTCCGCCCGGTCGACGCGTCGTTGTGGAGGGTGACCTGACCCCGCAGCGGGGCGTAGCCGCCGTCTGGGGCGTACCGCACGGCGCCGAGGTTGAGCGTGGCGGGGATGGCGCGGGCCTGTTGCGTCGCGGCGCGGGCGACGTTGAGCTGCCCGGAGCCACCCTGGTCGGCCCGGTACGCTCCCTGGTCCGTCGAGTTGACCAGGGTGGTCTTCAGCCGCCCGTCGTCCCACGTGGGGTGGGACTGCTTGAGCAGCGCCGCCGCGCCGGCGACGTGCGGGGTCGCCATCGAGGTGCCGCTGGCCAGGGTGTAGTGCTCGCCGGACGGGGTGCCCATGGTGGTCCCGTTCGCCCGGGCGGCCAGGATGTCGACGCCGGGTGCGGTGAGTTCGGGCTTGACCGCGAAGTCACCCACCCGTGGCCCCGTGCTCGAGAAGCCGGCGAGGGCGCCGGACTTGGACACGGCGCCGACGGTGAGCGCGCGGGCCGCCGAGGCCGGTTCGCCGATGGTGTTCGGGCCGCTGTTGCCGGCGGCGACCACGAAGAGGGTGCCGTGCCGGTCCGCGAGCTGGTTCAGCGCGGAACTGAGCGGCCCGTTCCCGTTGTCGGGCTGGGAGGTGCCGAGGCTCATGTTGACGACGTCGGCGCCGCTCTCCGCGGCCCACTCCATGCCGTCGATGATGCTGGAGTATGTTCCGGAGCCACTGTCGCCCAGCACCTTGCCGACGATGAGGTCCGCGCCGGGGGCGACCCCCTTGGCGCCGTTGCCGGCACCGCTGCCGCCGATGGTCGCTGCGACGTGCGTGCCGTGCCCGTGGCGGTCGACCGCGTCGGCGGAGTCGGTGAAGTTGCGCGCCACGGAGACCCGACCCCGCAGGTCGGGGTGGTTCGTGTCGACGCCGGTGTCCAGCACGGCGACCGTGACGCCCGTGCCGTCGACCCCGGCCTGCCACAACTGCGGCGCCTTGATCTGCGGGACCGAGTCGGCGAGCGTGACCCGGACCGTCCGGTCGAGCCAGATCTTGCCGACGGCGGCGGCGTCCCGCTCGGCCACCGTGTCCGTGGCGCGCCAGAAGGCCGCGGTCTGGCTCTTGGCCACCCGCGCCCCGACGGAGTGGATGCTTTCCAGCCGGTTCTTCACCCGGGCCTGCCCCGGTGGGACGGGCTGCCGCCGGCCCGTCCGGTTGTCCAGCAGTACCGGCACCGAGTCGGTCGACCTGTCGTCGTGGCGATTCGTGATCAGGCCCTCGATCTCGAAGAGCGCCAGGTCGACGGCGTCGCTGGCGACCGCCTCGGTCGCGGCGGTGGGCACCACGTAGGTCGCGCCGTCGGTGTGGTTCACCTGGGCGTTGCCCCGCGACGGCCCGGTCGGGTCCAGGCTGATCGCCGGGCGGTCGTCCCCGGCCCGGGTCGTCACGGTGACGATGTCGCCGGTGATGAGGGTGATCCGGTGCGTGCTGACCTCGGCCTTCGTCGGCCCCGCCCCGGTCGGCCCGGTGGCCGACGCGGCGGGCGGGCCCACCATGACCGTGGAGGCCACCGCCGCCACGGCGACGGTGGCGGTGACCCAGGGGCGCCTTCTTCTCGCTGCCATGTTCGTCCTCCCACTCCACGCACGTGTCGCCGTGCGGGCTGGCCAAAGACTGTCGGAGTAGGGGCCGGGCGGAACAGGTGTCCGGGGTTCACCTTCCGGACACCGTCCGCTTGAGGAAGGCCGTGGTCGGCCCGGGGGGAGCGGGGCCGCCGGCAGCGTCGCGTACGCCGGAAAGTGCCTGCCACGTGCTGCGATAGGGTTCCAGTCGATCTACGGCCCGGGTGGACGTGGTCGACCGGGGAACCTGCTCGTCACCGGCCGGTGCCCGACCGTGGTCCGCTTCGGGGAGCCCTGGGGGAGAGGTGGGCGGGTGACGGCGAGGGAGTCCATGTCCGCGGGGCTCGGCATGCCGGAGCCGGCGGCCGCGATCTACCTGTTCCTGCTCGACCGTACGACGGCGACCACCACCGAACTGGCGACCGGGTGCGGCCTCGACGTCGACGAGACCGTGGCCAACCTGGCCTGGCTGCGGGACCACGGGCTCGTCCTGCGAGCCAAGGCGATGGCCCTCGCCGGGGTCGCCGAACAGTGGTCGGCCGCCGAGCCCGACCACGCCCTGCGTGATTTGGTGGGTAGCCGGGAACGCACCCTGCACGACGTCCGGGCGACCCTCCCTGAACTGCAGAAACGCTTCCGGCAAGCGCACCACGACCCGGTGGTCGGGGGTGTGCTGGAGCACGTGCACGGTTGGGAGAACGTGGGCGCCCGCTACCACCAGATCCTCCGGGACGCGACCGAGGAGGTCGCGTTGCTGGACCATGCCCCCTACACGCCGGGTGCCGCCCCCACCGAGGAGTCGATCCTGGGGCGGGGCGTCCGGTTCCGGGTGATGTGTGATCCGGCGGATCTGCCCCAGCAGTTGGCGGACGAGTTCACCGTGCTGCGCGGGCTGGAGGCGCGCCTGCACCCGGACATCCCGTTCCGCGGGGTGATCGCCGACCGCCGGATCGCCCTGGTCACCATGGACCGCGAGGCGCAGAACGGCTCCGCGATCGTGGTGCGTCCGTCGCCCCTGCTCGACGGGCTGGTCCTGCTCTTCGACGCGTGCTGGAGCCGGGCGGTGCCGCTCGGCGCGGACGCGATCACCCTGGAGGGGCAGGGCCGGCAGGTCCTGACGCTGCTGGCGGCGGGACTGAAGGACGAGGCGATCGCCCGGCAGTTGAACACGACCACCCGTACCGTCCGGCGCCGTGTGCAGGAGGTGCTGACCGCCCTCCAGGCGAAGTCCAGGTTCCATGCCGGCGTCGAGGCCAGCCGACGCGGCTGGGTCTGAGTGGGTTCCCGCCCGCAACGCTGGCGGGAATTGTCCTAGGATGCTCTACGCGAGGTGGGGGAGGCCACGGTGGACAGCCGCGATCCCGGGCAGGGGACAGGCCATCAGGGACGGGACGACAGGGGTCCGAGAGCAGTCGGCCCGACCGCCGCGACGTCGCGCGTCCTGGTCTACGGGGTGTACGGCGCGGGCAAGTCAACCCTGGCGGAGCGGCTGGCCGAGCGCCTCGGGCTGCCCTGGTACCCGGTCGACGACCTGCTCTGGGAGCCGGGCTGGGTCGAGGTGCCGGTCCCGCAGCAGCGCAGCCGGATCGAGGCGATCTGCCGCCTCGACCGGTGGATCCTCGACGGGGCGTACCACGGGTGGCGGGACGTGCCGCTGGCCCGCGCCGACCTGGTGATCGGCCTGGACTACCCGGGCTGGCTCTCCTTCTGGCGCCTGCTGCGCCGTACCCTCCGCCGGCTGGTGACGGGGGAGGAGATCTGCAACGGCAACCGTGAGTCGCTGGGCAGCGTGCTGTCCCGGGACTCGGTCCTGGTGTGGCACCTGACCGGGTTCGTTCGGGCCCGGCGACGGATGCGGGCCTGGCAGGCCGACCCGTCCGGACCGCCGGTCCTGCTGTTCCGGTCCCCGGCGGCCCTGGACCACTGGCTGGCCGACCTGCCCGCGTCTCGTCGGCCAGGCGCCGGGTAACGGCCCACGGGCGACCACCGGCGTGCCGCCCGGGACCGGGCCGCCGGTACGCGTGGTATCAGACCACGTGTCGGTTCGCCCGCTTCCGGGCCCGCGACGCGGTGGGCATCCGGGACCGGCTCAGCCAGGACTCGGCTGCGCAGTTGCGACAGGCGCGGACGGAACCGATCCGGCGGTGCGTCTGCTCGCCCCGCATACAGGTGATCTCCTGGGTCTCCGCCACCGGTCGTCCACAGATCTCGCACTCGTCCAGCGAGCTGTGGGTGGTGGTGTAGGCGATCTGGCCCGTGGTGTAGCGGACGGTGGCGTAGGACCTGTCGCCGTTGTCGACCCGCAGGTCGGGGTTACGTGGCGCGCCCGCGTAGGGGCCGGTGTCGGCGTGGGAGACCGCGCCGGCGACACCACCGAGGACCCGGAAACGACGCCGGAGCCAGGCCATGACCGTGGACCGCCGCTCCGCCAGCCACTCGTCGTTGGCCTCGGCGTGCCACTGCTGATCCGGCATCTCGCGCCATCTCGGGGTGCTGGGTGGGTGGGGCGGGCCCGTTCCGGGTCGCCTGCCACCCGCCAGCCCAGTATCGTCGGCCCCCACCGCACCCGCCAGCCCGTTCGGTGCGACCCACGCGACTGTCCAGGCTAGGCGGCCTTTTGGTTCGTTTGCTTCCGGAGTTGGTCGCGCAGCCAGCGGGGGGCGGGGTTGACGTACGGCTGTCCGTCCACCACGACGGTCGGCACGGTCTCGTTGCCGCCTGCTATCCGCCTGACCGCAGCCGCACCAGCGGCGTCCCGCCAGATGTCGACCCAGTGGGCGGTCCGCGCGTCCCGGCCGAGCCGTGCTCGCAGCCGCAGACAGTAGCGGCAGCCGGGCCGCCAGTAGACGATCGGCCGGCCGTCCACCGCGCCGCGCTCCTGCGCCTCGGCAGCGCTCACCGAACGGGGGAAGGGCAGCGGCGAGAACAGCACCGCAAGCGCGGCGAACAGCAGGAAGTCAAGAGCGCCGGACCCGGGTGAACCCTGGGCGAGCTGCGGGGTCGCCGCCGCCAGCCCCACCGCCAGCATCGCGCCCGCCAGGCGCCAACTTCGCCACATGGTGCCGCAGCCTATCCACGCGCCCCCGCAACGACCGCAGGTCGTGGCCAACCACACGGTGGCTGGCCTGCCCTTTTCCCGCTGACTGCGCGCCCGGTCAGCGGCTCGCGGGCGAAAACCGGTTGCCGGCCGGGAACGGGCTCCGGGAAGGTGGGACCCATGACGTTCTGACGGGCTGTATCCCCCTGTTGAGTCGACGCCCCGACCGCGCCGTGTCGCGCCTCGGGTGAGCCGTCGCGTCCGTCCGTTTTCTTTTCCGCGTAGAAGCGAGCGTCGTTTTGTCGCAGCAGCAGTCCCTGCCCTCGTCCGTCCCGACCCCCGGAGCCGCCACCGTCACCGTCTTCGCCTCTGCCCGGAGCTGGATCGAGTCCGACGCCGTCGACCAGTGCCACCATGTGGCCGCCCTCGACGGCATGATCCACGTTGCCGGGATGCCGGACCTGCACCCCGGAAAGGGCGCCCCGATCGGCGCGGCCATGACCTCGACCGTGTTGTACCCGCACCTGGTGGGCTCCGACATCGGCTGCGGCATCGCCGTGTTCCCGCTCGACCTGAAGCGCGTCGTGCCGGAGCGGCTCGCCAGCCGGTTCCCCGACCTCGACCGCGCGCTGGACCCCGATCAGGACGCCGACGACCCGGCCTGGGCGGCCCTGACCGGGGAGATTCCCGCCGGTCACGTCGAGGGTCTGGGGACGGTGGGCCGGGGTAACCACTTCGTCGAGCTGGCGCGGATCCGGACCGTCCTCGACTCGGGTCACGCGGCCCGGCTCGGGCTCGCCGCCGATGACGTCGTCCTCATCGTCCACAGCGGATCGCGGGGCCTGGGCGAGCGGATCCTGCGGGCGCACACCGAGCGGCTCGGTGCGGGCCCTGCCGCCGATCCCGCCGACTACCTGTCCCGGCACGACGATGCGGTGCGTTGGGGTTCGCTCAACCGCCGGCTCATCGCCGCCCGGGTCGCGTACGCCCTGGGGGCGAAGCCCACCGAGCCGGTCGTGGACCAGTGCCACAACCTGGTGGAGGTCCGCGACGGGGTGTACCTGCACCGCAAGGGCGCCGCGCCGGGGGACGGCCGGGACGTCCTCGTCGCCGGCACCCGGGGGACCAGCTCCTACCTGGTCGCCGGCCACGCCGGGCCGGACGCCAACTTCTCGGTGGCGCACGGGGCGGGCCGCAAGATGTCCCGGGCCGACGCGTTGCGCCGGGGCCGGGCCAAGCACACGGTCGAGGAGTTGCGCCGTACGCCGTTGGGGTCGCTGGTGGTCTGTGGGGATCGTCAGTTGCTGTTCGAGGAGGCGCCAACGGCGTACAAGCGGATCGAGCAGGTGATCACCGACCTCACCGAGCACGGTTTGGCCAGCCCGGTGGTCGAGACGGTTCCGCTGGTCACGTACAAGACGGCGGACCGGGCCGCCGGTGATGTCCGGTCCGGCGGCCGGCGGGACCGTCGGGACGACCGCCGTGCCCGGGGTCGGTCGTGAGCACGGCGGGGGAACGGCACCACCTGCTGCTGTCCGCCGGGCGGGGTCCGCAGGAGTGCGCCTGGGCGGTCGCCCAGTTGCTGCGCCGGCTGGAGGCGGACGCCGCCCGGCGGGGTCTGACGACCTGTCGGGTGGAGACCGTGCCCGGCGACCGGCCCGGTACGTACCGGTCGGTTCTGGCGCGGATCACCGGGGAGGGGGCCGAGGCGTTCGTCGGCTCGTGGACCGGGACGCTGTGCTGGCAGGCGCCCAGCCCCTACCGGGCGGGCGTCGGCCGGAAGAACTGGTACGTCACCGCCCAGCCCTGCCAGGTCGACGTGCCGCGTACGCCGTTCGTGGAGTCGGACGTCGACATCGTGGCGTGCCGGACCGGAGGGCCGGGTGGGCAGCACCGGAACAAGGTGAGTACCGCGGTACGGGCGACCCACCGTCCCACCGGACTCGTGGTGGTGGTCGACACCGAGCGGCAGTTCAGCCAGAACCGCCGTCTCGCCCTGGCCCTGCTCCGGGACCGTATCGAGCGCAACGACCAGGCAACGGACCGCGCCGTAACTACCGCCCGCTGGCGCACCCACGACCAACTCGTACGAGGCGCCCCCACCCGCGTAGAACGCCCAGCCCCCCGCCCCCGCCCCGTCGATCATGGAGTTGGGGCACCAGACAAACCACGTAATAGCCGTAAGTCAGGCGCCACAACTCCATGATCGACGCGGTGGTGATTTATTGATGGGTGTCGTTGACTGGTGTAGTTAAGAGTCTTTAGTATTTGGGCTGCCTCGAGGTGACCGTTCCTGCTCCGCCGTACGTCCGGCCGGCGCGCTGGATCGACCAGCCGCTGGCCGGGACCCGCGGCGCTGTGCCCTGTCCCACGGGAAGGCCCTCGATGTCCTCACCACGTCCCCGCCGGTCGGCCCTGGCCGCCGGCCTGCTCGCGCTCGCCACCGCCGGCGCGACTCTCGCCCTGACCCCGGCCCCCGCCGAGGCGGCCGTCCTGCCGAACAACTTCAAGAGCGTCGGCTACATGCCATCCTGGAGCGGCAACGTCAACACGGTCCAGTACGGCAAAATCACCCACATCAACTACGCCTTCGTGCTGCCCAACGGGGACGGCAGTCTCCGTCCGGTGGAGAATCCCGGCAAGCTCTCCTCGCTGGTGTCGCTCGCGCACGGCAACAACGTCAAGGTGTCGATCGCGATCGGCGGCTGGAACAACGGCGACGACTCGGCCTTCGAGGCGCTCGCCGCCAACTCCGGCACCCGTACCGCGTTCGTCAACAACGTGGTCAACTTCGTCAACCAGTACGGCCTCGACGGCGTCGACATGGACTGGGAGTACCCCGACCCCGGCGCCTCGGCCACCAACTTCAGCCTGCTCATGCAGCAACTGAGCGGGGCCCTGCGCAGTCGGGGCAAGCTGCTCACCGCCGCCGTCGTCTCCGAGGGCTACTACGCGCAGGGCGTGCCGACCGCGGTGTTCGGCTACGTCGACTGGCTGAACATCATGGCGTACGACGGCGGCAGCCCACACGCCAACTACGACTGGTCGATCAACGCGGTGAACGGTTGGAAGGCGCGCGGGCTGCCGGCCAGCAAGGCGGTCCTCGGCGTCCCCTTCTACAGCCGGCCCGGCTACTACACCTACTCCGCGCTGGTGGGCATGGACCCGGCCAACGCCAACCGGGACTGCACCACGGTCGGCGGCGTCCAGCAGTGCTACAACGGCATCCCCACGGTCAAACGCAAGACGCAGTGGGCGCTGGCCAACGCGGGCGGGATGATGAACTGGGAACTCTCGCAGGACACCACGGGCTCGACCTCCCTGGTCACCGCGATCTACGACACCGTCATGGGTGGCACCCCGCCGCCGGGCGGGCGAACCGGCCCGATCACCGGCATCGGCGGAAAGTGTGTGGACGTCGCGGCGGCCGGCACCGCCAACGGCACCGCGATCCAGCTCTACGACTGCAACGGCACCGTCGCGCAGAGTTGGACCGTGGCCACCGACGGCACCCTCCGGGCCCTGGGCAAGTGCGCCGACGTGACCAGCGGCTCGACCGCCAACGGCGCGAAGGTCCAACTCTGGGACTGCAACGGCACGGGAGCCCAGGTCTGGCAGGCCCAGTCCAACGGCACCCTGCGTAACCCGCAGTCGAACAGGTGCCTGGACGCCACCGACAACAGCTCCGCCAACGGCACCCGGTTGCAGATCTGGGACTGCTTCGGCGGCGCCAACCAGGTCTGGCGCCTGCCGGCCTGACCCGACCGGTGACCCCGGCCGCGCCCGTCGGCGCTGCCGGGGCCGCTGCCGGACTACTCGCCGGTCGTGTCCTCCGGCGACTCGGGTTCCTCCGTGGCGGCTTCGGCCTTCTGGACGCCAGCGGCGTCGGTCGCGGTGGCGGCCTTCGGGTTCACCCAGGAGAACTCGATCTCGATGGAGAACTCGTCCTGGTCCTCCTGCTCGATCTCCAGCTCGCACCGCACCTGGTCGGCGACGGCGATGGTGCCCGCAGCGCCGTAGAAGACCTGTCCGGTGGTCTCCAGCTGACTCGCGAGCTGTCGCAACCATGCGGCCAGATCCGCCCGGGAGACGGTCCGGGCGTCCTCGTAGATGTCCATGCCGTCATGATCCCATTCCACCGGCGGCGGGCGGCGAGGAGGCGTCCGGTCAGCGGACGACGACCGGTGGGCCGGACATCGCCGGTACGCCGGGGGAGTGGAGCACGCTCACCGGTGGTCCGGACGGTGCCGGGAGCCTGGCGGCGGTGACCAGCTCGTCGTCGAGGGCGCGACGACCTCCGGCGGCACTGCCCAGTGCAGGAAGGTGGCGTCCTGCCACCGCTGCCGCAGGGCCGCCCGGCGGAACGCCTGCCCGGGCGCGGCGGCGATCGGCTCGATGTCCACGTACCCATCGTGCCGTCTGGTCGTGGCCATCCCGGCCGGCGGCCTCGTCACCCCGCGCTGCGACGCCCCGTAGCCGGACGCCCCCTGACGGTGTCGGTGGCCCGCGTCGCTCGGCGAACCGGGACCCAGGGCGCTGTCCAGCAGGTGAGGCGACCATGGACAGTCCTCTCAGGGCGGAGTAGGACAGCAGGGAAACCCCGCCCCCCTCACTCTTCGTGCCTTTTCAGAGAGGACCCCTCCATGCGGTTGACCCGTAGGCGCGTCATCGCGCTGGGAAGCTCGGCGGCTGCTGTCGCCGGCTCGGGATTGGTGTCCCAGCCGGCAAGCGCCGGGCCGGCGTCTGACAACTGGAGCTGGCTGCTACGGCAGTTCGCTCAGTACGGCAACGTCAAGAAGGCGATACCTGCGGCTGACGAACTGGTGTTCCTGCCTGCGTACGAGCAGCTGGCGCTGCTGGGCCGCAAGGAGAACCGCGTCTCTGCGGTGGATCTGACCGAGGCGCACCTGCGCCGGCTGCGGCAGGTGAATCCGCGACTGAACGCCTTCGTGCACGTCACGGAGGAATTGGCGCGTGAAGCCGCGGTACGGTCCGACGAACGGTACCGGCAGGGCCGGCCGCGGATGCTGGAGGGGTTGACCTTCGGCGTCAAGGCGCTGTTCGACTTCCTGGCGGGCGTCCCCAACGACTTCGGCTCCAAGCCGATGGCCGACCTGGGTTTCGTGCCGCCCTTCACCGCGGTGTACGTCCAGCGCGCACTCGATGCGGGTGTGGTGGTGCCGGGCAAGACCAACACCCCCGAGTTCGGCCACAAGGGCACCACCGACAACAAGGTCCACGGCCCGACAGGCACCCCGTTCGACCCCCGGTTCAACGCCGGCGGTTCCAGCGGCGGGGCGGCTGCGGCCGTGGCATCCTTCATGACGGCCCTCACCCAGGGCTCCGACGCGGGCGGCAGTGTTCGTATCCCGGCGGCCATGTGCAACATCGCGGCACTGAAGCCAAGTGTCGGCCGCTGGCCGCAGGATGCTCCACCGATCGCCGCGGCGCCGTTCTTCACCCCAGGGCCCATGGCACGGACGGTGGCGGACGTGGCCATGCTGATGCAGGCGATCAGCGGTCCCTCCGAGGGCGATCCGTTGAGCATGGACGGTGTGCTGGACTACGTCGGCGCGTTCCGCAAGGGTGTGGACGGCGCGCGTCCGCTCGCGGGCAGGCGCATCGCCTACTCACCGGACATGGACCTGTTCCCGGTGGAGGCGCCGGTCGAGCGTGTCGTCCGCCAGGCCCTCCAGGCCTTCGAGCAGGCCGGGGCAAGGGTCGACCAGGTGAAGCTGGGGCTCGACGAGATCCAGGTCACCGATCTGGGCGGCCGGAAACGGCGGCCACTGACCAGTCAGCACTTCGCTGACACCTGGGTCCTCATGCAGGCCGGCCTGTACGGCCACGCCCGGGACCTGTTTCTGGAGTTCGGCATTCCGATGGACCTACGCGAGCACAAGGAACAGTTGACGCCACAGTTCGCCGCCATGCTCGACCGGTCGGAGCGGCTCCTGGCCGAGGAGTACCGGCACCTGGACTTCCTGCGCGCCGACGTGCTGCACAAGCTCAACGTCGTCCTGGGGACGTACGACTACATCGTCACGCCGACGGTTGCCGTCGTGGGCGTCCCGAACGCGGACGACGGCAACACCCTCGGCCCGTCGGCCGTCAACGGTGTCGCCGTCGATCCGCAGATCGGTTGGTGCCTGACCTATCCGGTCAACTTCAGCGGCCATCCGGCGATGAGTCTGCCGGCCGGCTTCGCGCCGAACCCCCTCAAGGGCCCGGATCTGCCGGTCGGTTTGCAGGTCATCGGTCGGATGAAGCGGGACGACGAGGTCATTACCGCCGCTGCTGCCTTCGAAAGGCACAACCCCTGGTACCACCGCTACCCGCGGTAGTCGGGAACGGTCCTGCCGCAGCCTGTCGTCCGTCCGGAGGGGTGCCTCCTCGCGGCCGCGAGGAGGCACCCCTGCCGTACTGGCTAGTCCCGCCTACCGGACGGCCGCCCTCTGCTCCGGGCGGGCCTTGGCCACCAGGGCGACCATGTCGTCCAGCGTGTCCAGGCCCCGGCCCGGGGCCTGGAGGTCGACCTCGACGCCGTACTCCAGCTCGATCGCGTCGACGAGACGCAGCAGACCCAGCGAGTCCAGGCCCAACGCGACCATCGATCCGCCGGCCATCAGGTCGGCGACGGAACACCTCGCCGCCGGTCGCCGTGCTGACCAGCTCGGCGACGCGTTGCCGCATCTCGTGGGTGGCCCCCATCAGAACTCCTTTCCGGACTGCCGGATGATCTCGGCGATCTCCGCGATGGTAGGGGTGTCGAAGAACGCGTCCAGCGGTACCTCGACGCCGAGTCGTTGCACGATCCGGCCACTGATCCGGGTGATCGTCAACGAGTGCCCGCCCAGGTCGAACAGGTCCTCGTGCGGGCCGATGTCCGGGATCTTCAGCACGTCCTGCCAGATCTCCCGGAGCGCTCCGACCAGCGGGTCGGCATCGTCACCGCCGCCGACGGCGGCGTCCCTCTGGTCGACCCGACCTGCTCCCGCGGTGGCTGCGCCGCCACCGGTCCCGCTGGTCGTGGCGTCGACCGACGCGCCTGGCGAGCAGCAGCGTGACGAGGGGCGCCAGGGCCGAGGCGAGTCGCAGCCCTTCTGTCAGGACAGTCGGCAGGAAGTCGGGAGAGTGCATCGGGGCCTCCGGTTCGGGATGCGGTGTTCGGAGCACACCCGTCCGGGTGGGTGTCCGGCCAGCCGCTCCGGACACCTCCGGAACCCCTGTCCGGGGAGGCCACGTCATGCCGTAGCAGGTCCGAAGAACAAGCAGCGCCACCCGGACGGACCCGGACAGCAGCAGGTCGGAGAAAATGGACCGATGGTGCGGTCGTTGGACGGCTACGCGGACCTGCCAATCCAGGTGTCGACCCGGCGGGAGCTTGCCGAGGCACTGCGGAAGGTCAAGGACGGGGCGGGGCTCTCCTACCGGGAGATCCACGACGAGTCGGACAGGCTGTGCCGGGCGACCGCAGGACGCGCCCCGGACGGCTGGCCCCGGATCAGGTTGCCGCGCTCGACGGTCGAGAGCGTCCTGAACGGCCGGAACCTGCCATCGGCCGAGGTCCTTGCCATGTTCCTGCTGGTCTGCCGGGTGCCGCCCGAGCAGGTCCATGCCTGGCGGGCGGCCGTGGACCGGCTGCGCGGGGCGGCCGAGCGCCCGCCGGCAACGCCACCGGTGTGGACCGTGGCGGAGTTCCCTCCGAGCGCGGCCGGGGTGCATCGCGCGGTCACTCCACCGGGCCGGGTCGGGGCCGTGCCGGACGACGAACCTCGACCGGAACACCCGGGGGAGTGGTGGACCCGTCCGTCGTACGTGGTCCGTGACCACGACCACGAGTTGCGCGAGCGGCTGGCCGCCGCCGCCACCGCCGGCGGCGGGTTCGTGTTGGTGACCGGTCGGTCCTGCGCTGGCAAGACCCGTTCGCTGTGGGAGGCCGTCCGCGACAACCATGCGGGGTGGCGCGTCGTGCGGCCCCGGGACGCCGAGCAGCTCCGGGCCCTGCCCGGGGCGGGTTCGCTCGGGGCACGGACGGTCGTGTGGCTGGACGAGTTGCAGCGGTACCTGGCCGGAGACGGCCAGCGCGGGATCGGCGCAGACGAGGTGCGGGCGTTGTGGGCGGCCCGGAAACCCGTGGTGGTGGTCGCCACCCTCTGGCCGACCCTCTACGACGAGTTGGTCAGCCAGGGAACGCAGACGTTGTCGGATCCGCACGAGCCGGCCCGCAACCTGCTGCGGCTGGCCGGAACACCGGTCCGTGTCCCGGACCGGCTGCAGGCCTCGGAGCTGGACCGCGCGTGGGAGGCCGCGCGCGACGACGCTCAGCTCACCGCCGCGCTGACCGACCCCGACCACGGCATGACCCAGGTGCTGGCGGGAGCGCCGTGGCTGGTGCAACGCTGGGAACAGCCACGATTCGCCTACACGAGGAGCGTGTTGAGCGTCGCGGTGGCGGCGCGCCGCCTCGGCGTCCGTGGTCCGGTCTCCGCAGACCTGCTGCGACACTGCGCACACGCTTACTTTCCGGACCGACGACCGGCTCCGGCCGGCTGGTTCGACCGTGCCCTGGGCGAGGCCACCGACCTGATCCGGGACACCGTCTCCGCGCTCGTCCCGGAGCGGGATCCGGACGACGACGAACGCGCGGCCGGGTACGGCCTCACCGACTACCTGGCCCAGTACACCGCCGACGGGCGCGACGTCGAGCCGGTGCCCGAGGCGGTGTGGCGAGCCCTGACCCGGCACATCGTCGACCCCGGGGACCTTCTTCATCTCGCTCGCGAGGCGAAGAGCAGGCTGCTCTACCGCTTCGCCGAAGGGCTCTACCGTCAGGCGCTCGCCGCCGGGCACGAATGGGCCCACGGGGAACTGGTCGCCCTGCTGGCGGAGCAGAAACGGTTCGACGAGGCCATCGCGGAACAGCGCTCGGCGCGGGCCGAGGACCGCTCCGCCCAGTCGGTGCTGGTGGACCTGCTCGTCGCTGCGGGACGGAAGGACGAACTCCGGGCGCTGGCCGAGACCGACTCCTTCGCCCGCATCCGTTTCCAGCACATGCTCGCGGAGCACGGTGCTGTCGACGAGATCGTCGACCTGCTGGGGATGTTGGAGGACGATCAGCCGGCCATCCAGTTCGTGGCCATTCAGGCGCTGGCCGCGCATGGCCGCCGCACCGGGACGTTCGACGAGTTGCTCGGCCTGGCCGAGTCCGGCGACAGTTGGGCGGCGGGTGCCTCCGCGCAGTTGCTGTGGGATCAGGGCCGCCGCACCGCAGCGGTGGATCTCGTCCGCCGCCGCGGCGCGGATACGCACGGGTACCTCCTGGCGCGGTGGCTGTTGCACGACGGCCGCGTCGACGAAGCCCTCGAGGAGCTGCGGCGGCATGGAGCGACTCCCGACGTGGTCGCGCTTCTCGTCGAGTTCCGTCGCGTCGACGAACTGCGTGCCCTCTCGGCCGACCCGCACGCCCTGCGGAGCCTGGCCTGGCTGCTGCACGGCGACGGACGCACGGACGAAGCGCTCGGTCTGTTGCGCGGCGCGCCGTCCGACGAGTACTGCCAGTGCCCGCTCAGGATGCTCGCGACCATCCTCGCGGATTCCGGCCGCCAGGTGGAGGCCATCGAGGAGTTGCGTTGGGCCGGACGAACTCACGGTCCTGTCGCCGACCTGCTGGCCCGGCTGCTCGCGGAGAGCGAACGTCTGGACGAACTCAAGGCGATGGCCGACGCCGGTAACGCCTGGGCCCGTCGAGAGTGGGCGCGGCGGCTTGCCGCGCGGGGGCGCATCGACGAGGCCGTCGAGTTGCTGCTGCTGGAGGCCTACCGCACGCCAGAGGCCGTCGACGACCTGGGCATGATCCTCGCCGACCACGACCGGGTCGAAGAGGCGTTCAAGATCGTGCGAAGGTACTCGGAGCCGGTCTATACCGGCGACAGGTGCGCCCGGCTCGCTTACCTGCTCGCCGAACAGGAACGACTCGGCGACCTGCAACGAGCCGCCGCCGAGAACGTCGAGGCGGGACGGTACCTGTCCGTGCTGCTCGCCCTGCGCCAACCACCGGAGCAGCTCGCCCGAGCGACGGTGGGTGGGGATCGGCGGGCCCGGGACGCGTTGATCCGTCTGGCGGTGCTGGGCAACCTCCGCGACGGAGCGCACCTGAGGCGTTTCGGCCTGAACCCGGACGGCAGCATGGCGCTCAACCGTGAGAACTCGCGCTCCGCCATCCCGATCATCGAGCGGCCGCCCCGTAAGGACGAGCTGCTGTTCGCGATCTCCCTCTGGTGATGTCCCGCCGGGCGTTCCGCCTTTCCGTCGAGTCGCCGGGCGGTCAGCCGGTCCGGCGTACGGTGACCGGCGGGCCGAACCGGACCGGCACGCCGGGGGAGTAGAGCACGCTCACCGGTGGGTCTGTCGGTGACGGCAGTCCGGCGGCGGCGATCAGCGCGTCGTCCAGGTCCAGCAGTTCGGCCCGGTGCAGCGGCCACTGGGGATGCCAGTTGGGCAGGCGTAGCGTGTGCCCGTACGCCCGGGTGTGCAGCGCCCACCGGGCGGTGAGGAAGTGTTCCAGCGGGGTCGGCTCGTCGATCGGCTCGCCCACCCGGATCGTCATCCGGCTCGTGGCGCCGGCCGGGCCGGGCCAGCGGCGCCGGCAGCGGTAGGTGTAGCGGTCGCCGTCGCGGTCCAGCCGCATCGCCGACCACAGGTACGGCAGGCGCAGCGACGCCCGGGCGACCAGCACCGGGACCAGCCGGGACGCGTCGAGGGAGCGGAACACCACGGCCCGCCGGCCGGCGTCGTCCACCGAGTAGACCCGGACATTGGTCTCCCAGAAACTGCCGAGGTACGGCACGCCCGGCCCCCGTCCGAGGCCCAGCCCGACCATCCGGAAGCCGACCAGGCCGACGTAGGTCACCCCGTCGAGGGTGTCCGGGTGGGTGCCGGCGGGCAGCAGCGGCGCGACGCGGTCCGGCGCGACCGCCCAGTGCAGGAAGGCGAGGTCCTGCCACCGCTGGCCGAGGATCGCCGGGGCGAATGCCCGGCTCGGCGCGGGAGCGATCGGCTCGATGTCCACGTGCCCATCGTGCCCTGCCGGGCGACGACATCGACGATCTTGGGCCGCCCTCGCCGCACCGGCGGCGGCCACACCCGGGCGCACCGGCGGCCGGTGAACCCGCGGGGCATGAGGCTGGTCATCGCCGCTCGTGGGGCGAGGTGCTCGCCGACGTGGGCAGCAGTGACGCGCTGTCGACGAAGGGCGGGAGCAGCGCGGTGAGTTCGGGGTCGCCGGCACCGACCAGCTCGTCGGAGGCGATCTTCCGGACCGCGCCGGCGACGATGTCGGCGACCTGCACGCGGGGGTCGTTCTCCGAGCTGACCAGGGTCAGCCCGGCCAGGGCGGGTATGCGGTCACGCAGCGCCGCGACCCGGTCCGGTCGCAGGGTGTTCTGGCGGTCGTGGACGATCGTGACCGGGCGTCCCGGGTGACCCCAGAACCGTACGGCCCGCTCGATCGCCGGGACCAACGGGTCGAGCAGGGGGAGGGCCGGCGGGGAGGTGTGGACGGCCATCCGGTGGGCCTCGGCTCGTGAGCGGGCCGCCGCCAGCAGCTTCAGGGTCTGGTCGGCGGGTTCGGCCGGGCCGCCGCGGCGCAGCGCCTCCACGGCCCGGACGAATCCCTCCACTGGCGGCACCGCGTCGGGGCGTTCCTTGGTGCGCAGCAGGTCGTTGGCGCTCTGGAGAAACGGCCGCCAGTGCACGGCGGTTCGCGCCTCCCGTGCCAGGATCACCTCCCGGCACAGGACCGCCGCCTGCGCCGGGTCGTCGAGCAGGACGGTGACCAGGCGGTCCAGGAGGAAGGTCGTCTTGTCGACGAGGTAGACGTGGGTCGCGCCGAACGCCGGGCTCGCCGGGCTCAGCAGCCAGACGAGGACCCGGCGGTGCTTCTCCCGTAGCAGGTGGTTGGCCTTGTACTCGGTGGCCGGGGAACGGATCCGGGCGCGCAGTTCCGCCATGCACTCGGCCGCCGCCGCGTACGACAGGTGCACGCTGCCGTGCGCGAAGACGTCGGTGGTCGTGCCCACGAGCTTCTCGCCCTCGTAGCCCGACTCGTCGCAGGCGATCTCCAGGGGTGCATGGTCCGTCGCCACCGGGTCACCTTGCCACGGCATGGGCGTCCCGGCCCACCCGATAAGCAGACGATGGTCACGAACTGGCCGCCACCAGCGTGACCAGGTCGTCCAGGGTGTCCAGCCCTCGCCCCGGAGCCTGTAGGTCGACCTCGACCTCGTATTCCAGCTCGATGGCGTCCACGAGACGCAGCAGGCCCAGCGAGTCCAGGCCCAACGCGACCATCGATCCGCCCGCCAGCAGGTCGGCGACGGCGACGTCCCCGCCGGTGGCCCCGCTGACCAGTTCGGCTACCCGCTGCCGCAGCTCCGGGTCGGTACGCATCAGAACTCCTTTCCGGACTGCCGGATGATCTCGGCGATCTCGGCGATCGTGGGGGTGTCGAAGAACGCGTCCAGCGGCACCTCGACGCCGAGCCGCTGTTCGATGCGCCCGCTGATCCGGGTGATGGTCAACGAGTGTCCACCCAGGTCGAACAGGTCCTCGTGCGGGCCGATGTCCGGAATCCCGAGCACCTCCTGCCAGATCCCGCGCAGCTGCTCGATCAGCGGGTCGGCGTGGGTCGCCGGTTCGGCCGTGCCCGGCGCGGTACGGGTGGCCGGTGGCGGCAACGCCGATCGGTCCACCTTGCCGTTCGGGTTGACCGGCAGGCGGTCCAGGACGATCCAGTCGGCCGGCAGCATGACCGTCGGCAGGGTGAGCGCCAGATGCCCGCGCAGGTCCGCCGGCTCCGGCACACCGACACCCGGGCGGAGCACCAGGTATGCCACCAGGCGTGCCTCGTCACCGTCGGCGGGATCGTGCCGTACCACGGTCGTCTCGGCGACCGCGGGGTGCTCGAGCAGCCGGGCGGTGATCTCGCCCAGTTCGACCCGGTGTCCCCGGATCTTGACCTGGTCGTCGGCCCGGCCCAGGTACGCGATCCGGCCGTCCGGCAGCCACCGGCACCGGTCCCCGGTCCGGTAGATCCGCTCCGCGCCCTCGTCGGACCTGGCGCCTCCATCGATCCCGGCGCCCTCGGCGCTGGCGGCACCGGGGCCGACGGCATCGGCGGGGACGGTGACGAAGCGTTCGGCGGTCAGGTCGTCCCGGTTCAGGTAACCGGCGGCCAGTCCGGCCCCGGCGAGGCACAGTTCACCGGGCAGCCCCACCGGCACCGGCCGTAGGTCGTCGTCGAGCAGGTACGCGCGGGTGTTGGGCAGCGGCCGGCCGATGGTCACCTCGTCCGGGTCGGCCGGGATCTCCGCCATGGTGGCGTAGATCGTCGCCTCGGTCGGTCCGTACCCGTTGACCAGCCGGCTGACCCGGGCCCGCAGCTCCCGGGCCAGGGGCACCGGCAGCGCCTCGCCGCCGGTGACCGCCACCAGCGGCTCCGGCGGCTCCGGCGTTACCCCACCGGCGGTACGGCCGAGCCCCGCCTCCAGCAGCACCCGCCAGCCGGACGGGGTGGCCTGCACGTGGGTGACCCCGGTGTCGCGGACCAGCCGGAGCACGCCGGCGCCGTCGAGGGCGCTCACCGCCGAGGCGACCACCACTCGGCCGCCGGTGACCAGGGGCAGGAAGATTTCCACCCCGGAGATGTCGAACGACAGTGAGGTCAGGTGCAGCCAGCGGTGTTCCGGCCGGCTGCCCAGGGTGTCCCGGACGGCGAGCAGCAGGTTCGCCAGCGCGCCGTGCCGGACGGCGACCCCCTTGGGGCGGCCGGTCGAGCCGGAGGTGTAGAGCACGTAGGCCAGGTCGTCGGCGGTCGGCTCCTCGGTGGGGGCCGCGTCCGGGGCGTCCGGGGTGTCCAGGTCGGTGACCTCGTCGAGGACGAGCAGCGGCCGACCCGGGGCGAGCCCGGCGGCCGTGCCCGAGCTGGTCACCACCAGCGTCGGGGCCGCGTCGGCGAGGATCAGCTCCTGCCGGGCCACCGGGTGACCGGGGTCGACCGGCAGGTACGCCGCCCGGCGGCGCAGCACGGCCAGCAGCGTCACCACCGACTGCCAGGACCGGTCCAGGGCGACCGCGACCAGGGTTCCCGGACCGACGCCCCGGTCCCGCAGCAACCCGGCCAGTCGGGCGCTGGCCGCGTCGAGCTGGGCGTAGCTCAGCGTCCGGTCGCCGTCGACCACGGCCACCGCCGCCGGGTCGACGCGGACCCGTTCGGCGATCAGCGCCGGCACGGTGACGTCGTGCGGGTAGGGCCGCCCGGTGTCGTTCCAGGCCCGCAGCACCAGGTCGAGTTCGTCGGCGGGCAGCAGCGGAAGCCCGGCCACCGGCTGCCCGGGGTCGGCGACGGCGGCGGCCAGCATGGTCCGCAGATGCCCGCCGATGCGGGCCACCGAGGCGGCGTCGATCGCCGCCGGGCTGTACTGCAACCCCACGGCCAGCCCGGTCGGCGCGGCCACGATCTGCACGTGCAGGGCGTTGCGGGCCGAGCCGCCGAACAGCGTCCACTCGACGCTGCTCGACACGCCGTCGAAGGTCGGTTCGGTGCCGCGTCGCCGGTAGCCGACCGAGACGGGGGTCAGCGCGGGTGCCGGACGCAGACCGGAGACCGTGTGGGCCAGCGGCACGCTGCGGAACCGGTACAGGTCGCGTACCCGGTCCCGGACCGCGCGGGCGTATCCGGCGAAGTCACCGCTGGCCGGGGCGACCGCGACCGGCAGTTCGTTGACGAACAGCCCGATCTGGTCGGCCTGCGTGGGCGTACGGGTGGAGAGTCCGACCCCGACCGGGGCACCCTGGTTGCCGTACCGGGCGAGCAGCGCGTGCACCACGGCGAGCAGCAGCTCGAACCGGGTCACCCCGAGCGACCGGGCGGTCCGGTCGATGCCCTCGACCAACTCGCCGGGCAGGTCG
This sequence comes from Micromonospora pallida, assembly GCF_900090325.1. NCBI lineage: Bacteria > Bacillati > Actinomycetota > Actinomycetes > Micromonosporales > Micromonosporaceae > Micromonospora > Micromonospora pallida. Next base: position 2,673,033 of record NZ_FMHW01000002.1, on the reverse strand, counting down.
ACCGCGACCGTGGCGCCCGGTTCGGCGGCGGTCGGCACCCGCCGCAGGCCGGGTAGGACCACATCACCCGGGCCGGACCAGTGCCGCGCCCAGTGCGACCGGGCGGCCGGCAGCTCCGCGTCGACCCGTTCCCGCTCGACGGCCGCGTGCCCGGGGTACCCGTCGCCGAGCGGCGCGAGGTCGGCCGGCGTCCCGGTGCGCGCGGCGGCGTAGGCGGCGGCCAGGTCCCGGGCCAGCACGTCCTTGGACATCCCGTCGAAGACCAGGTGATGGGCGGTGACCAGGAGCAGGTGCGTGCCGTCCGGCCCGGTCAGCAGGGTGAACCGGGACAGCGGCCCGGCGGCCGGGTCGTAGCGGCGGGCGATCTCCTCGGCGACCCGCTCGTCGGTCAGTTCGCCGAGAGTCACCACCGGGCGCCCGTCGGCCGGGACCAGGCGGGGGGTGCCGTCGTGGTCGGCGACGACCCGGGTGGTCAGGACCGGGTGCCGGGCGGTCACCGTCGCGCACGCCTCGACCAGCGCCGGCCGGTCCAGTTCGGCGCCGAACCGGATGCCGAGCGCCATGTGGTAGGCCGTCCCGGCCACCCCGGCCTGCTCGGTGAACCAGACGGCGTGCTGCGCGTATGTCGCCTCGGCGGTGCCCACGTGCTCTCCCAACGATCTTCGGGTGGTCAGTTGTCGAACTGGCTGGTCAGCTGGCGTTTGAGGACCTTGCCGCCCGGGTTGCGGGGCAGTTCGTCGACCAGCAGCACCCGTGACGGCAACTGGTAGTCGGCGAGCCGGTCGGCGAGGAACCCGCGCAGCGCGGCCAGGGACAGCCCGGTCGGGTCGGTCCCGGGTCGGGGCACCAGCACGGCGGCCACCGCCGAGCCGAGCACCGGATGCGGCACGCCCACCACGGCCGCCTCGGCGACCCCGTGGTGCTCGTGCAGGGCCGCCTCGACCTCCAGCGAGGAGATCTTGAACGCCCCCGACTTGATCACGTCCTGGTGCCGGTCGGAGAGGTAGAGGTAGCCGTCGGCGTCGATCCGGCCGATGTCGCCCATCCGGACCCAGCCGTCGCGGAAGGTGGACCGGTTGGCCGCCTCGTCGCGGTAGTAGGCCCGGGGGTGCGGGGCCCGTAGCCACACGTCCCCGGTCGCGCCGACCGGCAGCGGAGCGCCGTCGCCGTCGGCGATCATGAGCTGCCCGCCGACCGGCCGGCCCACCGCGTCCCGCCGGGTCGGGTCGTAGATCATCGTGGTCTGGGCCGGCGCCGCCTCGGTGGAGGTGTAGTAGTTGACGATCGTGGCGGCGGGGAAGGCCGCCGCCAGCCGGGCCGCCACCGCCGGTGGCAGCGCCGCGGCGGTCGACCCGATCAGGTGTACGCCGGACAGGTCGCGGTCCCGCAGCGCGCCCGAGTCGAGCAGCTCGATGGCGACCGACGGCACCACGAACACCGTCCCGACGCCGGCTGTCTCGATCAGTCGGGCGAACCGCAGCGGGGTGAACCGGGGCAGGGTGAGCGCGGCCGGTCGGGCGGTGAGCGCGTTGAACAGCATGGTCTGCCCGGCGTTCGTGCCGATCGCGAAGGCGTGCAGGAACCGCTCGGAGTGGGCCAGCGCCAGCCGCCGGGGGTGGTTCGGGGCGCCGACGGTCAGGTTGGCGTGGCTGGCGCCCACCCCTTCGGGCGGCCGGTCGTGCCCGAGGTGTAGAGGATCTGGGCCAGGTCGGCCGGGCGCACCGCCGGCAGCTCCACCTCCGGGCCGGTGTCGGACCGCAGCTCGGCCACCGTCCACACGGGCACGCCGGCCGGCGCGGTCGGCGCGGCGGTGTCGCCACCGTGCACCAGGGCGCCCGCCGCGCAGTGGGTCAGCGCGTGCTCCAACTGTCCGGCGGCCAACCGCTCCGACAGCGGCACCGCCACCGCGCCGGCGCGCAGCACCCCGCAGTACGCCACGGCGTACTCCGTCCAGTCGCGGGGACCGAAGACCAGTCCGACCCGGTCGCCGGGGCGTACCCCACGTCGCCGCAGCGTCCGGGCCACGGCGGCCGCCCCGGACTCCCACTCGGCGAAGGTCAGCGCGGCCACCCCGTGCACCTCGACCGCCACCCGCTCGGGGTGCACCTCGCGGCGCCAGGCCAGCAGGTCCGGCACGGTCCGGGCAGCCGGCGGCGCGGGCCGGCGTACCGGCATCGTGCTGCTCATCAGGCGGCCCTCCGTCCCGGCGTCTGGCTGGTCGTCGCGTTCATCGGCGTTCCGGCCGTCGCACCGCTTTCGGCGGCGGCCGTACCGCTTTCCGCGAGGGACGCACCGGGTTTGGCGACGGCCGTACTGCTTCCCGCGACGGCCGCACCGTCCCCCGCAGCGGCGCGGGCCTGTCGGGCCGCGATGCCGATCAGATCGTCCGGTGGGGCGTCGGGCACCTCGTCGTCGAACCGGGCCAGCACCGGCGTACGCAGCGACACCAGCGCGGTCAGCGCGATGCACCCGGCGAAGAGCAGGTAGAGCAGGGCGATGCCCCGGCCCGGCCCGACCCCGATCACCGCGCCGACGGTGCCGGCCAGCGCGCCGCCCGGCATCAGCAGCGGCTCCAGCGTCTGCGCGGCGAACGGGGCGATCACCCCCCAACCCAGCGGCATGGTGGACCAGGCCACCATCTGGTTGAGCGCGAACACTCGGCCGTGGAACCGGGGCGGCACCTTGGTCTGGATGATCGTGTTGTAGACGCCGTTGACGACGCCGAGCGCCAGGTACATGCCGAACGCGCCCGCACCGACCAGCACCAGGTTGGGCCGCAGCCCGGTGACCAGGCAGGCCACCGCGATGCCGAGGGTGCCCAGCAGCACCGCCCGCATCCGGTAGCGGCGGGGACCGCCCCAGACCAGCATCACCAGGCCACCGACGGCGGCGCCCACCCCGCCGGCCAGGGCCACCTGCGCCACCTGCGCCAGGTCGGCGAAGCCGAGCACCAGCGGAGAGAGCAAATAGAGCACCGGGAACAGGAACAGGTTCAGCGCGGCGAAGAAGACCAGCATGGACCGGAACTCGCGGCGTCGTACCGAGTAGCGCAGGCCGCCGAGGATCTCCTGGCCGATGCCCTCCCGTCGGTGCAGCGCCAGCGTCCGGGGGAACCGGATCGCCAGCAGCACCCCGAGTGCGAAGACGTACGAGGCCACGTCGATGAGCAGGATCCCGGCGAGGCCGACCGCCTCCAGCAGGGCCACCGCGATCAGTGGCACCAGGAACTGGGTGACGCCGGTGGCGGTCTGGGCGAGACCGTTGGCGTGGCCGAGGAAGCGTTTCGGCACCAGTTGCGGTACGGCGGAGACGAACGCCAGCCGTTGGAACGCCAACGCCACCGACAGCCAGCCGACCAGCAGGTAGATGTGCCAGACCTGGATCCGGTCGGTGAGTACCAGCCCGGCCAGCGCCGCGTTGGCCGCCCCGGCGGCGACACCGGCGAACAGCAGCATCCGTCGGCGGCTGGTGCGGTCGACCAGCGCACCGGCGAGCGGGGCGACCAGCAGGCCGGGCACCAGCCCGAGTATCGCGAACAGCGCGAACCGGGCCAGCGACCCGGTCTCCAGGTAGATCCAGAGGGGAATGGCGAAGTTGGTCAGGGCGGTGCCCGTACTGGACACGATCTGCCCGGCCGCGACCAGGCCGAACCGGGCCATGCTCGGCTGCGGGTCCCGGTCGGCGCCCCGGCGGCGACCCGTGGGAGCAGCGGGTGGCGGTGGTTCGGTGCCGCGGTCGGAGACGGCGGCCAGCGTCCACGCCGGGTCGGCTCCATCCACCCCGACCAGGTCGGCTACCCCGGCCACCGGGTCCGGGCCGCCCAGCCGGTGGTGCACGCCGGTGACGATCTCGGCTAGTTCCCCGGCCCGGTACTTGAGGAAGTAGTGCCCGCCCTCGTCGATCACCGCCAGCGCGGTCCGGTCGCTGAGGAAGTGCCACTCCCGGAACCGCTCCTCGTGGTACTCGGTGCCCCGGTCCCGGTCGCCGACCACCGAGACGACCGGCGCGCGCAGCGGGCTCACCCGCTGGTGCACCAGCTCGGTGAAGTACTCCTCGGAGACCCGGGCGTCGTGGCGCATCGCCCGGATCAGGAACGCCATCTCGTCCGGGTCCAACGCGCCGACCGAGGTGCCCTGAGCCTGCAACCAGGTGCGGTAGATCCGGTCACTGCGGACCCGCTCGGCCAGGCGCAGCCGCAGCAGCGGCCCGAGCACCCCGCCCACCGGCCGGGCGAACGGGAACACCGCACCGAGGTAGACCGCGGTCAGCTCCCGGCCCGCCGCTTCCAGCCGCCGGGCCACCTCGACGGTGAGCGCCGCACCGGGACCGCAGTGCCCATAGAGGACCAGCGGACCGTCCACCCGGGCGAGGATCTCCGCGACCACGTCCCCGGCGACCTCGCCGATCGGCGCCGGGTCGTCGGCCAGCCCGATGTCGTGCCCGGGTACGGCCACCGACAGCAGCCGGTAGCCGGCTGGCAGGGCGTCGGCGAGGGGTTGGTACACCACCGCGCTGCCCCCGCCGTACGGGACGCAGACCAGGGTGGCGATCCGTTCGGCGGCCGGCACCGGCGCGGTCAGCTCGTGCAGCAGCGCGGCCGGCTCGGCGTCGGCCACCGCGATCCGGGCGGCCAGCTCGCGGACCGTCCGGTGCCGGAACAGGTCCATCACACTGACCCGGGACGCCCCGTCGGCGGCGGGCAGTTCCCGCCGCAGTCGGGCCACCACCTGGGTGGCCAGCAGCGAGTGCCCACCGAGGTCGAAGAAGTCGTCGGTGGCGCCGACCTCGGCCAGGCCGAGCACCTCCCGCCAGATCCCGGCGACCAGGTGCTCCACCGGGCCGGCCGGGGCGACCCGCGCACCCGTCGGTACCTCGGCGGTCGGCTCCGGCAGCGCCCGGCGGTCCACCTTGCCGTGCTCCTGCAACGGCAGCTTCTCCAGCCAGACGAACCGCTGCGGGACCATGTGCTCGGGCAGCCGGTCGGCGAGGGTCCGGCGCAGCTCGGCGGCCTCCGGTACGTCCGCGCCGGGCACCGGCTCCAGGTAGGCGACCAGCCGGTCGTCGCGCAGCAGCACCACGGCCTGCCGCACCGGCGGACAGTCGCGCAACCCGGCCTCCACCTCGCCCAGCTCCACCCGGTAACCCCGGATCTTGACCTGGTGGTCGGTCCGGCCGAGGAACATCAGCTGCCCGTCGGCCCGCCACCGGCCCCGGTCACCGGTGCGGTAGAGGCGGGCGCCGGGCGGTCCGTACGGGTCGGGCACGAAGCGTTCGGCGGTCAGCGCGGGACGGTTCAGGTAGCCCCGGGCCAGCCGGTCCCCGCCAAGGTAGACCTCGCCGGGCACCCCGACCGGCACCGGCCGCATCCGGTCGTCGAGGACGTACACCCGGGCGTACGGCAGCGGACGGCCGGTGGGCACCGGCCCGGTCGGGGCCGCGTCGGCGGTGACCTCGTGGGTGGCGACGCCGACCGTCGCCTCGGTCGGGCCGTAGTGGTTGAACACCCGGGCCGGCCCGGCGGCGGCCAGCGGCGCGATCCGGTCCAGATCGGCGGCCTCGCCACCGAGGATCAGGGCCCGAGCCGGCAGGAGGTCGGCCGGCTCGGCGTCGGCGGTCAACGCCGCCAGGTGCGACGGGGTGATCTTCAGGTAGTCGATGTGCTCAGCGCGCAACTGTTCGGCCAGTTCGGCGCCGGTGCCCCGGCGGGGCAGCAGGTGCACCACCCCGCCGGTGGCCAGGGCCAGCCAGAAGATCGTGACGCTGAAGTCGAACGACATCGACTGGAGCAGCGCGTACCGGCCGGCCGGTACGACGTCGAACCGGTCGGCCACCCCGTCGAGGTAGCGCAGGACCTGCCGGTGCGCCACGGCCACCCCCTTCGGGGTGCCGGTGGACCCGGAGGTGTAGATGACGTAGGCCAGGTTGCCGCCGTGCACGGCGACGCCCAGGTCGGTGTCCGGGCCGGCGGCCAACTCGTCGGCGATCTCGTCCAGACACGTCGGCGCGATCGGCACCGGTACCGCCGGGTCGGTCGGGGTGAGTCGGTCGCGCAGGTCGCTGCTGGTCAGCACCACCACCGGCCGGGCGTCGGCGAGCATGGCGGCCAGCCGGTTCGGTGGCTGCTCCGGATCCAGCGGCAGGTACGCCCCACCGGCCCGCAGCACGCCGAGCAACGCCACGGCCAACTCCGTCGACTGTTCCAGCAGCACGCCGACCAGCGCGTCCGGGCCGACGCCCGCCGACCGCAGCCAGTGCGCCAGCCGGTCGGCCCGCCGGTCCAGCTCCCGATAGGTCACCGCGTCCGGCCCGCAGACCACTGCCGGCGCGTCCGGGGTGGCGACCGCGTGCGGTCCGACCAGGTCGGCGAGGTTGGTCGCGGTACCGGTCACCGGGGTGACCCGTGTCGTCGGTTCGTCCGGCGTGCCGAACGCCAGCACCCGGTCCCGTTCGTCCGCGTCGAGCAGGTCCAGGTCGACGATCGGCAGGTCCGGCCGGGCCACCGCCGCGCGGAGCAGGGTGGTGAACCGCTCACTCAGCCGGGCCACCGTGGCCGCGTCGAACAGGTCGGTGTTGTAGACGAACATGCCGCGCAGTTCGTCGTCGACCTCGCCCAGGTACAGCGACAGGTCGAACCGGGCCGCGTCGCCGTCGGCACCGAAGCCCTCGGTGACCAGCCCGTCCGGCCACCGGCCGCCGCTGCGGGCGTAGTTCTGCAGGGTGAACAGCACCTGGAACACCGGCGAGCGGCTCACGTCCCGGGTGACGTTCAGGTCCTTGACCAGCCGCTCGAACGGCACCTCCTGACGAGCCAGCGCCTTGACGACGCCGGTGCGGGTCCGCCGCAGCAGCGTCGCGAAGCTGGGCTCCTCGCCGGGGGAGTCGGCGGTTCCGCCGGTGGTGGAGAGGTCGGCGCGCAACGCGAGCGTGTTGACGAAGAGCCCGATCAGGTTCTCCAACTCGGGCACCACGCGGCCGGCGACCGGGGAGCCGATGGCGAAGTCGCGCTGGCCGGTGTGCCGGAACAGCAGCGCCTGTAGGCCGGCGAGCAGCGTCATGTAGAGCGTGGCCCGCTGGCCGCGCGCCAGCCGGCGTAGCCCGTCGGTCAGTTCGGCGTCGATCCGGAACCGGCGGGTGGCCCCGGCGTACGTCTGCACCGCCGGGCGGGGCCGGTCGGTGGGCAGTTCCAACGCCGGCACGCCGGCCAACGCCTCGGTCCACCAGGCCAGCTCCGCGCCGGCGTCCGGTCCGTCCGCGCGGGCGCGCTGCCAGGCGGCGTAGTCGACGTACGAGACGGCCGGCGGCGCGGGGACGGGACCGCCGTCGCGCAGCGCGCCGTAGCACGTGGCGATCTCGGTGAGCAGCAGGTCCAGCGACCAGCCGTCGCTGACGATGTGGTGCATGGCCAGGTGCAGCACGTGGTCGTCGTCGGCCAGCCGGATCACCAGCGCCCGGAGCAGGGGAGCGGCGGCCAGGTCGAACGGGGTACGCGCCGACTCGGCCACCAGGGCACGCGCCGCCGCCTCGTCCGTCACCCCGACGACGGTGACCGGGACCCGCACCGCCGCCATGACCTCGACCACCGGTTCGCCGAGGTCGTTCTCGGTGAACCGCATCCGCAGACTGTCGTGCCGGCGGGCGCTGGCGTCGATGGCGGTGGCCAGCAGGTCCGGATCGAGCGGGCCGATCAGCCGCAGCGTGGTGTGGACGAGATATCCGGCCGTACCGGGCGTCAGTTGTTCGGTGAACCAGATGCGTTCCTGTCCGAACGACAACGACGGTTTCGTGCCGGTGGTGGCGGAGATCCCATTGGTGGAGGGACGGACAACCCGGGCCGGAAGGTCTACATTGGTCACGCGGTGGGGCCTCACGTCGATAGCGGGCGAGAAAAGCAGTGTCCCGAATGCGAACGGCCCAGGTAATCAACTGAACGGCGCACCGGCGGACACCTGTCCGGCGTGGGAAAGAGTCCTGCCGGTGCACTGTGGAAAGCCCGAACGAGCGATCCGGGTGACCGGTGGCCGTTTTACGGTCAGGAATGCGAATCGCGGATGCCGTAGTGCCGGACGAGTGGGCCACGCAGACGGTGGTCCTGGCCGAGTTCGGTGGTGGGCGCACCGAGACCGCCCCGCTGACCTGGGCGCAGGGAATCATGTGGCGGTCCGCCGTCCGGTTCGGGTCGAACCACCGGTTCATGAACCTCCGCCGTACCGTGCCGGTGTCCGGCCGGGTCCGCGACGACCTGGCCACGGTGACCCGGGCGGTCGGGGCGCTGGTGAGCCGACACGGGGCGCTGCGGACCCGGATCCGGTCGGTCGGCGGCGAGGCACAGCAGGAGACCGCGGCGGCCGGCCAGTTGCCCCTGCTGGTGGTGCCCGGCGAGGCCGACGGCGCGGCGGCGGCCCGGGGGGCGGCGGCCCGGCTCGCCGACGTCGCGTTCGACCACGCGAACGAGTGGCCGCTGCGCGTCGCCCTGGTCACCGTCGACGATCGGGTACGCCAGATCGTGGTCGTCTTCAGCCACTCCACCGTGGACGCCTACGCGGCCGAGGTGGTGCTGCGCGACCTGCGGCTGATCCTGCTGCGCGGGTCGGTCGCCACCCCACCCGGTCCCCAGTCGACGCAGGTGGCGCGGGACCAGCACGGCCCTGACCAGGAACGCTCGGCCCGCGCGGTGGAGCACTGGGCCCGCGAGTTCACCCGGCTGTCCCCGCCGGCCATGACCCCGACCGGGCCGGAACTGACCCCACGGCTGCACCGGGGGACGCTGGTCTCGTCCGCACTCGACCGGGCGGCCCGGCTGCTCGCCGCCCGCCACCGGGTCAGCGCCTCCGCGGTGCTGCTGGCCGCCACCACCGCCCTGGCGGTCGGTCAGCGGGGACCGGAGGTGGTCGCGCTGTTCAGCATGGCGCACAACCGATTCCGCGCCGAGTACGCGGACGCGGTGGCAAATCTCGGGCAGATTGGAATGGGTGTGGTGGATCTGACCGGTCGGCCCGGATTTACCGAGTTGTTGCCCCGGTTCTGGCGCGGCGCACTCGGCGCCTACCGGCACGCCTATTACGATCCGCTGGCGCTGCGGCAGCGTTTCCTGACGGAAGGTCACGATTTCGAGACCGCATTCCTGCCGTACCAGTATTTCAACGACGTCAGACTTGCCGGCAGTGGCGGTGAGACGATCCCGACGGTGACCGAGGGCGAGCTGCGGGCCGCCATGGCGGAGAGCGCCTTCCACTGGGTCGACGGCCTGGCGCAGGCGGCCTGGCACCGGCTGACCCACGTCGTGGACGAGCCGGGGGCGGTCGGTGTCACGGTCAGCGTCGACACCCGGTTCGTACCCGTCGAGTCGGTCGAGCCGTTCCTGCGCGACCTGGAGGAACTGCTGGTCACCGCGGCCTTCCGGGAGGTGGCCTGGCCCTGGACGCCCTCCTGGCGCGTCCCGCCCGGTCCGACGGCGGGGTAACCTGAGCGGTGCTCATCTCCCAGTCCGTCAGGCAGATCGGCGCGTCGAGCGAGGAGGTCACGTACGCGGACTTCCACGGTGGCCGGGCCGCGACCGGGCCGCTGACCTGGGGGCAGCGCGCGATGTGGCGGACGGTGGCGGAGTTCGCGTCCGTCCAGCACAGCTTTCTCAACCTGCGCCGCGTGCTGGCCGTCTCGGCGCGGGCCGGGGTGGATCCGGCGCGGGCGGTGGGCGCGCTCGCCGCGCTGGTCGGCCGGCACGAGTCACTGCGCACCCGGGTCCACCCGACCGACGGTGACCTGCGCCAGGTGGCCGCCGCCGAGGGACGGCTGCCGGTGCTGGTGCACACGGCACCCGGGGCCGATCCGGACGGCCAGGAGACGGCCGGGACGCTCGCGGCGCGACTCGGTGCCCCCCGGTTCGACCACGCCGTCGAATGGCCGCTACGGGCCGCCCTGGTGGTGGTCGACGGGCTGGTCCGGCAGATCGTGGTGGTCTTCAGCCACTCCACCGTCGACTTCCACGCGACCGAGACGGTGCTGCGGGACCTGCGGATGCTGCTGTTGCGCGGGGTGGTGCCCACCCCGCCCGGCCTCCAGTCGCTGGATGTGGCCGAGCGCGAACGGCAGGCCGAACGACGGCGTTCGGACCGGGCGGTGGCGTACTGGCTCCGCCAGTTCCCGGCGCTCGGCGCGGGTCGCTTCGCCGCCCGGGCCGTGCCCGCGCCCACCCCCCGCTACCGGCAGGGCGCGTTGACCTCCGCCGCGATCCACCACGCCGTCCGGGTGCTCGCCGCCCGCCACGGGGTGAGCAGCTCCACGGTGTTGCTCGCGGCCACCGCCGCCGCGCTCAGCGCCGACGGTCCGGAGGTCTGCGGCATCGTCACCATGGCCAACAACCGCTTCCAACCCGCGTACGACACCGCGATCAGCAAGCTGAACCAGATCGGGCTCTGCCGAGTCGACCTCACCGGACGGCCGGACTTCGCCGCACTGCTGCGGCGCACCCGGCAGGCGTCGTTGGACGCGTACCGGCACGCCTACTACGACCCGATCGCGATGGCACGGGCCTTCGCCGAGCACGGCTACGACCACGGCACCGGGTTCGCGCCGTTCTGCTACCTCAACGACATCCGGCTGCCGCACGACGTGTCGACCAGCACGGTCGGAGCGCTGCGCGCGGCCCCAGCCGGTGGCTTCCGCTGGGTGGAGGACCTGGAGCGGTTCGCCTGGCGGTGCCGGATCCAGGTGGTCGACGCCCCCGGCGCGGTCGAGTTGGTGGTCACCGCCGACACCGCGTACCTGCCGGCGGAGCAGGCGGAACGGCTACTGCGGGCGATCGAGGACCGGCTGGTCGAGGCGGCCCTGTCCGGACGGTGAGCGCGGTTGGCCTGATCCGGCCCCGGGGTGAGGGTCGTCCCCACCCCGGGACCGGGCCGGTTGGCACCGGTTGGTGTGGCGGGCGCGCATCGGGCTGCGTGGCGGGCGTGTGCCCGGCTGGTGCGCGCCGGCCGGACCGGAGAGTCAGGAAGCGTGCTGCTCCAGGATCGGCACGACCTCGGCGGGCAGCGGCTTCTCCTCGATCTGGCCGCGCAGCTTCTCGGCGGCGGTGCGGTACCCGGGCGTGTCCAACACGTCCTGCAACGCCGCGACGACGGTGCCGTCGGCGACCTCCTCGGCGGTCAGCACCCGGCCCGCGCCGGAGGCGGCCAGGTGGCGGGAGTTGAAGCGGTGGTCCGGGAGCACCGGGGCCACCGCCAACTGCGGCAGGCCGTGCAGCAGGCCGTTGAGGATGGTGCTCACACCGCCGTGGGAGATCACCGCGGAGCAGCCGGCCAGCACATGCTGGATCGGCGCCGACTCGGCGACGATCACGCCCTCGGGCACCGACGCCAGCAGGTCGCCCCGCTGGTGGGCGGCGACCACGGCGACGACTTCGACGCCGGTGTTGACGATCCTGGTGATGACCTGGCTCATCAGGGAACGGGTCGGGTCGAGGCGGCCGATCGTGGTGCCCCAGCTGACGCAGACCCTCGGTCGCGTGGGCGCGGGAAGGGCGGGCGGCAGGACGTTGTAGGCGTTGTAGGGCAGGTAGCGGATGTCCTGGCGGTGCGGCGCCGGCTTGGCGACCTGCATGCCCGTCGGGCAGTGGTCCAGCGTCAGGCCCTCCCGAGGGCGGACGTCGCGCAGACCGAAGCGCTCGGCGATGGGCGCCATCGCCTCGACATCCACGTCGGACATGCCCGGCATGGCGTTCACCTCGGACATGATGTCCGCGCCCCAGGGGAAGCGCACCAGCGGCGCGTCCACGGCCTTGGCGGCCAGCGCGCCGACCAACGCGGTGGGATCGCTGATCACCAGGTTCGGCCGCCAGTCGCGGGCCAGCGCGATGGTGTCCTCGGCCATCACGTCGGCCAGGTCGGCGAACATCCCGATCGCGCGCGGGACCTTGCGCGCACCACCCGGGGCGGGCTGGCCGGGGGCTGGTTGGCCCTGGGCGCCGGGAGCCGGGGGCGGAGTGCTGATGAGGCGGCGGAAGGCCCCCTCCATGTCCAGGTCGCGGCCGACCGGGACGAACGGCATTCCGGAGCCGGTGACCGCGTTGGCCAACCCCGGCTGACCGGCCACCCGCACCTCGTGCCCGGCGGAGCGGAGCGCCCAGGCGAGCGGAACCAGCGGGTAGTAGTGCGTGGGCCACGCCCAGCTTGTGATGAGCACTCGCATGTCCGGGGACGCTAGGCAGGCGCGGTGGTGGGCGGCTCGAACCCGCGTCCATTCACGCATCTTCGAGCCGCGTTCTAGTCGCCCTGGGTTGCATCTGTCGGACGAGTACGCGAGCCACAGATAGGGGCCTGAGCGGATATGGACGTAGGTGTTGGACTTCCGTCGACGATTCCGGACGCGACCGGGAGCCAGGTCGTGGAGTGGGCCAGAAGGGCCGACGAACTCGGCTTCTCCACCCTCGGTGTGCTCGACCGGCTCGTGTACGGCAACTACGATCCGCTGGTCGCCCTCGCCGCCGCGGCTGCGGTCACCAAGCGGATCAAGCTCGCGACCACCATTCTGATCGCCCCGTACCGGGCCGACGTGGCGGTGCTGGCCAAGCAGGTCGCCTCCATCGACAAGCTCTCCGGCGGGCGGCTGGTGCTGGGCATGTCGGCCGGCGGCCGCGAGGACGACTTCGAGGCCACCGGCACCGAGTTCGGCCGCCGCGGTCGCGCGCTGGACGCCATGGTGGAGCGGATGCGCGCCATCTGGGCGGGCGAGCACGACGGGCTCGACCGCCCGATCGGCCCGACGCCGCAGAGCGGTCCCCGGCTGGCCTTCGGCGGCCACTCCAAGTACGCGGTGCGCCGCGCGGGCCGCTGGGGTTGGGGCTGGGTCGCGAGCGGCTCCTCGCCGGCGGGCCTGGATCGCCTGCTGGAGTTCGCTCGGGAAACCTGGGCCGAGCAGGGCGTGACCACCGAGCCGCGCAAACTGGCCATCCACTACTACGCGCTCGGCGACGACGCCGAGGCACACGCCGGCCGGTTCCTGCAGGACTACTACTCCTACCTCGGGCCGCAGTTCGCCGGGAAGATCGCGGGGGGCGCGCTGAAGACCGAGGCCGAGGTCGCCGGCACGATCGAGCGCTACGCGGCGGCGGGCTGCGACGAGCTGATCCTCATCCCGTGCAATCCCGATCCGGAGCAGGTGGACCTGCTGGCCAAGGTGCGAGGTGCCGCATGACCGATCGACGTACCGCCCTGATCACCGGGGCCACCGGCGGGCTGGGCGCCGCCGTCGCCGCGCGGCTGGGCGAACTGGGCCACCGGGTCGTGCTGGCGGGCCGGGACGCCGACGCCGCAGCGGCCATCGCCAAGGACCTCGCCGAGCGGACGGGCGCGACGACCGACTGGATCGGACTCGACGTCACCGACCCCGCGTCGGTGGACGCCGCGCGGGACGCCGTCGGCGCGGTGGACATCCTGGTCAACAGCGCCGGAGTGCTGGTGGACCCCGGGCAGAACGCGAAGACCATACCGATGGAGTTGGTGGAGCAGTCGCTCACGGTGAACACGATCGGCACCTGGCGGGTGTCGCAGGCGTTCCTGCCCGGGATGCTCGAACGGCGATGGGGCCGGATCGTGAACATCTCCAGCGGCACCGCCTCCTTCACCCACGGGCTGTTCGGCGGCGCGCCCGCGTACTCGCTGTCCAAGGTCGCGCTCAACGCGCTCACCGTGATGCTGGCCGAGTCCACCAAGGACTCCGGGGTGCTGGTGAACGCGGTCAACCCCGGCCGGGTGCGTACGCGCATGCAGCCGACCGCGCAGCGGTCGCCCGAGGAGGCGGCCGAGGGCATCGTGTGGGCCGCGACGCTGCCCGACGACGGTCCCACCGGCAGCTTCCTTCGCGGGGACCACGAGATCATGGGGTGGTGACCGACAGGTCGGCGTAGGCGCAGCGGCGGAACAGTACCGAACAACCGGGTCGCATCCTCGACCGTGCCCGTGGCTCTTCTGTGGTGACCAGCTTGCCTCGAAGCAAGGTGACCACCAGGAGCCACGGGCATTCGCGTACCTGGGCGCCTGACGCGTAACCTATAGGTTACGCTTCTGCCGTGGACGAGGTGGCCGCGGCGATCGCGGATCCGACCCGACGCGCCATCCTCGAGATGCTGCGCGACGGGCCGCTGCCGGCCGGGGAGATCGCCGCCCGGTTCCCGGTCAGCCGTCCGGCGGTCAGCCGGCACCTGCGGGTGCTGCGGGAGAGCGGCCTGGTCCGCGACGAGCTGGTCGGCCGGCAGCGGCTCTACCGGCTGGACGCGGACCGGTTCGCCGAACTCGCTGGGTGGCTCGCCCTCTTCACCCGGCCGCGCGGCTGGGAGCACCGCCTCGACGCGCTGGAGACCGAGGTGTACCGCGCCCGCCGGGAACGTCGCGTCGACCCCGTTGAGGAAAAGAGGACGGCATGAACCGTGGACCCGTCGGCCGGTTGTTCCGTACGGACGCCGGCAGTGACCTGGTGCTGACCCGCACCTTCCGCGCCCCGATCGAGGACGTCTGGGTGAGTCTCACCGAGCCGGAGCGCACCGCGCGCTGGTTCGGCCCGTGGGAGGGCGAGCCGGGGACCGGCCGCACCGTCCGGGTGCAGTTGGCGTACGAGGAGGGAAAGCCCTGGTACGACCTGCTGATCGAGGCGTGTGAGCCGCCCCGCCGGCTGGCCGTCGCGACGCTCGACGAGCACGGCTCCTGGCACCTGGAGATGCTGCTGGCCGAGGCCGACGGCGTGACCGAGCTGCGGTTCGTCCACCACCTCGCCACCGAGGAGGCGATCGGTGAGGTCGGCCCCGGCTGGGAGTACTACCTCGACCTGCTGGTCGCCGCCCGCGAGGGTGCGGCGGTCCTGCCCAACTTCGACGACTACTACCCGGCAATGAAGCCGTACTACGAAGGGCTGCGCTCCTGACCGATGCTCTGTCGCTCACGCCCGCAACCGGGTGGTGTCGCCGTCTGCCCTGACGCGCCCCTGCCGACGGTACCGCTGGTCGTCGTGACGCGCGGCGGGCCACCCCTTGAGGGGTGGCCCGCCGTTGTCGGTGGATCTGGCGGTGGCGTGGTGTCAGTTTCCGCGTCGGCTGAGCATCCAGCGTCGCCAGAGCAGTGGGGGAGCAGGGCGATCCGAGGCGCTGAGGTGGGGCTCAGCACCCCCGGCGCGTCGGCAGGATTTCCTCGTCTAGGACCATTGGATCGAACTGATCTGTCCATCAAGGGGACCAAGGCTGCTGCGCCCGTAGTCCCACCCGATCGCCAGACCCTGGAATCCGGCATGCTCGAAGTGCTTCGAGAAGCAGAGATGATCATTGGTGAATGCGTTGATCCGGTCGTTCCAGCCGTAGTCGGCGAGGTTCCACACCGAGTACTTGACGTTTCCCAGCGAATTGCTCTCGCAGCCGCCGTTTTCGACCCACCAGGTGAACGTGTCGGTGCCCCAGAAGCCGTAGTCGTAGTCGATCTCGATGATGTTCTGTGCCTGGACACCGGGCTGGCCGGCCAGCTTGGAGAGCCCCCTCAGCTTGGCCTCGAAGGCCGCGTCATAAGCCGCTTTCCCGGCGTCTTGCGGAGCGTCGGTGATCCGGCCGCCGGTCGCCTTGGAGACGGCCACGGTGAAGCTGTCGAAGCACTCGACCTTGGCGATGGGGGTGGTCACATTCGCGATGCAGTGGCGGGGTCCGTCGGTTGCGTCCGTGCTGGCCGGCGATGTTGGCTCGGCGGCGCTTGCCGGGGCGGCAGCCAGGGCGGCGGCGATCAGCCCGATACTCATGATGCCGCTGAGGATTCCCAGCTTCCGCGATGCTTTGATGTGCATTTCTACCTCCAATTCGACGTTTTCCGGGATCGGTACGGTGGCTTTGGTCCGTTGAAGCGCCCACCAGGAATCCACTGTTTCCGGGGGCATCTCGCCCTTCTGCGCCCATCGTGAAGGGGCAGCTCGGTGGAGGAAAGTGCCTGTTCCGCCACCTTGACTACTGGGCAAACGCGGCGCTTTACACGACATCACCCTCCGCTCATACTTGCCACAGGGGGCAGCCTCAAGGGGAACCGCCGTGAACGAGGCAGGTCTGTTGCGTGCCGCGCTCATCGCCGCGCACGCCATCATCAACAACGAGCCGTTCGTGGATGACCTGGCCGCAGGGCTACTCCAGGCCGTTGGCGCGGACTGTGTATGTATCGACATTTGCCGCGCTTGGCGGACCCAGGCGCCATCGGTGACCATGGCCGGGGAACCCGACGCCTTGTCCGCAGGCGAGATCGACCAATGGATGACGCTGTCCGTTGACGACCCGTACGTCGGCAACCTTCTCGCCACCGGCGACGCGCGGCCGTACCGCACGAGTGACTTCATGACCTTCAACCGCTTCCGGCAGACATCCATCTACCGGGAAGTGTTCGCCCAGTACGGCATGCGCCACCTGCTGGTGATGGCACCACGCATCACCGACGAGGACCTGGTGCTCATTGGCCTGACCCGCAGGCTTCACGACTTCTCCGATCGTGAGACCCGCGCGCTTCACCCCGTTCGCGACGTCATCGCCACGGCGTTGGACTACCAAGCCCAGATCACCGCGATTCAAGGCAAGATCGGCGCAAGCCTGCCCGTAGCGCCACCACGCCACTGCACCCTCACCGAACGCGAGAACCAGGTGCTCGCGCTCATCGCCACCGGACACACCAACGACCAGGCCGCTCGCAAACTCGGTATCAGCCCACGAACCATCCGCAAACACCTCGAAGGCGTCTTCGTCAAAGCCGACGTCCCCAGCCGCGCCGCCGCCGTCGCCTGGTGGCTCCGCCAAACCCCCACGGTGACGCCTCGCACGTCATTGTTGTCAGCCCGCTCTTCGCCGGACCGCACTCGCTCTGCGTCGCCCAAGGGCGGTGGGCCCACGCTTGTAGCTACCGAAGCTAATCCGTCTTCTGGTGTGTAAGCGAACGGGCTGGTGTGGACCGTCGGCGGCCGGTTTCGGGCGCGCGAGCGGCAACCGTAATCAATAATTCCTGCACTTCAATTCCCGGCAGTGTCGGAAACCAACCGGAGCGCCCTCCCGAAGCCGGTGGCCACGGTCGAATGTCCCGGTCGGCACGTACGGGGCCGGTTGACCAGTCAACCACAGTGGAGGGCAGACGCACGGCATCGGAAGAATGGCGGCGGACGTCGGTCGCGGCACCAGACGGCGTTGGCTGGCGGGGGCGCTCGCTGCGGTGGCGCTGCTGGCCGGTCTGTTGACCGTTGCCGCACCGGCGCAGGCGGTGGACCTGCCCTGGGGGCCGTACAGTTGCGCGACCGGCTATGTCTGGCGGGAGGCGGTGCCGGGTGACCAGGTCTGCGTGACCCCGCAGACCCGCTCCGACACCCAGACCGAGAACGCCCTGGGGCCGTCGCGTAAAGAGTCCAACGGCTTCTGCAAGGTGGGCTTCGTGTGGCGTGAGACGCGTCCCTCGGACCTCGTCTGCGTGTTCCCGTCCAGCCGCGACCGGGCGTACAGCGACAACGCCAACGCGCCCTGGCGGCTGGTCGACCCGGGTGCGACGCCACGCGGCGGAGTCTCCGTCAGCACCACGTACCACCTACTCGGCGGCTACCTGTACGCCACCGGCAGCGGGCTCTCCCCCAACCGGCCGGTGCGCTTCTACGCGGTGCGGATCAACACGGTCGGCCCGTATTCACTCGGGTCGCTGACCGCGAACAGCAGCGGCGCGATCCCCGGCTGGCAGTACGTCGCGGACATCCGCTGCCGCTCCGGACAGACCGAGCCGGCCATCATCGTCGTCCTCGACCAGGGCTCCGGCGTGGTCACCACCGCCGGCACCACGGAAGCCTTCCGCCGCTGCGGCTGACCCAGAGGGGGCGGAGCGGGCAGGGCGCCGTCGAGGGCGGCCGTCCCGCACGCTGGTGCACTCGCCAAGCGGTCCATGCGGCGGTTGCCCTGATGTGATCGGTCACCGGTCCCGGCGTGCCCACGCCGGGACCAGTTTTGTCGGTCCTCCCGAATAAGCTCGGCGGGCATTCGCATCCCCCGACCGGAGGCGTACCGACCTCATGGACCTCGACACCTTCTGGGGCCTCATCGAACGGGCCCGAGCGGCCGTCGGCGACCGCGCCGACGACCGGGACTCGCCGGACGACCCGCTCGTGCCCGCCGTGGTGGACCTCCTCGTCGCCCTCGAACCGGCGGGGATCATCGCCTTCGGGCAGCGCTACGCCGACGTGTGGTGGTCGGCCTACCGGTGGCCGCTCTGGGTGGCGGCGTACCTGATCGAGGGCGGCTGTGGCGACGACGGCTTCATGGACTTCCGGGCCGGCCTTGTCCTCCAGGGGCGGCGCACCTTCGAGCGCGCGGTCGCTGACCCGGACTCGCTCGCGGATCACCCCGTGGTGCGCCGGATGGCGAACGAGGGGCGCGGTTGGCTCGGCTGCGAGGCGATGCAGTACGCCACCGGAAATGCCTACCAGCGGCGGGTCGGCGAGACCGACTCGTACGAGGCGGCGCTCGCCGCTGTCCGGCCCGAGGAGCCGGCGCTGGGGGAGCAGTGGAATCCGGAGGAGGACCCCGACGAGACGCGTCGCCGTCTGCCCCGCCTCTCGGCCCTCTTCCTTTGACCTATCACCGCAGCTCCTGCCGGTTCCCGGAGCCGACCGCTGACCAACCGGATGATCATTCTTCGCGTACGGTCGAGGTCGGTTCCCGCACCATGAACACGTCCACCGGATCCTCGCGCTCAAGTGTGAACCCGTGCCGTTCGTAGAGCCGCCGGGCCGAACTGCCCTGTAGCACGTTCAGCCGGACCAGGGTGCCCTCGCGGTCGCACTGTTCGAGCAGCCTGCGGAGCACGGCCGTACCGATGCCGCTGCCTTGCAGGTGCGAGGCCAGGTAGAAGTGCTCCAGCCAGTGGGCGTCCTCGGCCGGCCGCAGCGCCACGCAGCCGGCGAACGCGCCGTCCACCTCGATCACCCACGTGTGCGCCGGGGCGAACCCGTCCCGCAGTCGCTGCCGGACCCGCTGTTCGTCGTACCGTCCGAGTCGCTCCAGATCCGCCCGCAGCACCACGGCCCGCAACTCGGCCACCGCCTCGACGTCCCCCGCCGAAGCTGGCCGAATCCGCCAGTCCGCCATGATCATCAGATTACCGGCCAAGCTGCTCCGGTTCGTCGTTGAGGCCTCCTCAACCCGGACTGCCAGTCAGGTACTGGCGATCAGTTCCTCGGCATCCTCGGCCAGCCACACCTTCATGCCTCGTGGCTCCGATCCTGTGCTGGTTCCCTGAGCCGACCGCTGACCCGTAGGAACGCGGTGCCCTGCCCGAGGGCGACCAGTGCGTTGGTCACGACCAGAGCGGTCCAGAGCCCGACGATGCCCGTGGCCGCCGCGACCGGCAGCGCGACCAGGGCGAGGACGCCGTAGAGCGCAGAAAACACCACGAAGCTCGGTATGGTGCGCCGCAGCCCGGTCAGGCCGAATCCGAGGACGGCCTGCAACCCGTCGCCGAGGACCGCCAGCGCCACGACCGGCAGCAGACCGGTCAGGAGCGAACGGACGTCGGGGTCGTCGGTGAATACGGGGAGGAGGGCCGGCCGCAGGACCAGCAGGAGGACGCCCAGGGAGCCGACGGAGGCGGCGGTGACCAGCAGCCCGGCCCGTACGACGCGCCGCACGCCCGGGACGTCGCCCGCCGTGGCGCGGCTGCTGACGAGTGGCACCCCGGCCTGGCCGACCGCGACCGCGGCAGTGAAGGTCAGACCGACCAGCGAGGTGGCGACGCCGTGCGTTGCCGCAGCGGGCGTGCTGATTCGGGCGGCGGCGAAGGCGAGGACGCCGAGCACGCCGAACTTGACCAGGACGGTGCCCGCCATGGGAATGCCGACCATCGCCAGGTCCCGGACCCGACGCAGGTCGGGGCGGGCCATCACCAGACTGACCAGCGGGACCCCGAGCGTCGACCGCAGACCGTGGAGGTTCACGGCGCAGGCGGCCAGGTTGGCGACGACCGTGGCGCCGCCGGCACCGACCAGGCCGAGCGGAGGCACCGGCCCGAACCCATTGACCAGCAGCAACGACAGGCCGGCGGTACATGTGGCGGCGACCAGACCGGCCCACATCACGACCTTGGTGCGGCCCAGCCCCACCAGGCTGGACGAGGCCATCGCCCCGATCGAGCCCAGCAGTACGGACCCTGCCAGCAACAGCGGGAACACGCCGAGCGCGGCGACGGTCTTGGTCGGCACGCCGCCGGCACGGGCCAGCAGCGGTACGCCAGCCACGGCGACAGCACCGAGCGCACCGACCGCGACCGCCAGCCAACTACCGTCGCGGACCAGCCGGAGTACGGCCTCGCGGTCACCGGCGGCCGACGACACGAAAGGCATGATGCCGCGCACCGCGCCGGCCACCGCCGCCGTGGCGGGAAAGTAGACGGCACCGGCCAGGGCGAACGCGGCGAGCGCGGCCGTGCCGAACCGCCCCAGCGTCGCCGTCACCACCAGCGAACCGGCCGACGCGGCGACCATCGACAGGTACAGCGGAGCCGCCACCGCGATGATCCTCCGCACGTCGTTGCCGCCGCGCCCCGCCGTTCGTCGCCCGTCCAGGAAGCCCTCCGTCGTCGCCCCTGATTGTGGTCCGGCCGTAGCTTCGCAGCCCGAGCAGGGTTCCGCGAAGCGCGTGGTAGCCTCAGCCCCAGCGTCGCGTGCCGGTGGCAGACCGTGTCAGGCATGGAGGCGTCGGATCGAAGGGAATACGACGACGATGATCGTTGTCCCTTCGCCTTCGACCTATGCGTGAGGGCGAGAAGAGCAGGCTGGTGGCCTGGCATCGAGAGCTGCACGGCGTTCACGACAGGCTTCGCGACGCGTTGGCTGTGACCCGGGAGGCCCTGGCCGCCGGTGAGCCGGCGGAACCGGCGACCAGAGACCTGCTGCTGTTCTGTCACGGGTTCTGCGCCGCTCTGACCGCTCACCACGAGGGTGAGGACCGCGAGATGTTTCCGGCGATCGCCGAGCAGCACCCCGAACTGCGCGAGGCGCTACGTTACCTGCAACAGGACCACTCGATGATGGCTCACCTACTGGCCGGGTTGCAGGACGCCGTGACGCGGGCGGCTCCGCCCGCAGAGCTGAATCGCCATCTCGAGGGCTTGGCGGCGATCATGGAGTCGCACTTCCGCTACGAGGAACGCCAACTCCTCACCGTGTTGAAGACCCTGGAACTGGACGCGGACCCCGGCACGGTGCTGGGATCTCTGTAGTAGCCCTGACCCCCCTTGGTTGCAAGGAGTTGGTGGACACGCACTGTCGGTTCTGGGTAACCCGTCGGTGCGGCCATCGGCCAAGGGCCTCGGCACCGCGCCCTTCAACCTATTGCTCCCATAGATCCGACCTGACCGCCCCAACACTCCGACGCATCGCATCACACCGTCGATCACGGAGTTTGGGCACCAGCCAGACCTCTGCAAAAGCCGCTAATCGTGGCGCCACAACTCCATGATCGACGAGGTGGACGGCAATCTGCTAGCAGCATGAAACTGGCTGTGAAGGTTGCTCTTGGCTGGCCTGGGGCTGGCTGGCAGGGTCGGCGTCATGATCGCGGGCCTGGGTGTGGCTCATGAAAATGGTGGCCCCCGCAGGGTGCTCTCAGTGAGATCTGCCCACCCGGCTCGAGGTCGGGGCGCCGGCCCTGCCCCTCTCGGTGGCTTGATCAGAAGCTTGCCCGACCCGTGGCCGCGGGTCGTGGCCCATCACAGTCCTGCCGCGAGAGCACATCCCGGGCCGGCGCCGCCACGACGTCTCCCCGGAAAGGCAGGACGCCGCCATGGCCATCGTCGCAGACCACTACGACTTCGTCATCGGCGTGGACACCCACGCCGCCTCACACACCCTCGCGCTGATCACCGCGAGCACCGGCGCGGTCCAGCAGCAGGCCCAGTTCCCGACCAGCCCGGCCGGGCTACGCCGCGCCACCGCCTGGATCCAGCGTCACACCCAGGACACCACAACGCTGATCGTCATCGACGGTGCCGGATCCTACGGCGCCACCTTCACCGAACAGCTCACCGCAACCGGTTTGACCGTTGCCGAAGCACCCGACGTCCCGGCCATCAGCAGGCGCCGCCACGGCAAGAGCGACGCCCTGGACGCCATCGCGATGGCCCAAGCAACCCGCGGCCTGAACATCAACGAGCTGCGCTGGCCCCGCGCGACCGGCACCCGCACCGCCCTGCGGGTCCTGACCGTCGCCCGCGAACAGATGAGCGGCGAACGCACCCGAGCCGTCAACGCGTTGACCGCCCTGCTGCGCACCGTCAACCTCGGCATCGACGCCCGCCGCGCCTTGACCACCACGACCATCACCACCATCGCGGCCTGGCGCACCCAAGACGAGAATCCGACCCTGGCCGTCTGCCGAGCCGAGGCCATCCGCCTGGCCCAGCGCATCCGGGCCCTCGACGCCGAACTCGCCGCCAACCACACCACCCTGCACAAAGCCGTCACCATGCAGGCGCCGCAACTGCTCGACCTGCCCGGCGTCGGCGCCGTCGTCGCCGCGACCGTCCTACTGGCCTGGTCACACCCCGGACGCATCCGCTCCGAGGCCGCGTTCGCCGCCCTGGCCGGCGCATCACCACTACCGGCCTCGTCAGGCAACACCACCCGACACCGGCTCAACCGCGGCGGCGACCGACGCCTCAACCGAGCCCTCTACACCGTCGCACTGGTCCGCATGGGCCACGACCCCCGCACCCGCGCCTACGTCACCCGCCGCACCGCCGAAGGCCGCACCAAACGCGAGGTCATGCGCAACCTCAAGCGCTACATCAGCAGGCAGCTCTTCCGGACCCTGACCGCCGCCCACACGGCAGGAACCACCCCTTGACAGTTATAGAAGCATCTCAGTGGTTGCGCCGATGGCCGCCGCCACCACCGCCGTACGGCCGCTCGACCCGGCACCGACCCGCGAACCCGTACCAGACGACCTCGCCCTGGCCGCGACCCTGCTCACTGAGGCCGCTCTCGCCGCCGCCACCTGCGTGGACACCGTTGCCACGGACGACCTGATCGACCGCGCCGCCCGCCTTGCGGCGAGCTGTGCCGAGCATCCCGACGACAGCAGCGGGTTCGGGCCGGTCGTGGTCGACCTGGCCCGCGCGCTGGCCGCCGCGCGCCTCGGCGACAACCACCTCGCCGTCGCCCTGCACCAGCACACCGCCTGCGGTGACGCCTGGCAGCGGCTCCCCGCCGAACACCGCGCCGCCCACCTGATCGACATCGCCCGAGCCCACCTCGACGTCGGTGACCACCAGTCCGCCGGCCGTGCCCTGGTGACCGCCGACCGCATCGCGCCCGCCGAGGTCCGGCTCCGCCCTGCGGCCCGTTCCGCCCTGGCTGCCGTCCTCCGTGCCGGCCCCACCCCGGCCGATCTCGCCGCCTCGCCACCACCGTCGGCCTGACCCGGTCGAGTGTCGAGTGGGGAGTTCGGCTCACAGGCCGAAGAACTCCAGGTAGGCGTCGATCTGGTGGCTGAGCATGGGCAGGCCGGGTTGCGTCGGCAGGCCACGGACGTACGCCGCGCGCAGCAGGGCCGTCTCCGCCGGGGTCATGATGATGTCGGCGACCACGGCGTGCGCCGGCAGACCGGTCACCGGGAACGGCAGCGGGTCGTCGGGGCGCAGGCCCAGGGGAGTGGCGTTGACCGCGAGGTCGACGTCGGCCAGGAGCGGGCAGGCCGAGGTGCTGATCCGTCCCGGGTAGACCGGGGACAACCGTCGGTACAGCGTGTCGAGCCGGTCGGGATCGGTGTCGACCAGACGCAGCTCGGCCGTCCCGGCGTCGAGCAACGCGACCGCGATGGCGCTGCCCGCGCCGCCCGCCCCCACCACGCACACCCGCCGTCCGCGCGGGTGGTGGCCGGCCTCGACCAGACCACGGACGAAGCCGTCGCCGTCGAAGGTGTCGGCCGTCCAGGTGCCGTCCGGTTCGCGGCGCAACGCGTTCGCGCTGCCGGCCAGGCGGGCGCGGTCGGTGACCCGGTCGGCCAGGGAGAGCACGGCCGCCTTGTGTGGCACGGTGACGAGCAGCCCGTCCAGGTTCGCCACCTGCCGCAGCGTCTGTACCACCCGGTCGAGGTCGGACGCCGCCACCTGCACCGGGACCAGCACGGCGTCGGTGGCGCGTCGGGCGAGCACCGGGTTGAGCAGGGCGGGTGCGCGTACCTGCGCGATCGGGTCACCGAGCAGGGCGTACAGGCGGGTCGTGCCGCTGATCCCCGACACGGCGGTGGCGGGGGCGATCACGCCGGATGTCATCGAACGGGTTCCTTCCGGGCGGTTGCGGTAGGTCGCTCCCTGAGGTGGCGGGCCAGCCAGAGCGCGCCGTGCAGGGAGGAGAGGCCGCCGAGGGCGGCGGCCCGCACCGTCGGGGCCGGTCGTCCGGGGCGTCCTGCGTGCCGGGCGAGGTCCGCGACGAGCGGGACGAAGCCGGGCAGGCCGTCGGCGAAGCCGCCGCCCACGACCGCCACCGGGACGGCCAGCAGTTCACCGAGGCTCACCACCGCCGCGGCGAGGGCCGCGCAGCTGGCGTGGACGGCGTCGACCGCCCAGGGCCGCTGGTCGCGCAGCCCGTCGCGCAGCTGGTCGAAGGTGACCTCGCCGCCGCGTTCGCGGGCCGCCCGTCGCAGGGTGGCCGGGCCGGCGGCGACCGCCTGGAGGCAGCCGGTACGACCGCAGTCGCACCGCTCGCCGTGCAGGTCGACGACCATGTGCCCGACCTCGGCGGACGCCCCGGCCGGCACGGGTCGGCCGGCCAGCACGATCCCGCCGCCGACTCCGGTGCCCACCCCGAGATACACCAGGTCGTCGTGGCCGGCGTGCCGGGCCTCGGCCAGCGCGGCGAGGTCGCCGTCGTCGGCGTACGCGGTGGGGCTGTCAGGGAAGAGCCGCCGCAGCGCGCCGGCGAGGTCGAGTCCGGTCCAGCTCGGCCGACCCGGCCAGGTCAGGACCCTGCCGTCGGGGTCGGTGATGGCCGGCATCGCCACCCCGACCGCGCCGACCGGCCCCCAGGCTGCCCGCAGCGCGACCACCTCCGCGTCGAGCGCGGCCAGATCGTCGGCCGGGTCGCCGCCGGCCGGCCACGCGAAGGTCCGTTCGTACGCGGGACGGCCGGTCGCCTCGGCGCGCAGCGCCACCTTGGTGCCCCCGACGTCGACGCCCAGCACGTCGACGTCCGGCCCACCGACGCCCAGCGCGAAGAGGTCCGGCCCGCCCGTCACGTCGGTGGTCAGTTGGCGAGGACGTGAAGGACGGCGAGCGCGGCCGCCGACACGGCGAACACCACCGGCACCACCGCCATCGGTACGGGATCCTTGGCGCGGAGGTGGTAGCCGGCCGCGCCGATCAGCAGCAGGGTCAGCCCGACGGCCGCCGCGACGCCCAGCGGCCACCAGAACAGGCCGACCAGCAGCCCGGCGATCCCGGCGAGCTCCAGGGCGCCGATCACCCGGGTGAGGCCGGCCGAGACGCCGAGATGGGTCATCCGGTCCCGCATCTGTCCCTGGCCGAGGAGCTTCGGCAGGGCCACGGAGATCAGGATGGAGGAGATGATGACGGTCAGGGCGACGATGGGGATACGCACGGGGCTGTCCTCGGGTCGGGCGGAAGGGACGGACGATTACGCTGTGCCGGCCGTCGATGTGGACGGTCAGGAAACGGTGGCGACGAGGGCGCGGGCGGCCAGCCGGTAGCCCAGCGACCCGAGCCCGACGATCACTCCACTGGCGAGCGGGGCGAGCACCGAGTCGTGCCGGAAGGTCTCCCGGGCCCACACGTTGGACAGGTGGACCTCCAGCCACGGGCGTGGGTAGTTGGCCAGGGCGTCCCGCAGGCTCCAGCCGGCGATCATCAGCGCGCCGGGATTGACGATCGCGCCGACCGTGTCGTAGCTGTCCTGGATGGCGCGGATCAGGGCGCCCTCACAGTCGTGCTGCTGCGCCGTCACCTGCCAGCCGCGTGGCGCGATCTCCTCGGCGACCGCCCGCTCGATGTCGGCCAGGGTGTCCGTGCCGTAGATCTCCGGTTCCCGCCGACCGAGAATGCCCAGGTTGGGGCCGTTGAGCAGGAGCACGTTGGACACGGTTCACCTCGCGGAGCGGTCGGCGTCCCGACGGGTTCGACGACGGGTCCCCGGCAGTATCGCCTCGCCCGACGGTGGTGGCCGGCACCGCCCGCGCGAACTAAGGGGTGGGTAGGGGCGGTTAGGGGCCGTTAGGGGAGTTGAGCCGCCGGTCAGGTCGGTTAGCGTCCACCGCGAGCCAAGGTGCGTCGCCGCGATCGCCGGTGGCGTCCGCCCCGAGAACCGACCGGGCGGTACGGGTCGTGCCCGGTGTCCTGGTCGCGGGGTGGTCCGCCGCCCGTCGGGCGAACGGCCAGCGAACCGCCGTTCCATCTGGATTGGGAAGTGGGACATCAATGAGTGGTCTGTCGGCGAGCGTGCCGGAGTTCCCCGAGTGGCCGCAGTTCGGTGACGAGGAGCGGGCCGGCCTGGTCCGCGCCCTGGAGCAGGGCCAGTGGTGGCGGGTCGGTGGAAGCGAGGTCGACACCTTCGAGGCGGAGTTCGGGGCGTACCACGGCACGCCCCACGCGCTCGCCGTCACCAACGGCACCCACGCCCTCGAGGTGGCCCTGGAGGTGCTCGGCGTCGGGCCGGGCACCGAGGTGATCGTGCCGGCGTTCACGTTCATCTCGTCGTCGCTGGCCGCGCAGCGGCTCGGCGCGGTGGCCGTACCGGTCGACGTCGACCTCGACACGTACTGCATCCAGCCGGAGGCCGTCGCCGCCGCGATCACCGACCGGACCCGGGTGATCATGCCGGTCCACATGGCCGGGCAGATGGCCGACATGGACGCCCTCGACAAGATCGCCGCCGACGCCGGGGTCGCGATCCTCCAGGACGCCGCGCACGCCCACGGCGCGCAGTGGCAGGGCCGGCGCGTCGGCGAGCTGGGGTCGGTGGCCGCGTTCAGCTTCCAGAACGGCAAGCTGATGACCGCTGGTGAGGGCGGCGCGGTGCTCTTCCCCGACCAGGAGCTGTACGAGCGGGCGTTCCTCGTGCACAGCTGCGGCCGTCCGCGCACCGACCGCGACTACCTCCACCGCACCACCGGCTCGAACTACCGGATGAACGAGTTCAGCGCCGCCGTCCTGCGGGCCCAGCTGTCCCGGCTCGACAGCCAGATCGAACTGCGTGAGCAGCGTTGGCCGCTGCTGGCGAACCTGCTCGCCCAGATCCCCGGCGTGGTGCCGCAGGGCCGCGACGACCGGGGCGACCGCAACCCGCACTACATGGCCATGTTCCGGGTGCCCGGCATCGGGGAGCAGCGCCGCCGGGTCGTGGTGGACGAGCTGATCGCCCGGGGCATCCCCGCCTTCGTCGCCTTCCGCGCGATCTACCGGTGCGAGGGCTTCTGGCTGGCCGGCGCCCCGGACGAGACGGTCGACCAGATCGCCGCCCGCTGCCCGAACGTCGAGCAGATCCACGCCGACTGCATCTGGCTGCACCACCGCACGCTGCTCGGCACCGAGGAGCAGATGCACCAGATCGCCGCCGTGCTCGCCGACGTCCTCGGCGAATGACCGCGTCGCCGTCGCCCGCCACACCGGGGCGGGTCCGGGTCGCCGTGGCCGGCCTGGGCTGGGCGGGACGGGAGATCTGGCTGCCCCGGCTCGCCGGGCACCCGCGGTTCTCGGTGGCCGCCGTGATCGACCCCGACCCGGCCGCGCGGGAGCGGGCCCGCGCCGCCCACCAGGTCCCGACCGGGTACGCCGACGTCGACGACATCCCCGCCGGGGCGGTCGACCTGGTGGTCGTCGCCGTGCCCAACCACCTGCACGCAGACGTGGCGGCCCGGCTGCTGCGCCGGGGCGTACCGGTGTTCCTGGAGAAGCCGGTCTGCCTGACCTCCGCCGAGGCCGAGCAGTTGGCCGAGGCCGAACGGACCGGCGGGGCGGTGCTGCTCGCCGGCAGCGCCGCCCGCTACCGGGCGGATGTCCGCGCGCTGGTCGGGGCGACCGACGACCTCGGTGCCGTCCGGCACGTCGACGTGGCCTGGGTACGGGCGCGTGGGGTGCCCGACGCCGGCGGGTGGTTCACCCGCCGTGAGCTCTCCGGCGGCGGCGCGCTGGTCGACCTCGGCTGGCACCTGCTCGACACCGTGTTGCCGCTGCTCGGCCCGTCCCCGGTGGTCCACGCCGTGGGCAGCGTCTCCGACGACTTCGTCAACGACGACGCCGCCGCGGCGGCGTGGCGCGGCACGGCCACCGACGCCGACCGGGCCCGTGGCGACGTCGAGGACACCGCCCGCGCGTTCCTGCTCACCGCCGACGGCGCCTCCGCCGGCCTGCATGCCTGCTGGGCGTCGCACGAGGCACTCGACCGGACCACCATCACCGTGCACGGCACCGCCGGCCAGGCGACCCTGAACTGCACGTTCGGGTTCAGCCCCAACCGGGCGCCGACACCGGTGCTGACCCGGACGCGCGACGGACAGACCGTCCACCTGCCGCTGCCCGTCGAACCCGTCGGCACCGAGTACGACCGTCAGCTCGACGCCCTGCCCGAGCTGCTCGCCGCGCCGACCAGCCGGGGCGTGGCGGCGGCCGAGGCCCGCCGGACCATCGACGTCATCGAACGAATCTACCGCTGCGCCCGGCCCACCGCGCCGACGTACGCGCTGGCGGGAACCCTCGACCGGTGAGAACCACCGGCGAACCCACTCGGGAGCAGCCATGAGCCATCCGCCGTCCACCCTCGAGGTCGACACAGTCCCCGCGCGGCCGGGCCCGATCCGGGCGGTCGTCTTCGACCTCGACGGGGTCGTGGTCGACAGTTCGGCCGTGATGCGTGCGGCGTTCAGCGTCGCCTACGCCGAGGCGGTCGGGCCGGGGCCGGCGCCGTTCGAGGAGTACAACAAGCACATGGGCCGGTACTTCCCGGACATCATGCGGCTGATGGGCCTGCCCCTGGAGATGGAGGAGCCCTTCGTCCGGGAGAGCTACCGACTCGCCCACCAGGTGCCCCTGTTCCCGGGGGTCCGCGAGACGCTGGAGGAGTTGCGCGAACGGGGCATCCGGATGGCGATCGCCACCGGCAAGAGCGGCCCCCGGGCCCGCTCGCTGCTCGACCTGCTCGGCGTGCTCCACCTGTTCGACCACGTCATCGGCTCCGACGAGGTGCCCCGTCCGAAGCCGGCGCCGGACATCGTGCTGCGGGCGCTGGACCTGCTCGGCGTGCCCCCGTACCAGGCGATGATGGTCGGTGACGCGATCACCGACCTGACCAGCGGACGGGACGCCGGGGTGACTACGGTCGCCACCACCTGGCACGGCGGGGACGTCGAGGCTCTGCTCGCCGCCGCTCCTGACCTGGTCGCGCACAAGCCGGAGGAACTGCTCGCCCACTGCCCGGCCGGGTCCGTCGCCTGACTGATCCCGCCGCCCGCTGCTGCCGTGGGCGGCTGAACGGCTGAACGGCTGGGTGGTTGCGGTGGTAGCAGGGGTCCCCTGCTCATCGAAAAGCGGTAACAGGGGACCCCTGCTACCAAGCAACCCCAGGGCGTGGGCGGTCACATGTCGGCGAGGGCGGCCCGGACGGCGGCCTCGTCGACGTCGGCGACCAGTTCCGGGCCGGTCGGTCCGTCGAGGACGAAGGACAGCCCCGAGGTGGACTTCTTGTCCCGGCGCATGAACGCCAGCAGGTCGTCGTGGTCCACCCCGTCGGGCAGGAGCGTGTCGAGGCCGTAGCCGGCGACCACGTCGTGGTGCTCGTCGACCCGGTCGGCGGGGATCCGACCCAGCAGTCCGGCCAACCGACCGGCGAACACCGTCCCGACGCCGACCGCCTCGCCATGGCGCAGCCGGAAGTCGGTGGCTCGTTCCAGCGCGTGCCCCAGGGTGTGGCCGTAGTTCAGGATGTGCCGTAAGCCGGCGTCGCGCTCGTCGGCGGCGACCACCCTCGCCTTGAGCGCCACGCACTTGGTGATCTGCTCGGTCAGCGGTCGACCCCGCAGCTCCTCGGCCCCGATGAAGTGCGCCCGGGCGATCTCCCCGTAGCCGTTGCGCCACTCCACGGCGGGCAGGGTGTCGAGCTGCTCGGTGTCGCAGAGCACCGCCCGGGGCTGCCAGTACACGCCGACGAGGTTCTTGCCCTCCGGAAGGTTCACCGCGGTCTTGCCGCCGACACTGGCGTCCACCTGGGCCAGCAGCGAGGTCGGCAGGTGGATCACCGCGATCCCCCGGTGGTAGAGGCCGGCGGCCAGGCCGACCACGTCCGTCGTGGTGCCGCCGCCGCAGGAGACGACCGCGTCGGCGCGGGTCAGCCCGAAGTCGGCGAACGCCCGGCAGAGCTGCTCCACCGTGGCCAGTGTCTTGTCGTGCTCGCCGTCGCGGGCTGGCACGACCCGGTGCGGCACCCCCGGGTCCGGGGTCCACTCCGGAGGCCGGGTCGAGACCACCACGACCCGGCGTGCGCCGATCCGCGCCACCTCCTCCGGCAGCCGGTGCCGGACCCCGGGCCCGACGAGCACCGGGTACGCCCGGTCGCCGAGGGGGACGTCGACGCGGGCCGGCTCGGCCGGACCCGGGGAAGCGCTGGCCGTGTCAGGCCCGGCGGCACGGGTGCTGGTCATGCGGGTTCGGGTCTCCTCGTCGGCGCGGCGGGTGGGGTGGTCGGTGCCGGCGGTGGGGGCTTTTTCCCCGAGCGCGGCACGGATGGGGGCGCGTCCGGCCGCGGGGACAGGCGCAGCACCAGCGCGGCCAGCGAGTCGACGGCGGCGTCGATGCCCCACCGGGCGTGGGTGAGCTGGGCGTGCTCGGCCAGCAGGAAACCGCGCGGCGTGGCCGCGTGGTCCTCGCCCATCACCTCGGTCACCCGGTCCAGATAGTGCCGCCAGGCCGCCGCCACAGTCCCGGTCGACGGCAGGTCCCCGGCGGCCAGGACGATCTTCTCGGCCTCCGTGCCCGCCTGGGCGGCGAGTTCGCGACGGTGTGCGGCGGTCAGTGACCGGCTGCGGTCCTGCCAGTGCAGGAAGAGGAAGGCCGGCCGGTCGGTGACCGGCATGAGGTCGCACAGGTGCCGCAGGTGGGCCACGGCCAGGGGCAGCTCCAGGCCGGCCAGCCAGGGCACCTCGCCACCCAGCAGGGGCAGGGCCAGCTCGCTGCCGGCCTGCGCCAACGGCCCGCCGCGCGCGGCGTCGCGGACGGCGTACGGGTCGGGGGCGAGCGGTGTCGCCGAGTCGCCGGCCAGTCGGCACCGTGCCGTGTCGAGGGCGGCCGGAGTCGCGTATAGGCCGAGGCGTAGTCGCGGCCCGGTGCGGGAGTCGCGCCGGTCGTAGAACCAGCGCGACCGCGGGTCCACGGCGCGTACGGCCGCGACGGTCCCCGCCACGACGGTGCCGACCAACTCGGCCGCGCGGGCGTCGGGACACCCCCCGCCGGGCACGGCGAGGTGGGTGGACATCCAGGAGCGTTCCAACGACGGCACCTCGACTGGTGGGCGGGGCGGGCACGGGTGCGACGGTCCTCGGGCCACCCCATCATCAGCCGCCGGCGCGCCTGGTCACCGGCTCGGCGGGTGGATCTGGGGAGCACTTAGGGGGTGACAGGGGTAGGTCACCGGGAGGTCGCTGGGAAGACTTGGGCCGTTACGGCGAGGGACGGATGTGGTGACGACATGCTTCGGAGCGACCTGGTCCAGCCGTTGCCCGATCTGCTGAGGGCCCACGCCGCCCGACTGGGGGACAGGGTCGCGTTCCGTGACGAGCACCGCTCGGTCGGGTACGCCGCGCTCGCCGAGCGGACCCGCCGGCTGGCCGGGCACCTCGTCGCGACCGGGGTGGCCCGGGGCGACCGGGTCGCCTTCTGCCTGGGCAACCGGGTGGAGACCGTGGAGACGTGGCTGGCCGTCACCCGGGCGGCGGCGGTCGGCGTGCCGGTGAATCCGCGCAGCACGGACGCCGAGCTGGCGCACCTGCTGGACGACTCCGGTGCGGTACTGGTGGTCACCGACCCGCAGCACCTCGACCAACTGCTCCGGCTCCGCCAGGACCGCCCCGACCTGCGGGTGTGGGTCACCGGCACCGGCCCGCTCCCGGCGGGCGTCACCGCCTGGTCCGAGCTGGTCGACGCCGAACCGGCCGTGGCCGCCCGCGACGACCTCGGCCTCGACGAGGTCGCCTGGATGCTCTACACCTCCGGGACCACCGGCCGGCCCAAGGGCGTGCTCTCCACCCAGCGCACCTGCCTGTGGTCGGTCGCCTCCTGCTACGTGCCGATCCCCGACCTCACCTCCGACGACCGGGTCGTCTGGCCGCTGCCGCTGTTCCACAGCCTCTCCCACATCGGCTGCGTGCTCAGTGTGACCGCGGTCGGCGCGACCGCCCGACTCGTTGACGGCTTCTCCGCCGAGGACGTCCTGCGCGCGGTCGAGCAGGACGACGCCACGGTGCTGGCCGGGGTGCCGGCCATGTACCACCACCTGGTCACCGCCGCGCGGGAGACCGGCTTCCGGGCCCCCGCCCTGCGGGTCTGCCTGGTCGGCGGCGCGATCACCACCGGCCCGCTGCGCCGGGCCTTCGAGGAGGTCTTCGACGCGCCGCTGCTCGACGCGTACGGCAGCACGGAGACCTGCGGCTCGATCGCCGTCACCCGCCCCGACGAGCCCCGGGTCGAGGGATCCTGCGGACGTCCGGTGCCCGGCGTCGACGTCCGCCTGGTCGACCCGGAGACCGGCCGGGACGTGCCCGTCGGGGCGGAGGGCGAGGTGTGGGTACGCGGACCGAGCCTCATGCTCGGCTACCACGGTCGGCGCGCCGACACCGACGCGGTGCTGCGCGACGGCTGGTACCGCACCGGTGACCTGGCCCGTCGGGACGCCGACGGGAACCTCTTCGTCACCGGACGGCACCGGGAGTTGATCATTCGGGGTGGCGAGAAGATCCACCCGGCCGAGGTCGAGGAGGTGCTGCGCGCCGTTCCCGGCGTCGCCGACGTGGCGGTGACCGGCCGGCCGCACGAGGTGCTCGGCGAGGTGCCGGTGGCGTACGTGGTGGCCGCGCCGGAGGGCTTCGCGCCCCGGGCCGCCCTGGCCGCCTGCCGGGAACGACTGGCGTACCACAAGGTTCCGCAGGAGCTGTACGAGATCACCGCCGTACCGCGCACCGCCTCCGGGAAGGTCACCCGTCGGCTGCTGCCCGACCAGCCGGCCCGGCTGCGCGCGGTCAACGGCAGCCACCACGACGAAATGGCCCGGATCACCTGGTCGCCCCTGGACCTGGCCGGCGTACCGGTGCCGTGGCGGCGGTGGACGGTCGACGGCGACGACGCGCTGCACGCGGCGCTGGACACCGGCGACCCCACCGCCCCGGGCGGTGACCGGTCGGCCCCCGACGCGCTGGTGCTGCCGGTCGGGTCGGACGCCGACCCGGTGGCGCTCGCCGATCGGCTGCGTGCCCGGCTCACCGCCGATGCCGCCGGCGACGGCCGGCTGGTGCTGCTGACCACCGGCGCGGTGGACGCCTCCGGTCCGGATCGGGCCGACGACCCGGACCTGGATCCGGCGGCGGTGGCGGTGTGGGCGGTGACCCGCGCCCTCCAGGCCGCGCATCCGGACCGGATCGTGTTGGTCGACCGGGACACCGACGCGGATCCGGCCGCCCTGCTCCCGGCCGTCGTGGCCAGCGGTGCCGCGCAGGTCGCCCTCCGGGGCGGCGAGGCCCGGTACGCCCACCTCGGGCCGGTTCCCGTCCCGGCGGCGGAGCGCGCCGCGACGGTCGCCGAACCGGTGGTGCTGGCCGGCGCGGACACCCCGCTCGGGGCGGCGCTGGCCCGACACCTGGCCACCGCGTACGGCGTCCGGCGACTGCGGCTGCTCCACGACGGACCGGCCGACGCCCCCGCCCTGGCCGACCTGGTCACCGAACTGACCGGCGCCGGTGCCGAGGCCACCCTGCTGCCCCTCGCGCCCGGCCCGGACCTCGTCGCGTCCCTCGGGGACGAGGAGCCCGGCGCGGCCGTGCTCTGTCTCGCCACCGCCGACCTCGCCCCGGCGTGCCGTACCGGCCGGCACCGGGCCGACGACGCCCACGCCGACCGGGCCGACGACGCCGACGACCGGGCCGCCCATGCCCACGCCGACCGGGCCAACGTCGATGACCACGCCGGCCGGCACCGCACTCCTGACGGCGACGACCCCGTCGCACGGCTGCTCGCTCTCGTCGACGCGTTGGACCGGCGGACCCGGCACGCCGACGTCACCGCCTTCACCGTGCTCGTCCCGGCCGAACCGCTGCTCGGGGCGGCCGACGAACCCGGTACGGCGCTGGCCGTCGGTGCCCTGCACGCGCTGCTCGCCCGACGGCGCGCGGCCGGGCTCCCGGCCCAACTGGTCGGTACCCTGACCGGCGGGCCGCACCGGGCGGCCGACGCCGTCCGCCGGGATCTCGCCGCGTTCGACGTCGCCCACGACGGCGACGACCTCGTACTGTTCGCCCGCCCCGGCGACGGATCCACCATCGACCACCCGGCCTGGCGGGGACCCGTCCGTCCGTCGGACGACAGTGCCGAGGCCGCCGCGCGGTTGCGTCGCCGGCTCGCCGTAATGACCGCCGCGGTGGCCGACCGGGTCCTGCTGGACCTGGTCCGGGCGGCCACCGCGGAGGTCGCCGGCCTGCCCGACCCGGCCACGGTCCGCCCCGGGCGGGCCTTCAAGGAACTCGGGTTCACCTCGGTCGGCGCGGTCGCGCTGCGCGATCGGCTCAGCCGGGCCACCGGTGCCCGACTCTCCGCCACGGCCACCTTCGACCACCCGACGCCGGAGGCACTCGCCCGGCACCTCGCCGCCCGGCTGCGCGGCACCACCCCGGCGGCGACGGCCGACGCGACCGGCACCCCGGCGGCGACGGCCGACGCGACCGGCACCCCGGCCGACGCGACCGGCGCCCTTGCCACCGACGAGCCGGTGGCGATCGTCGCGATGGCCTGCCGGCTCCCCGGCGGCGTCACCGCGCCCGAGGAGCTGTGGGAGCTGCTGGCCCAGGGCCGGGAGGGGCTGACCGGGTTCCCCACCGACCGCGGCTGGGACCTCGCCCACCTGTTCTCCGACGACCCCGACCAGCCGGGCACCTCGTACGCGCGGGTCGGTGGCTTCCTCGCCGACGCGGCCGACTTCGACGCCACCCTCTTCGCGATCAGCCCCCGCGAGGCGCTGGCCATGGACCCCCAGCAGCGGCTGCTGCTGGAGACCTCCTGGGAACTGTTCGAACGCGCCGGCATCGACCCCACCACGCTGCGGGGCAGCGCCACCGGCGTCTTCGCCGGCGTCATGCACCACGACTACGCCGCGAACCTGCGCCAGGTGCCGCCCGGCGTCGAGGGCTACCTCGGCGTCGGCACCGCCGGCAGCGTCGTCTCCGGCCGGGTCGCGTACACCCTCGGGCTGGAGGGGCCGGCGGTCACCGTGGACACCGCCTGCTCGTCGTCACTGGTGGCGTTGCACCTCGCCGCGCAGGCGCTGCGCGCCGGGGACTGCTCCCTCGCGGTCGCCGGCGGGGTGGCGGTAATGGGCACCCCGCAGGCGTTCGTCGAGTTCAGCCGGCAACGCGGGCTCGCCCCGGACGGCCGGTGCAAGGCGTTCGCCGAGGCCGCCGACGGCACCGGCTGGTCCGAGGGCGTCGCCGTGCTGCTGTTGGAACGGCTCTCCGACGCCCATCGCAACGGCCACCCGGTCCTCGCCGTGCTGCGCGCCACCGCCGTCAACCAGGACGGCGCGTCAAACGGGCTCACCGCCCCCAACGGGCCCGCCCAGGAACGGGTGATCCGCCGGGCGTTGGCCGCCGCCGGCCTGCGACCCGCCGACGTGGACGCCGTCGAGGCGCACGGCACCGGTACCCGGCTCGGTGACCCGATCGAGGCGCAGGCCCTGCTCGCCACGTACGGGCAGGACCGCCCGGCGGACCGGCCGCTGCTGCTCGGCTCCCTGAAGTCGAACCTCGGGCACACCCAGGCCGCCGCCGGCGCCGCCGGGGTGATGAAGATGGTCCTGGCGATGCGGCACGGCACGCTGCCCCGCACCCTGCACGTCGACGCCCCGACGTCCGAGGTGGACTGGTCGGCCGGGGCAGTGAAACTGCTCACCGAGGCCCGCGAGTGGCCGGTGGTCGACCGGACCCGGCGGGCCGGTGTCTCGTCGTTCGGCATCAGCGGCACCAACGCCCACGTCATCGTCGAGGCCCCCGACAGCACGGACTCCGGCACCGCGACTCCCCGCACGACGGCCCCTGGCACCACGACTCCCGGCACCGCCACCGACCCGCAGCCGGCCGGGGACCTCGCCCCGCAGCCCGCTGAGGTTGGGGTCCGTTCGACCCCGGTCGTACCGTGGCTGCTCTCCGCCGCCAGCCGGGAGGGCCTGCGGGACCAGGCCGCCCGCCTGCTCGGCTGGCTCGACGGGTCGGACGCCGACCCGGGCGACGTCGCGCACGCCCTGGCGACCACCCGCGCCGCGCTGGACCACCGGGCCGTCCTGCTGGTCGCCGACCCGGCCGGCGCCCGGGCCGGGCTGACCGCCCTCACCCGGGGCGACGCCGACCTGCCCACCGTCGTCACCGGACGGGTCGGCGACGGGCAACTCGGCGTGCTCTTCGGTGGCCAGGGCGGCCAGCGTCCCGGCATGGGGGCAGGGCTGAGGGCCGCGTACCCCGTCTTCGCCGAGGCGTTCGACGCCGCCTGCGCCGAACTCGACCGCCACCTCACCGGAC
This sequence comes from Micromonospora pallida, assembly GCF_900090325.1. Lineage (NCBI taxonomy): Bacteria > Bacillati > Actinomycetota > Actinomycetes > Micromonosporales > Micromonosporaceae > Micromonospora > Micromonospora pallida. Next base: position 2,636,237 of record NZ_FMHW01000002.1, on the reverse strand, counting down.
ACGCCCCGCACCCGGTCGCCGACGTCGTCGGCGCCCCCGAAGGCGACGAACGCGCCGCCCTGCTCGACCAGACCCTCTACACCCAGCCGGCCCTGTTCGCCGTCGAGGTGGCGCTGTACCGGCTGGTCGAGTCCTGGGGCGTCCGCCCCGACCTGCTGCTGGGCCACTCCGTCGGCGAACTGGCCGCCGCCCACGTGGCCGGGGTGTTCCCGCTCGCCGACGCGGCGGCCCTGGTGGCCGCCCGGGCCCGGCTGATGCAGCAGCTCCCGGCCGGGGGCGCGATGGTCGCCGTCGAGGCGGCCGAGGCCGAGGTGGCCGCCCACCTCACCGACCGGGTCGGGCTCGCCGCCGTCAACGGCCCCACCAGCGTGGTCCTCTCCGGGGATGCCGAGGCGGTGCTGGCCGTCGCGGCGGCCCTGCGCGCCGCGGGCCGGCGCACAAGCCGGCTGCGGGTGTCGCACGCCTTCCACTCGGCGCGCATGGAGCCGATGCTCGACGCGTTCGGCCAGGTCGCCGCCGGGCTGACCTACCGCACTCCCCGGCTGCCGGTGGTGTCCAACCTGACCGGCGAACTGGTCGACCCGGCCCGGCTCTGCTCGCCCGACTACTGGGTCGCCCATGTCCGGGGCACCGTCCGCTTCCTCGACGGGGTACGTGCCCTGCACCGGCACGGCGTCCGCACCTTCCTCGAGATCGGGCCGGCCGGGGTGCTCACCGCCACGGCCCAGGACTGCCTCGCCGACGTCGCCGACGGGCTGGCGTTCGTGCCCACCCTGCGCACCGGCGAACCGGAGCCGGACGCGCTGCTCACCGCCCTCGCCCGGCTGCACGTACGCGGCGTCGGAATGGACCGGGCCGCCGTCGCCGGCCCCGGCCCGCACCGCCGGGTGAACCTGCCCACCTACGCCTTCCAGCGCCGGCACTACTGGCTGCCCGCAGGTAACGCCGGCTCCGGCGGGCTCGCCGACACCGGACACCCCCTGCTCGACAGCGTGCTGCCGGTCGCCGGCACCGGCCAGGTGATCGCCACCGGACGGATCACCGCCGGGGCGAGCATCGACGACGTCGCCCCGCTGCTGCCCGCCACCACCCTGCTGGACGTCCTCGGCCACCTCGGCGAACGACTCGGCGCGCCCACCGTGGCCCGGTTGCGGGTGCCCGAGCCGGTGCCGTTCCCGGCCGACCTGACCGTCGACGTGCAGGTCGACGTCACCGGCCCCGACTCCGCCGGACACCGCACCGCCCGCTGCCACGTCCGCACCGGGCCGGAACAGCCCTGGCGGGAGGTGGCCCAGGCGCTGCTCGTGCCGGCCGACCCGGCCGTCGCCCTGCCCGCGGCCGTTGCGCCGTGGCCACCCGCCGGGGCCCGACCGGTGGACCTGAGCGTCCCCGCGCACCGGGCCCTCGCCGGTGACCTGGCCCGGGCCGCCTGGGTCGCCGGGGACCGGCTCTTCGTCGACGTCCGGCTGCCCGACGACACCGACGACCCCGACGCCGAGCGGTACGGCGTACACCCGCAGGTGCTCGACGCCGCTCTGCGTCTGCTCCCGCTCGCCGGGTTCGCCCCGCACCCCGGCGACGGCCGGCGGTCGGTGCCCGGCGAGTGGACCGGGGTCCGCCGGCACGCCACCGGCGCGTACGCGCTGCGGGTCAGCCTCGCCCCGGCCGGAGCCGACGCGGTGACGCTCGGTGCCGTCGACGACGCCGGTGCCCCGGTGCTCGACGTGGACCGCGTGCTGCTGTGTGACGTGGCGGTGCCGTCCGCCGACGCGGTGGCCCCGGCCGCCCAGGCCGGCCCCGCCGGCCTGTACGCGGTCGACTGGCTGCCGGCCGCCACCCCGGCCGCGCCGGTGCCCGCGTGGACCGTCGCCGACGGTGTGCCGCCGGCCGGTCCGCTGCCCCCGCTGCTCGTGCTCCGTGTCGGGGACGGCGACCCCGGTACGCCGGTGCCCGACCGGGCCCACGCGGTCGGCCTCGACCTGCTCACCGTGCTCCAGCGCTGGCTCGACGACCCCCGCGCCGGGGGCACCCGGCTCGCCGTGGCCGTCCGCGCCGACGATCCGGTGCACGCGCCGGTCGTCGGGCTGCTCCGGGTCGCCCGCGCCGAGCACCCCGACCGGTTCCTGCTGCTCCACCTCGACGCCACCGACGACGCCTCCGTCCGGGCGGCGCTGACCGCCGCCACCGCCGACGAACCGGAGGTGGCCGTCCGCGACGGCCGGGCCCTGGTGCCCCGGCTGCGTCCCGCCGACCCCGGCGCCGGCGTCCCGGCGCTCACCGGCGGGACCGTGCTGGTCACCGGCGGCACCGGCGGCGTCGGCCGACACGTCGCGGCCCACCTCGCCACCGTGCACGGCGTCGCCGAGCTGGTGCTGCTCAGCCGGACCGGCCGGCTGGCCCCCTGGACGGCCGCGCTCGCCGAGGCCGGGGTCGACGTGCGGGTGGTCGCCGTCGACGTCGCCGACCGGGCGGCCCTCGCTGCGGTCGTCGCCCCCATCGCCGACCGGCTCGTCGCCGTGGTGCACGCCGCCGGCGTCACCGACGACGCGCTGCTGACCGACCTCGACCCGGTCCGGTGGGAGAACACCCTGCGGGCCAAGGTGCACGGCGCCTGGCACCTGCACGAGCTGACCGCCGGCCTCGACCTGGCCGCCTTCGTGCTCTTCTCCTCCGGCTCGGCGGTGTTCGGCAGCCCAGGCCAGGGCAACTACGCCGCCGGCAACGCCTTCCTCGACGCGCTCGCTACCCACCGCCGTGCCCACGGCCTGCCGGCCACCGCGCTGGCCTGGGGACTCTGGGCCGAACAGGACGGCATGGCCGGCCGCCTCACCGCCGCCAACCTGGCCCGCCTCGCCCGGGGCGGCACCCGTCCGCTCGACACCGCCGCCGGACTGGCCCTGTTCGACGCCGCCCTGACCGCCGACCAGGCCACCCTGGTGCCGATCGGTCTGGACCTGGCCGCCGTGCGGGCCGCCGGGGAGGTGCCCGCCCTGCTGCGGGCAATGCTGCCCCCACCACCCCGCCGGGCGGTCAACGGCGACCCCACGCCGCCCACCGCCGCCGGGTTCGCCGACCGCCTCGCCGGTCTCGCCGAACCCGAGCGGGCCACCCTGCTGCTGGACCTGGTCCGCAGCCGGTGCGCGACCGTGGTCGGACACCCCGACCCCGCCGCCGTCGAGCCGAACCGCCCGTTCAAGGAACTCGGCTTCGACTCGCTCATGGCGGTGGAGCTGAGCAACCGGCTCTCCACCGTCACCGGCGTCCGGCTGGCCCCGCACGCGGTGTTCAACCACCCCACCCCGGAACTGCTCGCGGCGCACCTGCACGCCCGGCTGCTCGGCACCGCTGCCACCGAGGTCGCCGATGCGGCCACCGTCGCCCTGGACGAGCCGGTGGCGATCGTCGCCATGGCCTGCCGCTTCCCCGGGGACATCGGCTCTCCCGACGAGCTGTGGCGGCTGCTCGACGCCGGCGGCGACGTCATCGGCGACCTGCCCACCGACCGGGGCTGGCCCCTCGCGGACCTGTACGACCCCGCCCCCGGCACACCGGGCCGGACGTACGTGCGCGCCGGCGGGTTCCTCACCGGGATCGCCGACTTCGACGCCGCGTTCTTCGGCATCAGCCCCCGTGAGGCCCTCGCCATGGACCCGCAGCACCGGCTGCTGCTGGAGACCTCCTGGGAGGCGCTGGAACGCGCCGGCATCGATCCGCAGACGCTGCGCGGCAGCCGTACCGGCGTCTTCGCCGGCACCCACGGCCAGGACTACGCCGACCACATCGCCCCCGGGGCGTCCTCCGACGACGGGGAGACCACCGCCGACGAGGGACACCTGCTCACCGGCACCGCCGGCAGCGTCCTCTCCGGACGGGTGGCGTACACGCTCGGGTTGGAGGGCCCGGCGGTCACCGTGGACACCGCCTGCTCGGCCTCCCTCGTCGCCCTGCACCTGGCGGTGCAGGCCCTGCGCCAGGGCGATTGCGACCTGGCGCTGGCCGGTGGGGTGTCGGTGATGTCCACCCCGGCCGGCCTCACCGGGTTCAGCCGGCAGCGTGGCCTCGCCGCCGACGGCCGGTGCAAGGCGTTTGCCGAGGAGGCCGACGGGTTCGGCATGTCCGAGGGCGTCGGGTTGCTCGTCGTGGAGCGGCTCTCCGACGCTCGGCGGCGTGGCCACCCCGTCCTCGCCCTGGTCCGTGGCACGGCGGTCAACCAGGACGGCGCGTCCAACGGGCTCACCGCCCCGAACGGGCCCTCCCAGGAACGCGTCATCCGGGCCGCTCTGGGCGCCGCCGGACTCACCCCGGCCGACGTGGACGTCGTCGAGGCGCACGGCACCGGCACCCCGCTCGGCGACCCGATCGAGGCCGAGGCGATCCTCGCCACCTACGGGCAGCGCCCCGCCGACACCCCGCCGCTGCTGCTCGGCTCGGTCAAGTCCAACCTCGGGCACACCCAGGCCGCCGCCGGTGTCGCCGGGGTGCTGAAGGTCGTCCTCGCCATGCGGCACGGCCGGCTGCCCCGCACCCTGCACGCCGAGCAGCCCACCTCCCGCGTCGACTGGGCCGCCGGGTCGGTGGACCTGCTCACCGAGGCCCGCCCCTGGCCGCGTACGGACCGACCGGCCCGGGCCGGCGTCTCCTCGTTCGGCATCAGCGGCACCAACGCGCACGTCGTCGTCGAGGCGGTGCCCGAGACCGAGCCGGCTGACGCCAGCCTGGCCCCCGACCCGGCGGGTGGCGCGCTGCCGTGGCTGCTGTCGGCACGTACCCCCGAGACTCTGGCCGGGCAGGCCCGCCGGCTCCGCGCCCATCTCACCGAACGACCCGACCAGCGGTCCCTCGACGTGGCCTGGTCGCTCGCCACCAGCCGGGCCACCTTCGACACCCGGGCGGTGCTCGTCGGCGCCGACCCGGACCGGATCGCCGCCGCGCTCGACGCGCTCGCCGACGGCCGGTCCGCCCCCGAGCTGGTACGCGGCGACGCCGGCCCGGCCCGCCGCTGCGTGTTCGTCTTCCCCGGGCAGGGTTCCCAGTGGGACGGCATGGCGCTGGACCTGCTCGACCAGGCCCCCGTCTTCGCCGAGCGGATGGCCGCCTGCGACGCCGCGCTCCGGCCGTACCTGGACTGGTCCCTGCTGGACGTGCTGCGCCGGACTCCCGGCGCGCCCACCCTGGACCGGGTCGACGTGGTGCAGCCCGTCCTGTTCGCGGTGATGGTCTCCCTGGCCGAACTGTGGCGCTCGTACGGCGTCCAGCCAGCCGCCGTGGTCGGCCACTCGCAGGGCGAGATCGCCGCCGCCTGCGTCGCCGGGGTGCTCTCCCTGCCCGACGCCGCCCGGGTGGTGGCGCTGCGCAGCCGCGCGATCCGCGCGCTGGCCGGGCAGGGGGCGATGGCCTCCGTGGCGCTCCCCGCCGACGTGGTCCGGGACCGGATCAGCCGGTTCGGCGACCGGGTCGCCGTGGCCGCCGTCAACGGTCCGGCCGCCGTGGTGGTCTCCGGGGAGGAGGCCGCCGTTGAGGAACTCCTCGCCGAACTGGCCGCCGAGCAGGCCCGGGTACGCCGGATCGCGGTCGACTACGCCTCCCACTCCGCCCAGGTGGAGCGGATCCGCGACGAGCTGGCCGAGGCGCTGGCCGGCATCACGCCAGGCCCGGCCGCCGTGCCGCTGTTCTCCACCACCGACCTGTGCTGGCTCGACGGCATCGAGATGGGCCCCGAATACTGGTACCGCAACCTGCGCCAGCCGGTCGAGCTGGAGGGGGCGGTCCGCGCGCTGGCCGCCGAGGGCCACCACACGTACGTCGAGTGCAGCCCCCACCCGGTGCTCACCGTCGGGATCGAACAGACCCTCTCCGACCACGACACCGAGGCGGTGACCGTCGGGTCGGTCCAGCGCGACCAGGGCGGCCTGGACCGATTCCTGCTCTCCCTCGCCCAACTGCACGTGCGCGGCGTCCCGGTCGACTGGCGCCCCGCCCTGGCCGGCGGGCGGCGGGTGGACCTGCCCACGTACGCCTTCGCCCACCGCCGCTACTGGCCCCGGCAGCTCACCGGCCGCGGCGACGTCGGCGCGGTCGGCCTGGCCGCCGCCGGGCATCCGATGCTGGGCGCGTCCGTGCCGTTGGCCGAGGCGCGTGGGCACCTGTTCACCGGCCGGCTCTGCGTCGGTGACCAGCCGTGGCTGGCCGACCACCAGGTCGCCGGGACCGTGCTGGTGCCCGGCACCGGCCTGGTGGAGCTGTGCCTGCGCGCCGGTGACGAGGTCGGCTGCCCGGTCCTCGACGAGCTGGTCATCGAGGCCCCGCTGGCTCTCGCGCCCGACGGGGCGACCCAGGTGCAGGTGGCCGTCGGCCCGGCCGGTGAGGACTGCCGCCGCCTGGTGACCCTGCACTCCCGTCCCGCCGACGGCCCGCCCGGGGCACCGTGGACCCGGCACGCGACCGCCACCCTCTCCATCGGGGAACCCACCCCGCCGCCGGGGCCCACCGCCTGGCCACCGCGCGACGCCCGGCCGGTCGACCTGACCGACTTCTACGCCCGACTGGCCGACGACGGGTACGCCTACGGGCCGACGTTCCAGGGACTGCGGGCGGTGTGGACCACCGGTGACGAGGTCTACGCGGAGGTGGAGCTGCCCGCCGGGCTGCGCGCCGACGCCGACCGGTACGGCCTGCACCCGGCCCTGTTCGACGCCGCCCTGCACGCCGCACACTTCGGTGGTCTCGCCGACGCGGGAGCCGACCGGCTGCTGCTGCCGTTCGCCTGGAACGGCGTCACCCTGCACGCCACCGGTGCGACTGCCCTGCGGGTGCGACTCACCCAGGTCGGGCCGTACGCCATCGCGTTGACCGCCGCCGATCCGACCGGCGCCCCGGTCGCCGAGGTGACCGCCCTGACGATGCGGCCGATCTCCGCTGCGGAGCTGACCGTCACCGACGACCGCGCCACCCGGGACGCCCTGTTCCGCATCGACTGGACGCCGCTGCCGCCGGTCGACGCGGCCACCCCGGTCGACGCCGTGGCCGTCGCCCCCGGCCTGGACGGGTTCCCGCTTCACCCCGGGCTGGACGGGCTCGCCGACGCCGTCGACGCGGGACTGGCCCTGCCCGGGGCGGTGGTCGCGCCGCTCGACGCGGAAACCGCACAGCCCACCCCCGGCGCGGCGCGTCACGCCGCCGTCCGCGCCCTCCGCCTCGTCCGGCGCTGGCTCACCGAGCCCCGCTGGGCGGCGTCGCGGCTGCTGCTGGTGACCCGGGGCGCGGTGGCCGTGCACCACGCCGGCGAGGTGACCGACCCGGCCGCCGCGGCGGCGTGGGGGCTGGTCCGCTCCGCCCAGTCGGAGAACCCGGGCCAGGTGGTCATCGTCGACGTCGACGGCGACGGGATCGGCCCCGACCAGGTCGCCGCGCTGCTGGCGGCGGCCGAACCCCAGGCGGCGGTCCGGGGCGGCGCGGCGTACGTGCCGCGGCTGGCGCGGGCCGGGTCGGCGGGCGAACTCAGCGCCCCGCCCGCCGCCGGGTGGCGGCTGCACGCGCCGGTGCGGGGCAGCCTGGAGAACCTGACCCTGAGCCCGACCGACGCCGCCGACGTCGCTCTCAGCCCCCGCGAGGTCCGGGTACGCGTCCGCGCCGCCGGCCTGAACTTCCGCGACGTGCTCAACGCGCTCGGCCTCTATCCCGGCGACGCGGGGCCGCTCGGCGGCGAGGGTGCCGGCGAGGTCGTCGAGGTGGGCGCCGAGGTGACCGACCTGCGACCCGGCGACCGGGTGTTCGGGGTGTTCGTGGGCTGTTTCGGGCCCGTCGCGGTCACCGACCGCCGGTTGCTCGCCCCGATGCCGGCCGGCTGGTCGTTCGTCGAGGCCGCCTCCGTGCCGGTGGTCTTCCTGACCGCGTACCACGGTCTGGTCAACCTGGCCGGGCTCACCCGGGGCGAGTCGGTGCTGGTGCACGCGGCCGCCGGCGGCGTCGGAATGGCCGCCGTGCAGCTCGCCCGGCACCTCGGCGCCGAGGTGTACGCCACCGCCAGCCGCGCCAAGTGGGACGCACTGCGGTCGATGGGCCTCGACGAGGAGCGCCTGGCCTCGTCGCGGACGCTCGACTTCGAGAGCCGGTTCGCCGAGGTCACCGGCGGCCGGGGCGTTGACGTGGTGCTGGACTCGCTGGCCCGCGAGTTCGTCGACGCCTCGCTGCGGCTGCTGCCGCGCGGCGGACGGTTCATCGAGATGGGCAAGACGGACATCCGCGACGCCGCCCGGGTCGCGGCCGACCACCCGGGGGTGGCCTACACCGCCTTCGACCTGACCCTGGAGGATCCCGACGAGGTGCAGCGCATGCTCGTCGTGCTGCTGGGTCTCTTCGAACGCGGCGAGCTGACTCCGCTGCCCACCCAGGTGTGGGACGTCCGCCAGGCGCCGGAGGCGTTCCGGCACGTCAGTCAGGCCCGGCACGTCGGCAAGGTGGTGCTCACCATGCCCCGGGCGTGGGACCCCGACGGCACGGTGCTGCTGACCGGCGGCACCGGGACCCTGGGCAGGCTGGTCGCCCGGCGACTGGCCGAGACGCACGGCGTACGGCGGCTGCTGCTGGTCAGCCGCCGCGGCGAGCGGGCCCCCGGCGCGGCCGAGGCCGTCGCCGAACTGCGCTCCCTGGGGGCCGAGGCCACGGTGGTGGCGGCCGACGTGGCCGACCGGGACAGCCTGGCCCGGGTCCTGGACGAGGTACCGGCGCGGCACCCGCTGACCGCGGTCGTGCACCTCGCCGGGGTGCTCGACGACGGCGTGGTCACCGCCCTGACCCCGCAGCGCATCGACACGGTGTTCGCGCCGAAGCTCGACGCCGCGTGGCACCTGCACGAGCTGACCCGGCACCTCGACCTGGCCGGGTTCGTGCTGTTCTCCTCCGGCGCGGGCGTCTTCGGCGTGCCCGGTCAGGCGAACTACGCGGCGGCCAACGCGTTCCTCGACGCGCTCGCGCTGGCGCGCCGGGCCGAGGGCCTGCCGGGCCGGTCGTTCGCCTGGGGGCTGTGGGAGCAGGCCAGCGAGATGACCGCGAAGCTGGACCGGTCCGATCCCCGGATCACCGCCCGGGACGGGCAGCTCGCGATTCCGTCCGACCTGGGCATGGCCCTGTTCGACGCGGGCCTGCGGCTGGCCGAGCCGGTGCTGGTGCCGACCAGGATCGACGTCGCCGCGCTCGGCGAGGTCGACCGGCCCCCGGCCCTGCTGCGCGGCCTGACCCGGCGGGAACGGCCCAGCGCCCGGTCGGCGGCCCCGACCGCCGGCGGGCGTACCCTCGCCGACGAGCTGGCGGCGCTGGCCGGTCCGGACCGGCACACCCTGCTGGTCGACCTGGTACGCGAACAGGCGGCGGCCGTGCTCGGCCACGGCAGCCGTGCGGCGGTCGCCCCCGGCCGGGCGTTCAGCCAGATCGGCTTCGACTCGTTGACCGCCGTCGAGCTGCGCAACCGGCTTACCACGGCGACCGGTCTGCGCCTGCCGGCCACGCTGATCTTCGACTACCCGGATCCGAACGAGCTGGGCACCTTCCTGGTGTCCCAGCTGGCGCCGGACACCGGCCCGGTGGTTCCGCCGGTCCTCGCGGACCTGGAGAACCTGGAACGGTCGCTGACCGAGGCCAGCGTCGAACCGGAGCTGCACGAACAGATCGGGTCCCGGTTGGAGGTGCTGATCGCCAAGTGGCGGACGATGGGTGCCGGATCGGGCGGCGATCCCGACCTCGACCTGGAACAGGCCAGCGACGACGACCTCTTCGACCTCATCGACTCCGAACTCGGTCTCTGATGGCCGTCCGGGCGCCCCGCACGGCGCGAGCCGTCCCTCCGACACCGTGTCCGACCGACCCAGCGAGGAAACGATACCGATGCTGATGACCGACGTCCTGATCGTGGGCTACGGCCCCGTCGGTGAGATGCTCACGATCCTGCTGGCGCAGCGAGGGCTCACCGTCACGGCGGTCGAGCGCTGGGCCACCCCGTACAACTTCCCGCGTGCCGTGTCGTACGACGGGGAGGCGAGCCGCATCCTGGCCGCCGCCGGCGTCGCCGACCGGCTCGGCCCGGTGGTGGAGTCGTCGGGCGAGTACACCTTCAAGAACGGCTTCGGCCGGACCCTGCTGCACGTCAAGGTGACCGGCGACGGCCCCATGGGCTGGCCCGACTCGGTCTCCTTCTACCAGCCCGGCCTGGAGGCGCTGCTCGCCGAGCGGGGAGCGGAACTGCCGGGCGTCACGGTGCTGCGCCCGTACCAGGTGACCGGCCTGGTCGAGCACGACGACCGGGTCGAGGTCACCATCGCCGGGCCGGAGGGCGAGGAGGTCCGCGCGGCCCGCTGGGTCGTCGGCTGCGACGGGGCCAACAGCTTCGTCCGGGAGCATCTGGGCAGCGGCGTCACCGACCTCGGCTTCACGTACGACTGGCTGGTCTGCGACGTGGTACCGCACGAAGCCCGCGAGTTCAAGCCGAACAACCTCCAGGTCTGCGACCCGGCGCGCCCGCGCACGGCCGTGTCGGCCGGCCCGGGGCACCGGCGGTGGGAGTTCATGCGGGTGCCGGGGGAGAGCTGGGAGGAGTTCGAGAGCGTCGAGAGCGTGTGGCGGCTGCTCGGCCTCTTCGACATCACACCCGGGAACGCGACCCTGGAGCGGTACGGCGTCTACACCACCCAGGCGTGCTCGGCCGACCGCTGGCGGTCCGGCCGGATCCTGATCGCCGGTGACGCGGCGCACGTGATGCCGCCGTTCATGGGGCAGGGCATGAGCTCGGGTTTTCGGGACGCCCTCAACCTCGCCTGGAAGCTCGACCTGGTGCACCGCGGCCTGGCCGACGAGGCCCTGCTGGACACCTACCAGGAGGAGCGCTGCGCGCACGTGCAGCACGCCATCCGGATGTCCATGGACTCGGGCACGGTCATCTGCGAGACCGACCGCACCGCCGCGGCCGGCCGGGACGCCGTCATGCTCGCCGAACTGCGCCGGCGCACCTCCCGGCCGCGCACCCGTTCCCTGTTGGAGCCCCTGGCCGGAGGGGTCCTGCACGGTACGGCCGTAGCCCCCGCTGCCGGCGCGGGCGTGCCGATGCCGCAGGGGCGCGTCGAGGTCGACGGTCGCGCCGGGCTCTTCGACGAGGTCGTCGGCACCGGCTTCGCCCTGGTCTGCGCCGAGGAGCCCGACGGCCTGCTCGACGCGGACGCCCGGGCCTTCCTGGATTCGCTCGATGCCCGGGTCGTCCGGGTCGTTCCCGCCGGCGCGCCCGCCCCCGGACCCGGCGCCGCGCCGACCGCCTTCGACCTCGACGACGTGTACCTGTCCCACCTCAAGCGGTATGACGCCGTGGCGGTGCTCATCCGGCCCGACTTCTACGTCTTCGGCACGGCCGCCGACCCGGCCGGTGTGCCCGCGCTCGTCGAGGACCTGCGCGAGCAGGTCCGGCGCGGTTGACCAGCATCCCACCCACCGGAAGGAACTCCACATGTTCGAGAACCTGAAGATCGCCGGCCGGGCGATCCGCACGGTCTTCACGGCCGACCCCATCACCCGGGTCCGGCGCTTCTACGAGATCCAGTCACCCGACGTGGAGTTCGCGGCGCGCCGTACCCACTACATGAACGTCGGCTACTGGGAGGACGGGGTCACCGACCTCGATACGGCGGCCGAGGCGCTGGCCGACAAGCTGGCCGACGCCGCCGGGATCAAGCCCGACGAGACCGTCCTCGACGTCGGCTTCGGCTACGCCGACCAGGACTTCAAGTGGCTGCGCGAGCGCCAGGTCGGCAAGATCTACGGACTCAACATCACCCCGCACCACGTCGAGTCGGCACAGCGCCGGGCGCAGGAGGAGGGCTTCGCGGACCGGACGGACTTCCGGCTGGGCAGTGCCACCGAACTGCCCTTCGATGACAACACCTTCGACCGGGTCGTCGCCCTGGAGTCCGCCTTCCACTTCTACCCGCGCAGCGCGTTCTTCGCCGAGGCGCTGCGGGTGCTCCGTCCGGGTGGCGTGCTGGCCACGGCCGACATCATCCCGGTCAGCGCCAACGTCGTGCGGGCGGCCATCCAGTCGGGACCGCTGAGCTTCGTCAAGTTCAGCATCCCGAAGGAGAACTGGCACGACCGGGACACGTACCGGCAGGAGCTCGTCGAGGCCGGCTTCGCCAACCCGGAGGTGCACTCGATCAAGGACCGCACCTGGGAGGGCTGGCGGGCGTACATGGCCGGCCGGACCGACGACCCCGAGTTCCGCGCTGTCGTCAAGCCCGCCGTGCGCAAGAGCATGGCCGCGCACTGGAAGAACCAGGACCTCATGAAGCGCGAGCTGGCGCAGCTCGACTACGTGATCGCGGTCGGCCACAAGCGATGACGCCCCGCACGGACGAGGGGCCCGCCGACCGGTCGTGACACCGGTGGACGGGCCCCTCGGCCGGTGGGATCAGATGGCCGGCGCCGCGCTCAGGGCGGTCGAGATGGCCCGCAGGACCGCCAGCTGGTGCTCGGCCAGGAAAAAGTGCCCGCCCGGGTAGACCTTGAGGTCGAACGGTCCGGTGGTGTGGGTCGACCAGGCCCGGGCCTCCTCGACCGTCGTCTTCGGGTCGTCGTCGCCGGTGAAGACGGTGATCGGGCAGCTCAGCGGTGGACCCGGCCGATAGGTGTAGGTCTCCGCGGCCCGGTAGTCACTGCGGATCGCCGGCAGCGCGGCCCGCAGCATCTCCGGGTCCCCGAGGACGGCGGAGTTGGTGCCGCTCAGCTTCCTCACGTCGGCCAGCAGGCCCTCGTCGTCGAGTAGGTGCACCGTCTCGTGCCGGGGCTGCGACGGTGCACGGCGTCCGGACGCGAACAGGTGCGCCGCCGTACCGCCGTCCTGCTCGATCAGCCGGGCGAGCTCGAAACCGACGCTGGCCCCCATGCTGTGGCCGAAGATGGCTACCGGCTCGTCCAGCCAGGGCCGCAGCACGGTGAAGACCTCCCGCGCGAGTCGGTGGACGTCACCGACGCACTTCTCGTGGCGCCGGTCCTGCCGGCCCGGGTACTGGATCGACAGCACCTCCACGGCGGGGGAGAGGCTGCGGGAGACAGGAAAGTAGAAGCTGGCCGACCCGCCGGCGTGAGGCAGGCACACCAACCGCCTGGCGCCACCCGGAGCCGGGTGGAAGCGTCGCACCCACAAGCCGTTGTCGGTATCTGGCGTGGTCATCCCTGGCGGTCCCTCCGGCGACTGCGATTACCGACCGGATCGTGTCAGACCCGGTCGAGGCGACGCTAGTGCGGCGGGTCGGGGGCGGACACCCCTAGCTGGCCCGTTGCCTGGTTAGGGGTTGTCCGCGCTCGCGCACACCCAATAACTTCTCCCCGCAGATAGGGATTCTCGTGGCTTTCGGCCGAGCGAGCCGAACGACAGATACAGGTGTCGCCTGAGACTTCTGCCATTCGTACCGTCGCTTACGTCGAGTCTCCGCCGTGCATCGCGATGGGCTGGGTTGATGGACACCGAAGACAAGCTCCGGGAGTACCTGAAGAAAGTCACCGCCGACCTGCGGCGGACCCGGCAACGGCTCCGTGACGTCGAGGCCGACGCGCAGCAGCCGGTCGCGATCGTCGGCACCGGCTGCCGGTTCCCCGGCGGGGTGCGGACGGCCGAGGAGCTGTGGGACCTCGTCGCAGCCGGCGGCGACGCCATCGCCTCCTTCCCCGCCGACCGTGGCTGGGACCTGGACACCCTCTACGACCCCGAGCGGTCCCGGCCCGGCACCTCCTCCGTCCGCGAGGGCGGCTTCGTGTCCGACGCCGCCGAGTTCGACCCCCGGCTCTTCGGGGTCTCGCCGCGCGAGGCGCTCGCGATGGACCCGCAGCAGCGGCTGCTGCTGGAGACGTCGTGGGAGGCGGTCGAGTCGGCGGGCATCGACCCCACCAGCCTGAAGGGCGCCCGGGTCGGGGTCTTCGCCGGTATGACCCACAGCGGGTACGCCCATCCGCCGGAGACCCCGCCGGCGGGTGTGGAGGACTACCTGGGTCTCGGGAACGCGGGCAGCATCGCCTCGGGTCGGGTGGCGTACTCGTTCGGTTTCGAGGGGCCGGCGGTGACGGTGGACACGGCGTGTTCGTCGTCGTTGGTGGCGTTGCACCTGGCGGTGCAGGCGTTGCGGTCCGGCGAGTGCGACCTCGCCCTGGCCGGTGGTGTGACGGTGATGCCCACCCCGGCGGTGTTCGTCGACTTCACCCGGCAGGGCAACCTGTCCCCGGTGGCCCGGTGCCGGGCGTTCGCCGATTCGGCGGACGGCACGGCGCTCGCCGAGGGCGTCGGGGTGTTGGTGGTGCAGCGGTTGTCGGACGCGCGGCGTGATGGGCGTCGGGTGTTGGCGGTGGTGCGTGGCACGGCGGTGAACCAGGACGGTGCGTCGAATGGGTTGACGGCGCCGAATGGTCCGTCGCAGCAGCGGGTGATTCGGCAGGCGTTGGCGTCTGCGGGTTTGTCGGCGGCTGATGTGGATGTGGTGGAGGCGCACGGTACGGGCACGACGTTGGGTGATCCGATCGAGGCGCAGGCGTTGTTGGCGACGTATGGGCAGGGTCGGGATGTGCCGTTGTTGTTGGGGTCGGTGAAGTCGAATATCGGTCACACGCAGGCTGCTGCGGGGGTGGCGGGGATCATCAAGATGATCTTGGCGATGCGGCATGGTGTGGTGCCGGCGTCGTTGCACGTCGATGCGCCGTCGTCGCATGTGGACTGGTCGTCGGGTGCGGTGGAGTTGGTGACGGAGTCGCGGGCGTGGCCGGGTGTGGGGCGTGCGCGTCGGGCGGGTGTGTCGTCGTTCGGTATCTCCGGGACGAACGCGCACGTGATCCTGGAGCAGCCGGAGCCCGAGGTCGATCCCGAGGCCCCAGCGGAGCCGGAGTCCGTTCCGGCGCCCGTCGCGCCGGCGGTGGTGCCGGTGCCGTGGGTGGTGTCGGGGCGTTCGGAGCGGGGTTTGGTGGGTCAGGCGGCGCGGTTGGCGTCGTTCGCGCGGGGTCGTTCGGACGTGTCGCCGTTGGATGTGTCGTGGTCGTTGGTGACGACTCGGGCTGCGTTGGAGCATCGGGCGGTGGTGTGGGGCTCGGGCGTTGACGAGCTGGTGGTGGGTTTGTCGGCGGTGGCCGAGGGCCGGTTGTCGGGTGTGGTGTCGGCGGGTCGTCGGGCGGTGTTGTTCACGGGTCAGGGTTCGCAGCGTGCGGGTATGGGTCGTGAGCTGTACGACGTGTTCCCGGTCTTCGCGGCGTCTTTCGACGCGGTGTGCGCGGAGATCGATCCGCATCTGCCGCGTTCGTTGCGTGAGGTGGCGTTCGCCGAGCGGGGTTCGACCGACGCCGCTTTGTTGGACCAGACCGCCTTCGCGCAGGCGGGGTTGTTCGCGGTGGAGGTGGCGTTGTGGGAGTTGCTCGCGTCGTGGGGTGTGCGGGCGGATTTCCTGGCTGGTCATTCGATTGGTGAGGTGACCGCTGCGTATGTGGCGGGGATGTTGTCGCTTGCTGATGCGTGTGTGTTGGTGGCGGCGCGGGGTCGGTTGATGCAGGGGTTGCCGGCTGGTGGGGTGATGGCGGCGGTCGGTGCGCCCGAGGCTGCGGTGCGGGAGGTCATTGACGCTGCGGGTGCGGCGGCTGACGTCGCGGCGGTGAATGGTCCGGCGTCGGTGGTGGTGTCGGGTGCTGCGGGTGAGGTGGCCGTGGTGGTGGCGGCTGCTTGTGGGCGGGGTTGGCGGGTCAAGGAGTTGTCGGTCAGTCACGCGTTCCATTCGCGGTTGATGGATCCGATGTTGGTTGAGTTCCGGTCGGTGGTGGCGGGGCTTGATTGGCGGGTGCCGAGGGTTCCGATCGTGTCGAACGTGACCGGTGGGGTGGTGGACGCGGGGGAGATCACCGATCCGGGCTACTGGGTGCGGCACGTGCGGCAGCCGGTGCGGTTCGCCGACGCGGTACGTACCCTGCACCAGCAGGACGTGACGCACTTCCTGGAGGTCGGCCCCGACGCCGTACTGACCGCGATGGCGCAGGACTGCGTCGAGGCGACCGGCGACGTCCGGTTCACCGCCACCCTGCGTGCCGGCCACTCCGAGGCCGCCACGCTGCGCACCGCCCTGGCCGAGCGGTACGTCACCGGCGGCCACGTCGACTGGGCCGGATACCTCACCGGCGGCGGGGCCCGGCCCCGCACGGTCGCCCTGCCCACCTACGCCTTCGACCACCAGCGCTACTGGCTCAACACCGCCACCGGCGGCGCGGGGGCGCCCGGGCTCGACGTCCGCCCCGTCGACCATGCGCTGCTCGGCGCCGCCGTGCGCGTGGCCGACGACGACGTACGGGTCTTCGGCACCGAGCTATCCGCGAAGACCCATCCGTGGCTCGCCGAACACGTCGTCTGGGACTCGGTGGTGGTGCCCGGCGCCGCCCTGGTCGAGATGGTTCTGCACGCGGGCGCGCAGGTCGGCTGCGAGACGCTGGACGAGCTGACCCTGGATGCCCCACTGGCGCTCACCGAGCAGGGCGTCCGGGCGGTGCAGGTGAAGCTGGGCACGGCGGACGAGGAGGGACGCCGGACGGTCACCATCCACTCCCAGGCTGCGGCCGACCCGAACGGGGAGTGGAGCCGCCACGCGGCGGGCGTTCTCTCACCCGCCGCACCGCAGCCCGACGGGTCCGAACCGTCGCCCTGGCCGCCCACGGCCGCCTCCGTCGTCGCGGTCGACGAGGTCTACACCGAGCTGTCCCGCCTGGGCGTCGAGTACGGCCCGCTCTTCCGGGGCCTGCGCGCCGTCTGGCGTACCGATGATGAGGTGTGCGCCGAGGTGGCGGTGCCCGACGGCACCGAGGTCAACGGCTTCGGCATCCACCCCGCACTGCTGGATGCGGCGCTGCACGTCGTCGGCCTGCTCGACGACGACGGGGAGGCGTCCGGCGTACGCCTGCCCTTCGCCTGGACCGGCGTCACCCTCTCTGCGGTCGGCGCGACCGCGCTGCGGGTACGCGCCTGGCGCAGCGGCGGCGGCGTCACCCTCACCCTGGCCGACCCGGCCGGCGCCCCCGTCGCCCGGATCGCCTCACTGGTCTCCCGCCCGGTGACCGCCGACCAGGTACGCGGCCCCGGCGCGGGCGTCGACTCGCTGTTCGACGTCGCCTGGCAGGCCGTGCCGCTGGGCGTCCCGGCGACCGCCCGCGCGGTGCTCCTCGGCGACGGCCCGTCCGGCCTGTCCGGACTCGCCAGGTACGGGCTCACCGAGCTGGCCGAGGCGGTCGACGCCGGCCTGCTCGACCCGGAGCTGGTGCTGCTCGCGGCGTACGCCGACGACGAGCGCGCCCCGGTCCCCGCCGCGACCCGGACCCGGCTCGCTGCCGTGCTGGCCGCCGTCCAGGGCTGGCTCGCCGACGACCGGCTGGCGGAGCGGCGGCTGGTCGTACTGACCCGGGGGGCCGTCCCCGCCGGCGATACCGACCGGGCGACCGACCTGCCCGGCGCCGCGGTCTGGGGCCTGCTGCGCTCGGCCCAGGCGGAGCACCCCGACCGCTTCGTGCTGGTGGACCTCGACGAGGCGCGGCGGCCGGAACCCGACGGGGCTGCCGGCACGGTGGACCTGGTGGCCCGCGCGGTCGCCACCGGCGAACCCCAACTGGCGGTCCGGGACGACCGGGTGCTGGCACCCCGGCTCACGCCCGCCGCGCTCGATCCCGCGCTGGGCGCCGAACTCGACCCCGACGGGACGGTCCTGGTCACCGGTGCCACCGGCGCCCTCGGCGGCCTGCTGGCCCGGCACCTGGTCAGCGCGCACAAGGTGCGACGTCTGCTGCTCGTCAGCCGGCGGGGGGCGGACGCCCCCGGGGCGGCGGAGCTGCTGACCGGGCTGACCGCGCTGGGCGCGCAGGTCCGGTTGGTGGCCGGGGACGTGGCCGACCGGGACTCCCTCGCCGCGCTGCTGGCCGGCGTCCCCGCCGAGCACCCGCTCACCGGCGTGGTCCACGCCGCCGGTGTCCTCGACGACGCGGTGATCTCGGCGCTGACTCCCGAGCGGGTGTCCGCCGTGCTGTCCGCCAAGGCCGATGCCGCCTGGCACCTGCACGAGCTCACCCGAGGGCAGGACCTGCCGATGTTCGTCCTCTTCTCGTCGGTCGCCGGCGTTCTCGGCGGCCCCGGGCAGGGTAACTACGCCGCAGCGAACGCGTTCCTGGACGGCCTCGCCCACCACCGGCGTGCCTCGGGCCTCGCCGCGACCTCCCTGGCCTGGGGTCTCTGGGCCGCGGACAGCGGGATGACCGGTGCCCTCGACGCCACCCAGCGGCAGCGGATGAGCCGCAACGGCCTTAGCCCGCTCGGCGCCGACCAGGCGCTGCACCTCTTCGACGCCAGCCTGCGCGGCGGCCGTCCCCACCTGGTGCCGGCGCTGCTCGACCCCGCCGCGTTGCGCCGCCAGTCCGACGCCGGCCAGCTCCCGGCGCCGCTGCGCGGCCTGGTCCGGGCCCGGCGGCGCGTCGTCGACGGCGGCGGCGACGGCGGCGGGCCGTCCTTCGCGCAACGCCTGGCCGGCACGCCCGAGGCCGAGCGTGGCCGGCTGGTGGAGGACCTGGTCAAGGCGCAGGTCATCGAGGTGCTCGGCTACCCACCGGCCACCGTCGTGCCCTCCGGGCAGACGTTCACGGGCCTCGGCTTCGACTCGCTGACCGCGGTGGAGCTGCGCAACCGGCTGGCCGCCCTCACCGGGATCCGGCTGCCGGCGAGCCTGATCTTCGACTGCCCCACGCCCGCCGCCCTTGCCGATTTCCTGCTGGTCGACGCCGCCCCGCCGGCGTCCGAAGCGGGCCTGCTGGCCGAGCTGGACCGGCTGGAGGCCGCGTTCGCCGCGACCGGGCCGGAAGAGCTGGAACGACTGGTCGGCGACGACGAGACGCGGACCGCCGTGGCGGTCCGCCTCCGGGCGCTGGTCACCAGGTGGAGCGACGCCACCGACCGGCCGGCCGACGTCAGCCAGGCCCTCGACGATGCCTCGGACGACGAGCTGTTCGACTTCATCGACCAGAAGTTCGGCCGATCCTGACCACGAGTCCGCCGCTTGCCCCTTAGCGACAGGTGATCAACCCGATGGCGAACGAAGCCAAGCTCCGCGAGTACCTCAAGCGCGTCACCGCTGACCTGCACGAGACCAGCGAACGCCTGAGGGCCGTCGACGAGCAGAATCACGAGCCGATCGCGATCGTGGGGATGGGCTGCCGCTACCCGGGCGGGGTGCGGACCCCCGAGGCGCTGTGGCGGCTGGTCGAGTCCGGCGTCGACGCCGTCACGCCGTTCCCGGCGGACCGGGGCTGGGACGTGGAGAACCTCTACGACCCCGACCCGGACGCGCACGGCAAGTCGTACACCCGGGAGGGTGGCTTCCTGCACGACGCCGGCGAGTTCGATGGCGGGTTCTTCGGCATCTCCCCCCGCGAGGCGCTGGCGATGGACCCGCAGCAGCGGCTGCTGCTGGAGGTCGCCTGGGAGGCGGTCGAACGGGCCGGCATTGCCGCCGACTCCCTCAAGGGCAGCCGGACGGGCGTCTTCACCGGCGTCATGTACCACGACTACGTCTCCCGGCTCAACGGCGTGCCGGAGGAGGTCGAGGCGTTCGTCGGCACCGGCAACCACGGCAGTGTCGTCTCCGGCCGGATCGCGTACACCTTCGGGTTCGAGGGCCCGGCGGTGACCGTCGACACGGCCTGCTCGTCCTCGCTGGTGGCGCTGCACCTCGCCGCGCAGGCCCTGCGCTCCGGCGAGTGCACGCTCGCGCTGGCCGGCGGCGTCACCGTCATGTCCAGCCCCGACACGTTCATCGGCTTCAGCCGCCAGCGCGGCCTGTCCCCGGACGGACGGTGCAAGTCCTTCGCCGCCGCCGCCGACGGCACCGGCTGGAGCGAGGGCGCCGGGCTGCTGCTGCTGGAACGGCTCTCCGACGCCCAGCGCAACGGCCACCCGGTGCTCGCCGTGGTGCGCGGCACCGCCGTCAACCAGGACGGCGCCTCGAACGGCCTCACCGCGCCGCACGGCCCGTCGCAGCAGCGGGTGATCCGCCAGGCCCTCGCGAACGCCCGGCTCTCCCCGGCCGACGTGGACGCGGTGGAGGCCCACGGCACCGGCACCCGCCTCGGTGACCCCATCGAGGCGCAGGCGTTGCTCGCCACCTACGGCCGGGGCCGGACCGACGACCGGCCCCTCTGGCTCGGCTCGATCAAGTCCAACCTCGGGCACACCCAGGCCGCGGCCGGCGTCGCCGGCGTGATCAAGATGGTCATGGCGATGCGCCACGGCGTTCTGCCGCGGACCCTGCACGTCGACGAGCCGTCCCCGCACGTCGACTGGTCGGCTGGCGCGGTGAGCCTGCTCCGCCAGCCGCGCCCGTGGCCGCGCGGGTCCCGACCCATGCGGGCCGGCATCTCCTCCTTCGGCGTCAGCGGCACCAACGCCCACGTCGTCGTCGAGGCCGCTCCGCCCGCGCCGCAGCCGGCCGCCGACACCGACGCCGTCGCCGGACCCGATCCGCTGCCGTGGGTCGTCTCCGCGCGCAGCGCCGTCGCGCTCGGCGCCCAGGCCGACCGGCTGCGCTCCTGGTTGGCCGACCACCCCGACGTCGCGCCGGCCGCGGTGGGTCGGGCCCTCGCCGCCGGACGATCGGTCCTGGAATACCGGGCGGTGGTGCTCGGGGCCGACCGGGACGAGTTGGCCGCCGGGCTCGGCGCGATCGCCGACGGCGTCCCGGCGGCGTCCGTGCGGCGCGGGGTCGCCAGCCCCACCCGGGTCGCCGTGCTCTGCACCGGGCAGGGCGCCCAGCGCATCGGGATGGGCCGGCAACTGTACGTTGCGTTCCCGGTCTTCGCCGCGGCCTTCGACGCCGTCTGCGTGGAACTGGACCGGCACCTCGACCGGCCCGTGCGCGGCGTGCTCGACGGTCCCGCCGAGGTGCTCGACCGCACCGGGTACGCCCAGGCGGCGCTGTTCGCGGTCGAGGTGGCGACCTACCGGCTCGTCGAGTCCTGGGGCGTCGTGCCGGACTTCGTGACCGGACACTCGGTCGGCGAGGTGGCCGCCGCGCACGTCGCCGGTGTGCTGTCGCTGCCGGACGCCGCCCGTCTGGTCGCCGCCCGGGGCACCCTCATGCAGGCGCTGCCCACCGGCGGCGCGATGGTGTCCATCCGCGCCACCGAGGCGGAGGTCCGCCACCACCTGACCACCGCCGGCGAGGCGGCCGGTGCCGGGCTGGCCGCCGTCAACGGCCCGGAGTCCGTCGTCGTCTCCGGTGACGAGGACGCGGTGCTGGCGGTCGCCGGGCACTTCGCGGCCCTCGGCCGGAACACCAGGCGGCTGCGGGTCAGCCACGCGTTCCACTCCGCCCGGATGGACCCGATGCTCGACGCGTTCGGCGACGTGCTCGGGCAGTTGACCTTCGCGGCGCCCCGGATCCCCGTGGTCTCCACCGTGACCGGTGCGGTGCTCGACCCCGACGAGGTGCGCTCCCCGGCGTACTGGCTGCGCAACGTCCGCGACACGGTCCGCTTCGACGCGGCCGTGGCCACCCTGCGTGAGCTCGGGGTGGGCGCGTACGTCGAGGTGGGTCCGGGTGGGGTGCTCTCCGCGCTGACCCAGGAGATCGTCGGCTCGGACCAGGCGGTGTGCGCCCCGATGCTGCGTGCCGACCAGGACGAGGCGGCGAGCGCGCTGGCCGCCGCGGCCACCGTCTGGGCCCGGGGCGTGCCGGTGAAATGGACGGCCCTGTTCGAGGGCCCGCCCGTGCCGGTCGACCTGCCGACGTACGCGTTCCAGCGTCAGCGCTACTGGCTGCTGCCCCTGCCGCACGCCGCCGACGTGACCGCCGCCGGGCTGACCCCGACCGGCCACCCGCTGCTCGGCGCGGTGTTCCGCTCGGCCGACGGCGACGAGGTGACGCTGACCGGCCGGCTGTCGGTGGAGAGCCAGCCCTGGCTGGCCGAGCACGCGGTACGCGACGTGGTGCTCTTCCCCGGAACCGGGTTCGTGGAACTGGCGTTGCGGGCCGGCGCGGAGGTCGGCGCCGACCGGCTCGCCGAGCTGACCCTGGAGGCGCCGCTGGTGCTGCCGGAGTCCGGCGGCGTCGACGTGCAGGTCGCCGCCGAACGCACCGGCGGCGGGGCGTGGCAGCTGACGGTCCACGCCCGCCGGTCCGGCACCGACGACCTGTGGGTCCGGCACGCCACCGGCCTGCTCGCCCCGGAGCCGGGAGACAGCGGGGCCACGCTGGCGGACTGGCCGCCGACCGGCGCCACCGCCGCGGACGTGTCGGAACTGACCGGGCGGGCGGCGCAGGCCGGGTTCGCCTACGGCCCGGCCTTCCAGGGGCTGCGGGCCGCGTGGCGGGTCGGCACCGACGTGTACGCCGAGGTGGCGCTGCCCGAGCCGGCGGCCGACGAGGCCGGCGGGTACTGGTTGCACCCGGCGTTGCTCGACGCCGCCGTGCAGGCGGTCGGGCTGGGCATCGTCGACCCCGGCCAGGCCCGGCTACCGTTCTCCTGGTCGGACGTGACGCTGTCCGCCCACGGCGCCGACACGCTGCGGGTACGGCTGACCCCCACCGGCCCGGACACGGTGACCATGCTGGTCGCGGACGCCGCCGGCGAGCCGGTCGCCCGGGTCGGGACCCTGGTGCTGCGGCCCCTGCCGGCCGGGGAACTCACCTCCGGTGGGTCCCCGTGGCGTCGCTCGCTGTTCCGCCTCGACTGGACCCGGCACGTCGGCGGCGCCGGCACCGCCGATGGCACGACCTGCGCGGTGCTCGGCGACCGTCCCGCGCCGCTGCCGTCCGGCCTGGCCGCCGTCCGGCACGCCGGCCTCGACGCGCTGTTCGACGCCGGGGTGCCCGACGTCGTGCTGTTCCCGGTGGCCGGTGCCGCGGCGACCGATCCCGGCCCGGTGCACGACCTGCTCGCCGAGGTCCTCGCCGTACTCCAGGGCTGGCTCGCCGCCGAGCGGCACACCGGCGGGTCCCGGCTGGTGGTCCTCACCAGCGGCGCCGTCGCCGTGGACGACGACGCGGACGTCGCCGACCTGGCCGGCGCCGCCGTGTGGGGTCTGCTCCGATCGGCGCAGGCCGAACACCCCGGCCGGTTCCTGGTCGTCGACGTCGACGACCAGGAGAGTTCCGCGTCCGCCCTCGCCGGCTTGCTCTCCACCGACGAGCCGCAGGCGGCGGTGCGCGACGGCGTGGTCCGGGTGCCCCGGCTCGTCGCCGCCCCGGAACGCGACGCACCGGCGCCGTCGCTGGAGCCGGACGGCACGGTGCTGGTCACCGGCGGCACCGGCGCCCTGGGCGCGTTCCTCGCCCGCCACCTGGTCACCCGGCACGGGGTCCGCCACCTGGTGCTGACCAACAGGCGCGGGGCCGACGCGCACGGCGCCGCCGACCTGCTCGCCGACCTCGCCGACCTGGGCGCCACCGCGACGGTCGAGGCGTGCGACGCCGCCGACTCCGACGCACTCGCCGCGCTGCTGGACCGGATCGACCCGGCGCACCCGCTGACCGGCGTGGTGCACACCGCCGGCGTGCTGGCCGACCGCACCCTGACCTCGCTCACCGCCGAGTCCCTCGGCGAGGTGCTCCGGCCGAAGGTGGACGCCGTCGCGCACCTGCACGAGCTGACCGCCGGCAGGGGCCTCGCGCTGTTCGTCACCTACTCCTCGGCGGCGGGCGTGACGGGCAGCCCCGGCCAGGCCAACTACGCGGCGGCGAACGCCTTCCTGGACGCTTTCGCCCATCGGCGGCGGGCCGCGGGCCTTCCGGCGCTCTCCCTGGCCTGGGGGCCGTGGGTCGAGTCGGGCGGCGGCATGACCGCCGGCCTCGACCGGGCCGACACCGACCGGCTGGCCCGTGCGGGCGTCCGGTCGATCCCCCAGGCGGACGGCCTCGCGCTCTTCGACGCCGCCCTGCTCACCGGCCTGCCCGCGCTGGTGCCGATGGCGCTGGACGGCCCGGCGCTGCGCGCCCAGGCCGAGGCGGGCACCTTGCCGTCGGTCCTGCGTGGTCTGGTCCGCGCGCCCCGGCGCCGCGCCGCGCGGTCCGGCCCGGCGGAGACCGTCGCCCTGACCGAACGGCTGGCCGGGCTCGCCCGCGAGGAGCGCGCCGCGGCCCTGCTGCGGCTCGTCCTCGAGCAGGTCGCGGCGGTGCTCGGGTACGCCGACGCCGCCGCCGTCGAGGCCGGACGCCCGTTCACCGAGCTGGGCTTCGATTCGCTGACCGCCGTCGAGCTGCGCAACCGGCTGGGCGCGGTGACCGGCCTGCGACTGCCGGCGACCCTGGTCTTCGACCACCCGACCCCGCTCAGCCTGGCCGACCACCTGGACGCCGAGACCGGGACCGACGCCGGTCCGCTGCCGGCCCCGGTCGCTGCCGTCGCGGCGCTCGACGAGCCGATCGCGATCGTCGGCATGAGCTGCCGCTACCCCGGCGGCGTACGCTCCCCGGAACAGTTGTGGGACCTGCTCGTGTCCGGTGGGGACGGCATCACCGGCTTCCCCGCCGACCGGGGGTGGGACGTCGACGACCTGTACGACCCGTCCGGTGGGCGCAGGGGCAGCAGCTACGCCCGTGAGGGCGGCTTCCTGGCCGATGCCGGCGACTTCGATGCCACCCTGTTCAAGATCTCGCCGCACGAGGCGCTCGCGATGGACCCGCAGCAGCGGCTGCTGCTGGAGACCTCGTGGGAGGCGATCGAGGACGCCCGGATCGACCCGCTCGCACTCCGGGGCCGCCCGGTCGGCGTGTTCGCCGGCATGATGTACCACAACCACGCCGCCGGGCTGGCCGACGTTCCGGAGGCTCTCGACGGCTACCTGGGCGTCGGCACGGCCAGCAGCGTGTTGTCGGGTCGGGTGGCGTACTCGTTCGGTTTCGAGGGGCCGGCGGTGACGGTGGACACGGCGTGTTCGTCGTCGTTGGTGGCGTTGCACCTGGCGGTGCAGGCGTTGCGGTCCGGTGAGTGCGACCTGGCGCTGGCCGGTGGCGTCACCGTGATGGCGACGCCCGAGACGTTCATCGACTTCTCCCGCCAGCGGGGCATGGCCCCCGACGGCCGGTGCAAGTCGTTCTCGGACGCGGCGGACGGCACCGGCTGGTCCGAGGGCGTCGGGGTGCTGGTGGTGCAGCGGTTGTCGGACGCGCGGCGTGATGGGCGTCGGGTGTTGGCGGTGGTGCGGGGCACGGCGGTGAACCAGGACGGTGCGTCGAATGGGTTGACGGCGCCGAATGGTCCGTCGCAGCAGCGGGTGATCCGTCAGGCCCTCGCGAACGCCCGGCTGGGCGTCGGGGACGTCGATGTCGTGGAGGCGCACGGTACGGGCACGACGTTGGGTGACCCGATCGAGGCGCAGGCGCTGCTGGCCACGTACGGGCAGGACCGCGACGACCGTGACGCGCTGTTGTTGGGGTCGGTGAAGTCGAATATCGGTCACACGCAGGCTGCTGCGGGGGTGGCGGGGATCATCAAGATGATCTTGGCGATGCGGCATGGTGTGGTGCCGGCGTCGTTGCACGTCGACGCGCCGTCGTCGCATGTGGACTGGTCGTCGGGTGCGGTGGAGTTGGTGACGGAGTCGCGGGCGTGGCCGGCTGTGGAACGTCCCCGGCGCGCGGGCGTGTCGTCGTTCGGCATCTCGGGGACGAACGCGCACGTCATCATCGAGCAGGGGGAGCCGGAGCCGGCGTCCGCCGGGGGCGCGCTCGTGGGGTTGCCGGTGCCGTGGGTGGTGTCGGGGCGTTCGGGGCGGGGTTTGGTGGGTCAGGCGGCGCGGTTGGCGTCGTTCGCGCGGGGTCGTTCGGACGTGTCGCCGTTGGATGTGTCGTGGTCGTTGGTGACGACCCGGGCCGCGCTTGAGCATCGGGCGGTGGTGTGGGGTGGCTCGGTCGAGGAGTTGACGGCGGGTCTGTCGGCGGTGGCCGAGGGCCGGTTGTCGGGTGTGGTGTCGGCGGGTCGTCGGGCGGTGTTGTTCACGGGTCAGGGTTCGCAGCGCGCCGGTATGGGCCGTGAGTTGTACGACACGTTCCCGGTGTTCGCGGCTTCCTTCGACGAGGTGTGCGCCCAGTTCGATGGCTTGTTGCCGCGTGCGCTGCGTGAGGTGGCGTTCGCCGAGCAGGGTTCGGCCGACGCCGCTTTGTTGGACCAGACCGTCTTCGCGCAGGCCGGTTTGTTCGCGGTGGAGGTGGCGTTGTGGGAGTTGCTCGCGTCGTGGGGTGTGCGGGCGGACTTCCTGGCGGGTCACTCGATTGGTGAGGTGACCGCTGCGTATGTGGCGGGGATGTTGTCGCTGGCGGATGCGTGTGTGTTGGTGGCGGCGCGGGGTCGGTTGATGCAGGCGTTGCCGGCTGGTGGGGTGATGGCGGCGGTGGGTGCGTCGGAGGAGCTTGTCGCTGAGCTGATCGATCTCACGGGTGCGGCGGTGGATGTGGCGGCGGTGAATGGTCCGGCGTCGGTGGTGGTGTCGGGCGCTGCGGGTGAGGTCGCCGCGGTGGTGGCGGTCTGCCGTGAGCGGGGTTGGCGGGTCAAGGAGTTGTCGGTCAGTCACGCGTTCCATTCGCGGTTGATGGATCCGATGTTGGTTGAGTTCCGGTCGGTGGTGGCGGGGCTTGATTGGCGGGTGCCGCGGGTTCCGATCGTGTCGAATGTGAGCGGTGCGGTGGCGGATCCGTTGGAGTTGGTGGATCCGGAGTACTGGGTGCGGCATGTGCGGCAGCCGGTGCGGTTCGCCGACGGGGTGGTGGCGCTGCGGGAGCAGGGTGTGGACACGTTCCTGGAGGTCGGCCCGGACGCGACGTTGACGGCGATGGTGGCGGAGATCGTCGCGGATGGTGCGGTGCGGCGGATCCCGGTGTCGCGGCGGGACCAGACGGAAATCGTCGCGCTGACCTCGGCTGTGGGGCAGTTGTGGGTCGTGGGTGTGCCGGTCGACTGGGCGGCGTACCTCGGTCAGGCCGGCGCCCGGCCGCGCGTGGTCGACCTGCCCACCTACGCCTTCGATCATCGACGTTACTGGATCAATGCCGCGACGCGCTCCTACCGTCCGCCGGCCGCCCGGCGTACCGTCGCCGACGAGGACTTCTGGCGGGCGATCGAAGCGGAGGACCTGACGACCCTCGCCGAGAGCCTGGCCGTCGACGCCGACGCCCCGTTCGCGGACGTGCTGCCGGCGCTGTCCACCTGGCGACGCCGCCGGGATGCCGAGGCGGCCCTCGACTCCTGGCGCTACCGGGTGGCCTGGCAGCCGCTCACGGACGACCCCGCCCGCGCCGAGGCGACCGATTTCCTGCTCGTCGTGCCGGCGGACGCCGACGCGGCCGTGACGGACTGGGCAACTGCCCTCGGCGCCGTAGGCGGGCGGATCGTCGAGGTCGACGCCGCGTGCGACCGCAAGCGGCTCGCCCACGACCTCGCCGAGGCGTCGGCCGGCCGCGACGGGGACGTGCTGCCCGTGCTCTCCCTGCTCGCGCTCGACACCCGGCCGTACGCCGGGGCCCCCTCCGTGCCGACGGGCCTCGCCGGCACGGTCGCGCTCGCGCAGGCGCTCGGGGACGCCGGAATCACCGCCCGGCTCTGGATCGCCACCCGTGGCGCCGTCTCCGTCGGGTCCCGGGACCGGCACGTCGACCCCGTGCAGGCGATGGCGTGGGGCTTCGGGAGCGTGCTGCGCGCCGAGCACCCGCACCGTTGGGGCGGGCTCGTCGACGTCCCCGAGCAGCCCGACCAGAGCGCCGTGCGCATGCTCCGGACGCTGCTCGCCGGCAACGGTCCGGAGGACGAGGTCGTCCTGCGTCAGAACGGCGGCCACGCCCGCAGGCTCGTTCGTGCGACGTACGGGGACACCGGTCCGCGCCGTTCCTGGACGCCTCGCGGCACGGTGCTGATCACCGGCGGCACAGGGGCCCTCGGTGGGCACGTCGCCCGTGCGTTGGCCGCCGAAGGCGCCGAACACCTCCTGCTGGTCAGCCGGCGGGGTGGCGAGGCGCCGGGAGCGACCGCCCTCGCCGAGGAACTCGCCGGGTTCGGCAGCCGGGTCACCCTCGCGTCCTGCGACGTGGCCGACCGGGCCGCGCTCGCGGCGCTGCTCGATTCGATCCCCGACGAGCTTCCGCTGAGCGCGGTCGTGCACACCGCTGCCGCCCTCGACGACAACGTCGTCGACGCGGTAAGCGTCGACCAGTTGGCCACCGCCCTGCGCGCGAAGGTCGACGCCGCGCGCAACCTGGACGAGTTGACCCGGGGGGCGGACCTGTCGGCCTTCGTGCTCTTCTCCTCCCTCGCCGGCCTCATGGGCGCCGCCGGGCAGGCCACCTACGCGCCGGGCAACGCCTTCCTCGACGCCCTGGCGCAGCGGCGTCGCGCGGAGGGGTTGCCCGGGACCTCGCTCGCCTGGGGCCTGTGGGCCGACGGCGGGGTGAGCGCCGGTGAGTTCGAGCAGCGGCTGAGCCGCACCGGCTTCGGCGCGATGGCGCCGGAAACGGCCGTGCGCGCCCTCACCCGGGCGCTGGACCGCGACGAGACGTACCTCGTGGTGGCCGACATCGACTGGGCCCGGGTGGCCGCCGCCGGCGGTCGGCGCCCTCACCCGCTGGTCCGGGACCTGCTGGCCGAGGCCGGCGCGACGGCGACCACCGACGGCCCCGTGCCGGCGACCGAACTGCGCCTCCGTCTGTCGGGAATGTCTGGTACGGAGCAGCTGCGCGTCCTCGGCGAGCTCGTGCGTGCCGAGGTCGCCGCCGTGCTGGGCCACGAGTCCGCCGAGCGGGTGGCACCGGACCGGGCGTTCCAGGACCTCGGTTTCACGTCGCTGGCGGCGGTCGAGCTGCGCAACCGGCTCGACGCGGCGACCGGCCTCGCGTTGCCGAGCACGCTTGCCTTCGACTACCCGAACTCGGCGGCCCTGGCGGGCCACATCCACGCCGAGCTGCTCGGCGGGCAGGCCCTTCCCGTCCCCGCCGCCGTCACCGGCCCCGTCGTGGGCGACGACCCGATCGTCATCGTCGGCATGGGCTGCCGTTTCCCCTCCGGAGCCGAGTCTCCGGAGGGTCTCTGGGAGCTGCTGACGGCCGGTGTCGACGCGATGTCGGACTTCCCGACCAACCGGCACTGGGACCTGGACTCGTTGGCCGGCACCGACTCCTACGTCTCGCGAGGGGCGTTCCTGGCCGACGCGGGTGGATTCGACGCGGAGTTCTTCGGCATCTCGCCGCGCGAGGCCCTCGCGATGGACCCGCAGCAGCGGTTGCTGCTGGAGGTCGCCTGGGAGGCGTTCGAGGACGCCCGGATCGAGCCCTTCGCGCTGCGCGGCAGCCGGGTCGGGGTGTTCGCCGGCACGAACGGGCAGGACTACGAAACCGTCGTGCGTCAGGCCGGGGAGTCGCTCGCCGGGTTCGGCGCGACCGGCGCCTCGGCGAGCGTGTTGTCGGGTCGGGTGGCGTACTCGTTCGGCTTCGAGGGGCCGGCGGTGACGGTGGACACGGCGTGTTCGTCGTCGTTGGTGGCGTTGCACCTGGCGGTGCAGGCGTTGCGGTCCGGGGAGTGCGACCTCGCCCTGGCCGGTGGTGTCACCGTGATGGCCACCCCGGGTGCCTTCATCGAGTTCTCCCGCCAGGGCGGGCTGTCGGCGGACGGCCGTTGCAAGGCCTTCGCCGATTCGGCGGACGGCACCGCGTGGGGCGAGGGCGTCGGGGTGTTGGTGGTGCAGCGGTTGTCGGACGCGCGGCGTGATGGGCGTCGGGTGTTGGCGGTGGTGCGGGGTTCGGCGGTGAACCAGGACGGTGCGTCGAATGGGTTGACGGCGCCGAATGGTCCGTCGCAGCAGCGGGTGATCCGTCAGGCCCTCGCGAACGCCCGGCTGGGCGTCGGGGACGTCGATGTCGTGGAGGCGCACGGTACGGGCACGACGTTGGGTGATCCGATCGAGGCGCAGGCGCTGCTGGCCACGTACGGGCAGGACCGCGACGACCGTGACGCGCTGTTGTTGGGGTCGGTGAAGTCGAATATCGGTCACACGCAGGCTGCTGCGGGGGTGGCGGGGATCATCAAGATGATCTTGGCGATGCGGCATGGTGTGGTGCCGGCGTCGTTGCACGTCGATGCGCCGTCGTCGCATGTGGATTGGGCGTCGGGTGCGGTGGAGTTGGTGACGGAGTCGCGGGCGTGGCCGGCTGTGGAACGTCCCCGGCGTGCGGGTGTGTCGTCGTTCGGCATCTCGGGGACGAACGCGCATGTGATCATCGAGCAGCCGGAACCGGCGCAGGCGCTTGCGGCGACATCGGCGGGCGAGCCGATGGTGGCGGCGGTGGGGTCCGGGGCTGCGGTGGTGGAGTCCGTGGTCGCGTCGGTTGCGGAGTCGCAGGGCGAGGCCGACCGGATCGGGTCGGCGGACGCTGCGGTGGTGCCGGTGCCGTGGGTGGTGTCGGGGCGTTCGGAGCGGGGTCTGGTGGGTCAGGCGGCGCGGTTGGCGTCGTTCGCGCGTGGTCGTTCGGACGTGTCGCCGTTGGATGTGTCGTGGTCGTTGGTGACGACCCGGGCCGCGCTTGAGCATCGGGCGGTGGTGTGGGGTGGCTCGGTCGAGGAGTTGACGGCGGGTTTGTCGGTGGTGGCCGAGGGCCGGTTGTCGGGTGTGGTGTCGGCGGGTCGTCGGGCGGTGTTGTTCACGGGTCAGGGTTCGCAGCGCGCCGGCATGGGCCGTGAGTTGTATGGCGTGTTCCCGGTGTTCGCGGCGTCTTTCGACGCGGTGTGTGCGGAGATCGATCCGCATCTGCCGCGTTCGTTGCGTGAGGTGGTGTTTGCGGAGGCGGATTCCGTCGACGCCGGCCTGTTGGATCAGACCGTTTTCGCGCAGGCGGGGTTGTTCGCGGTGGAGGTGGCGTTGTGGGAGTTGCTCGCGTCGTGGGGTGTGCGGGCGGACTTCCTGGCGGGTCACTCGATTGGTGAGGTGACGGCTGCGTATGTGGCGGGGATGTTGTCCCTGGCGGATGCGTGTGTGTTGGTGGCGGCGCGGGGCAGGTTGATGCAGGCGTTGCCGGCCGGCGGTGTGATGGCGGCGATCGGTGCCGGTGAGGTCGACGTGCGGGAGGTCGTCGAGGCGTCGGGTGCGGCGGTGGATGTGGCGGCGGTGAATGGTCCGGCGTCGGTGGTGGTGTCGGGTGCTGCGGGTGAGGTGGCCGTGGTGGTGGCGGCTGCTTGTGGGCGGGGTTGGCGGGTTAAGGAGTTGTCGGTCAGTCACGCGTTCCATTCGCGGTTGATGGATCCGATGTTGGTTGAGTTCCGGTCGGTGGTGGCGGGGCTTGATTGGCGGGTGCCGCGGGTTCCGATCGTGTCGAATGTGAGCGGTGCGGTGGCGGATCCGTTGGAGTTGGTGGATCCGGAGTACTGGGTGCGGCATGTGCGGCAGCCGGTGCGGTTCGCCGACGGGGTGGTGGCGCTGCGGGAGCAGGGTGTGGACACGTTCCTGGAGGTCGGCCCGGACGCGACGTTGACGGCGATGGTGGCGGAGATCGTCGCGGATGGTGCGGTGCGGCGGATCCCGGTGTCGCGGCGGGACCAGACGGAAATCGTCGCGCTGACCTCGGCTGTGGGGCAGTTGTGGGTCGTGGGTGTGCCGGTCGACTGGGCGGCGTACCTCGGTCAGGCCGGCGCCCGGCCGCGCGTTCTCGACCTGCCCACCTACGCCTTCGACCACACCTGGTACTGGCCCGAGGCGCTGCCCTCGGCCCGCCGTGACGCGCACGGCGAGGCTCTCGACGGGCGGTTCTGGGCGGCCGTGGAGTCCGGCGACCCGGACCTCGTCGGCGGCGAGCTGGGCGTCGGCGCGGACGAACCGTTCAGCGCGGTCCTGCCGAAGCTCGCGCAGTGGCGGCGGGCCGCCCAGCAGCGGTCGACTGTGGATTCCTGGCGGTACCGGGTCGTGTGGCGACGCCAGGCCGTGACCGGGAGTGAGAGCCTGACCGGCTCCTGGTTGGTGCTGATGCTCCCCGGCCAGGAGGACCACCCGTTGCTGGCCGGGCTGGCGGAGCGGGGCGCCGATGTGGTCCCGGTGGTGCTGGACGTTCTGGACCGCGACGAGGTCGCGCGCCGGCTGGCCGGCGCGTTGGAGACCGGGGGACCGGTTGCCGGGCTGATCTCGCTGATGTCGTTGGCCGGCGCGGGCGTGGTCGAGGCGCTGACGGTGGCGCAGGCGCTGGCGGTCACGGAGATCCAGGGGCGGCTGTGGTGGTTAACCCGTGGCGCGGTCTCCGTGGACGACTCGGAAGCCCTGACCGACCTGACCTCGGGTGCTGCGGTGTGGGGTTTGGGTCGGGTGGTGGGTTTGGAGTTGCCGTTGCGGTGGGGTGGTTTGGTGGATTTGCCGGGTTTGTTGGAGGGGGGTGTGTGGGGTCGGTTGTGTGGGGTGTTGTCGGGTGGTGGTGAGGATCAGGTGGCGGTGCGGTCGTCGGGGGTTTTTGTGCGGCGATTGGTGCGTGCGGGTGGTGGTGTGGTCCGGGGTTTCCGGTTGTCGGGGACGGTGTTGGTGACGGGCGGCACGGGGGCGTTGGGTGCGCGGGTGGCGCAGTGGGCGGTGGGTGTGGGTGCGGAGCATGTGGTGTTGGTGAGTCGGCGGGGTGAGAGTGCGCCGGGTGTGGGTGAGTTGGTGGGGCGGTTGCGGGGGCGGGGTGTGCGGGTGTCGGTGGTGGCGTGTGATGTGGCGGATCGTGGTGCGGTGGCGGGGTTGTTGGCGGATTTGGCGGGTCGTGGTGAGCGGTTGCGGGCGGTGGTGCATGCGGCGGGTGCGGCGCAGTTGACGCCGTTGGGTGAGGTGGGTGTGGGTGAGGTGGAGGAGGTGTTGCGGGCGAAGGTTGGTGGTGCGGTGGTGTTGGATGAGTTGTTGGCTGATGTGGATCTTGATGCGTTTGTGGTGTTTTCGTCGATTGCGGGGGTGTGGGGTTCGGCGGGTCAGGTGGGGTATGCGGCGGCGAATGCGTTTTTGGATGGGTTGGTGGTGTCGCGGCGGGGTCGTGGGTTGGTGGGGACGTCGGTGGCGTGGGGGCCGTGGGCTGAGGCGGGTATGGCGGTGGGGGTGGCGGGGGAGCAGTTGAGTCGGCGTGGTTTGCCGGGGATGGCGCCGGAGTTGGCGGTGGCGGCGTTGCAGCGGGCGTTGGATGGTGATGAGGCGCAGGTGGTGGTGGCGGATGTGCGGTGGGATCGGTTCGTGTCGTCGTTCACGGCGTTGCGTCCGTCTCGGTTGTTCACCGACATCCCCGAAGCGCAGGCGGCGATCGAGGCAGTGGCCCGCACCGAAGCCGGTCCCACCGACCGGGCGTCCGCGTTGCGCGAGCGGCTGGCGGCCCTGACGCCGCCGGAGGTCGAGGCGTCCCTCCTGGACCTCGTACGCTCTCAGGTCGCCGCGGTGCTCGGCCACGCCACCGTGGAAGCGGTGCCGCCGGACCGGGCGTTCCAGCGTCTCGGCTTCGACTCGCTCACCGCCGTCGAGCTGCGCAACCGGCTGACCGCCGAAACGGGTCTCGCGCTGCCCTCCACGCTCGTCTTCGACCACCCGACCCCGGCCGCCCTGGTCGCCTTCATCCGGGAGACCGTGCTCGGAGCCTCGGGTGACGCGCCGGCCGACAGCAGGGTCGCCATCGTGGACGACGACCCGATCGTGATCGTCGGAATGGGCTGCCGCCTCCCGGGTGGCGTCGGATCGCCGGACGAGCTGTGGCAACTGCTCTCTGCGGCACGCGACGGCATCTCCGAGTTCCCCCTCGACCGGGGCTGGGACAGCTTCCTCAGCAGCGGGCTGTCCGACACGTCCTTCGTCCGCAGGGGCGGCTTCGTCTACGACGCCGGTGAGTTCGACGCCGAGTTCTTCGGCATCTCGCCGCGCGAGGCCCTCGCGATGGACCCGCAGCAGCGGCTGCTGCTGGAGACGTCGTGGGAGGCGGTCGAGTCGGCGGGCATCGACCCCACCAGCCTGAAGGGCGGCGCGGTCGGCGTCTTCGCCGGCGCCAGCTTCCAGGGGTACGCGAGTGGCTCCGTGGGGCGTGCCCAGGAGGTCGGCGGACACCTGCTCACCGGCAACGCGACCAGCGTGTTGTCGGGTCGGGTGGCGTACTCGTTCGGCTTCGAGGGGCCGGCGGTGACGGTGGACACGGCGTGTTCGTCGTCGTTGGTGGCGTTGCACCTGGCGGCGCAGGCGTTGCGGTCCGGTGAGTGCGACCTGGCCCTCGCGGGCGGCGTCTGTGTCATGGCGTCCCCGGCCACGTTCGCCGAGTTCTCGATCCAGGGCGGCCTGTCCGCCGACGGCCGGTGCAAGTCGTTCTCGGACGCGGCGGATGGCACCGGCTGGTCCGAGGGCGTCGGGGTGCTGGTGGTGCAGCGGTTGTCGGACGCGCGGCGTGATGGGCGTCGGGTGTTGGCGGTGGTGCGTGGCACGGCGGTGAACCAGGACGGTGCGTCGAATGGGTTGACGGCGCCGAATGGTCCGTCGCAGCAGCGGGTGATTCGGCAGGCGTTGGCGTCCGGGGGGCTGTCGGCCGCCGACGTGGACGTGGTGGAGGCGCACGGCACCGGCACCAGGCTCGGCGACCCGATCGAGGCACAGGCGCTGCTGGCGACGTACGGGCAGGGCCGTGGCGAGGCTGCGCCGCTGCTGCTGGGGTCGGTGAAGTCGAATATCGGCCACACGCAGGCTGCTGCGGGGGTGGCGGGGATCATCAAGATGATCCTGGCGATGCGGGCCGGGGTGGTGCCGGCCTCGTTGCACGTGGGCGAGCCGTCGTCGCACGTGGACTGGTCGTCGGGTGCCCTGGAACTGGTGACCGAGGCACGTGAGTGGCCTGCGGTCGGGCGTCCGCGCCGGGCGGGGGTGTCGTCGTTCGGTATCTCCGGCACCAACGCCCACGTGATCATCGAGCAGCCGGAGTCCGCGTCGGAGCTTGAGCCGGCGTCGGCGGTGGAGCCCCTGGCCGCGGCGGTGGAGTCTGTGCCGGGGATGGTCGCGGCTTCGGTGCCGGTCGCGTCCGCCGCGCCGGTGGGGTTGCCGGTGCCGTGGGTGGTGTCGGGGCGTTCGGGGCGGGGTCTGGTGGGTCAGGCGGCGCGGTTGGCGTCGTTTGTGCGGGACCGGTCGGTGTCGCTGGTGGATGTGTCGTGGTCGTTGGTGACGTCGCGGGCGGCGTTGGAGCATCGGGCGGTGGTGTGGGGTGGCTCGGTCGAGGAGTTGACGGCGGGTTTGTCGGTGGTGGCCGAGGGCCGGTTGTCGGGTGTGGTGTCGGCGGGTCGTCGGGCGGTGTTGTTCACGGGTCAGGGTTCGCAGCGTGTGGGGATGGGTCGGGAGTTGTATGGCGTGTTCCCGGTGTTCGCGGCGTCTTTCGACGCGGTGTGTGCGGAGATCGATCCGCATCTGCCGCGTTCGTTGCGTGAGGTGGTGTTTGCGGAGGCGGATTCCGTCGACGCCGGCCTGTTGGATCAGACCGTTTTCGCGCAGGCGGGGTTGTTCGCGGTGGAGGTGGCGTTGTGGGAGTTGCTCGCGTCGTGGGGTGTGCGGGCGGACTTCCTGGCGGGTCACTCGATTGGTGAGGTGACGGCTGCGTATGTGGCGGGGATGTTGTCCCTGGCGGATGCGTGTGTGTTGGTGGCGGCGCGGGGCAGGTTGATGCAGGCGTTGCCGGCCGGCGGTGTGATGGCGGCGATCGGTGCCGGTGAGGTCGACGTGCGGGAGGTCGTCGAGGCGTCGGGTGCGGCGGTGGATGTGGCGGCGGTGAATGGTCCGGCGTCGGTGGTGGTGTCGGGTGCTGCGGGTGAGGTGGCCGTGGTGGTGGCGGCTGCTTGTGGGCGGGGTTGGCGGGTTAAGGAGTTGTCGGTCAGTCACGCGTTCCATTCGCGGTTGATGGATCCGATGTTGGTTGAGTTCCGGTCGGTGGTGGCGGGGCTTGATTGGCGGGTGCCGAGGGTTCCGATCGTGTCGAACGTGACCGGTGCGGTGGCGGATCCGTTGGAGTTGGTGGATCCGGAGTACTGGGTGCGGCATGTGCGGCAGCCGGTGCGGTTCGCCGACGGGGTGGTGGCGCTGCGGGAGCAGGGTGTGGACACGTTCCTGGAGGTCGGCCCGGACGCGGTCCTCACCGCCATGGCAGCCGAGGCGGAAGCGGCCGACGACGTGCGGTACGTCGCCACCCTGCGCCGCAACCAGCCCGACGTCACCGTCCTCACCGCCGCCGTCGGGCAGCTCTGGGCTGCCGGCGTGCCCGTTGACTGGGCGGCGTACCACGGTCAGAGCGGCGCTCGGCCGCGCGTGGTCGAGCTGCCCACCTACGCCTTCGACCGGCAGCGCTACTGGCTGGAGGATCCCCAGCCCAGCTCGGCTCCGGAGGGCACCCACGTCCCGTCCGACGAACAGTTCTGGGCGGCGGTCGAGTCTGGGGACCTCGGCGCCCTTAGCGACGAGTTGGCGGTGGGCGCGGACGAGCCGTCCACGGCGCTGCTGCCCAAGCTCGCCCGGTGGCGGCGGGCGACGCAGCAGCGGGCGGCCGTCGACTCCTGGCGGTACCGGGCGACGTGGCGTACGGCCGCCGTGCCGGATTCCGCGACGTTGGCGGGAACCTGGCTGCTGCTGATCGCGCCGGGGCAGGAGGAGCATCCGGTGGCCGCGGCGCTGGCGGCCCGGGCCGACCGGGCGGTCCCGGTGCTGGTCCCGGCCGGCGCGGACCGGGACCGGGTGGCGCAGCTGCTACGGGAGGCGATGGGGCCCGACGACCGGGGCGCCGACGTGGTGTCCCTGCTGTCTCTGGCTGATCCGCGGGAGCCGTCCACGGTTCCGGCCGCCGCCGAGGTGTCAACGGCGTTGGCGGTGGTACAGGCGCTGACCGAGGTCGGTGGGACGGGCCGGTTGTGGTGGCTGACGCGTGGGGCGGTGTCGGTCGGCAGCTCGGACGTGTTGGCCGATGTCGCGGGTGCTGCGGTGTGGGGTTTGGGTCGGGTGGTGGGTTTGGAGTTGCCGTTGCGGTGGGGTGGTTTGGTGGATTTGCCGGGTTTGTTGGAGGGGGGTGTGTGGGGTCGGTTGTGTGGGGTGTTGTCGGGTGGTGGTGAGGATCAGGTGGCGGTGCGGTCGTCGGGGGTTTTTGTGCGGCGATTGGTGCGTGCGGGTGGTGGTGTGGTCCGGGGTTTCCGGTTGTCGGGGACGGTGTTGGTGACGGGCGGCACGGGGGCGTTGGGTGCGCGGGTGGCGCAGTGGGCGGTGGGTGTGGGTGCGGAGCATGTGGTGTTGGTGAGTCGGCGGGGTGAGAGTGCGCCGGGTGTGGGTGAGTTGGTGGGGCGGTTGCGGGGGCGGGGTGTGCGGGTGTCGGTGGTGGCGTGTGATGTGGCGGATCGTGGTGCGGTGGCGGGGTTGTTGGCGGATTTGGCGGGTCGTGGTGAGCGGTTGCGGGCGGTGGTGCATGCGGCGGGTGCGGCGCAGTTGACGCCGTTGGGTGAGGTGGGTGTGGGTGAGGTGGAGGAGGTGTTGCGGGCGAAGGTTGGTGGTGCGGTGGTGTTGGATGAGTTGTTGGCTGATGTGGATCTTGATGCGTTTGTGGTGTTTTCGTCGATTGCGGGGGTGTGGGGTTCGGCGGGTCAGGTGGGGTATGCGGCGGCGAATGCGTTTTTGGATGGGTTGGTGGTGTCGCGGCGGGGTCGTGGGTTGGTGGGGACGTCGGTGGCGTGGGGGCCGTGGGCTGAGGCGGGTATGGCGGTGGGGGTGGCGGGGGAGCAGTTGAGTCGGCGTGGTTTGCCGGGGATGGCGCCGGAGTTGGCGGTGGCGGCGTTGCAGCGGGCGTTGGATGGTGATGAGGCGCAGGTGGTGGTGGCGGATGTGCGGTGGGATCGGTTCGTGCCGTCGTTCACGGCGTTGCGTCCGTCTCGGTTGTTCA
Organism: Micromonospora pallida; assembly: GCF_900090325.1. Taxonomy (NCBI): domain Bacteria; kingdom Bacillati; phylum Actinomycetota; class Actinomycetes; order Micromonosporales; family Micromonosporaceae; genus Micromonospora; species Micromonospora pallida. The sequence continues at coordinate 2,598,312 of NZ_FMHW01000002.1, read as the reverse complement.
CCGACATCCGCGAAGCACAGCCCGGGCAGGGCGAGGAGACGTCGAACGGCGCGGACCGCGGCGCGGCGTCGGCGCTGCGCGAGCGGCTGGCTGCCGCCTCCGGGTCGGAGCGCGACCGCATCCTGCTCGACCTGGTGCGCGGCACCGCCGCGGCGGTGCTGGGGCACGCCACGCCGAGCGGGATCAGACCCGGCCGCGGCTTCCTCGAACTGGGCTTCGACTCGCTCACCGCCGTCGAGCTGCGCAACCGGCTGACCGCCGAAACGGGTCTCGCGCTGCCCGCCACCCTCGTCTTCGACCATCCCACCCCGAACGCGCTCGCCGGTCACCTGCGGGCCGAGTTGGCGCCCGACCAGCCGGCGTTGCCGATCGTGGCGGAGATCGAGCGTCTCGACAAACTCCTCGGCGGGCTGCCAGGCGACCAGGTCGACGACGCGGTCATCGGTCGGCTGGAGGATCTGGTGGCCACGTGGCGGGGACGACCCGCCACCACGCCGGCGCCGACCGCCGGGGACGAGTTGGAGTCGGCGAGCCGAGAGGAGCTCTTCGACATCATCCAGCGGGAGTTCGGCAAGTCCTGACCGGACGGTGCGGCGCCCTGACGGCGCGAAGAGGCCCCTGACCAGGCGGGCGCGGCCAGGTCACGGCCGCCTAGGGGTCCGTGGGAGCCAGTCTAGGGGTGTGCCTGTGCGGGCCTGGCTCCGTAGGCTCGGAGCCGGTCAGGCCGTCTCGCCCTGCCCACCGGCAGCCGAGCGGTACGGATGTGGGTGCGTGCGGTACCCCGGATGGACGGGAGGTCCGCATGGCCGGATCCGGCCTGCCTCAGTTGCTCGCCATCAGTGACCTGCACGTGGTCCACGCGGAGAACAAGACCATCGTCGAACGGCTGCGGCCGGAGCGGGACGGCGACTGGCTCATCGTCGCCGGCGACGTCGGGGAATTCGTCGGCGACATCGAGTGGGCGCTGGGACTGCTCAGCCGTCGGTTCGCCAAGGTGATCTGGGCCCCCGGCAACCACGAGCTCTGGACCCCCCGCGAGGACCCGATCCAGCTGCGGGGAGACGCGCGCTACCAGCACCTGGTGGAACTGTGCCGCAAGCTCGGGGTGGTGACTCCGGAGGACCCGTACCCCGTCTGGGACCCGCAGGGCGACGATCCGGTCCGGATCGCCCCGCTGTTCGTGCTCTACGACTACACGTTTCGGCCGGCGGGGACGTACACCCGGGAGCAGGCCCTGGCGCGGGCGCACGAGGTCGGCGTGGTCTGCACCGACGAGATCCTGCTGCATCCGGACCCGTACCCGACGCGGGACGCCTGGTGCCGGGCGCGGCTGGCCCTGACCGAGCGCCGGCTCACTGCGGAACGCGGTGGGCTCCCCACCGTTCTGGTCAACCACTTCCCGCTCGTCCGGGAGCCCACCCGGATCCTGCGGTACCCGGAGTTCGCGCAGTGGTGCGGTACCGAGGCCACCGCGGACTGGCACGTCCGTTTCGACGCCCGCGTCGCCGTCTACGGCCACCTGCACATCCCACGCACCACCTGGTACGACGGGGTCCGGTTCGAAGAGGTCTCGGTGGGCTACCCACGGGAGTGGCGTCGCCGCTCGACGCCTCCGGGGCGGCTGCGCCGCATCCTGCCGGCGGTCGCCGGACAGCCCGCCTGAGCGACCGTCGCGATGCTGGTCACAGCCCCCTCGGGGGCCCGCCGCGACGGCCCTTGCGGGCCGGCCGATCAGGGGTTCTCTAGGGGTTGGGCGCGCGATGGGCGCTCAGTACCGTCCAGTCACGGTGGCGGGCATGTGTCGGCGGGACGGTCCGGCGTGGCGGGCGCCTGAGCAGGCACGACAACCGGAATTCGGAGCAGGTGTCGGGTTCATGAGCCGAACGGCCATGTCTCCACCCACCTGTGCGCGAAGCCGGTCTGTCGGCGGTGGTGTGGTCAACGAATCGGCAGATTCCGATCGATAGCAAGCTCTGGGCGGGTGGGTCATGGCGGACGAAGACAAGCTCCTCGAGCACCTGAAGTGGGTGACCTCCGAGCTCCGCCTGGCGCGCCGGCGCCTGACCGAGCTGGAGAACGAGGATGCCGAGCCGATCGCGATCGTCGGCATGGCCTGCCGCTTCCCCGGCGGGGTCGCCTCACCGGAGGACCTCTGGGACCTGGTCGCGGGCGGCGTGGACGCCACCGGCACGTTCCCCGACGACCGGGGCTGGGACCTCGACGGGCTCTACGACCCCGACCCCGACCACCCCGGCACGACCTACAGCAACCGGGGCGGCTTCCTGCGGGACGCCGGCCTGTTCGACCCGACCCTGTTCGGGATCTCGCCGCGCGAGGCGCTGGCCATGGACCCGCAGCAGCGGCTCCTGCTCGAGGTGACCTGGGAGGTCTTCGAGCGGGCCGGTATCGACGCCACGTCGGTGCGGGGCAGCCGTACCGGGGTGTTCGTCGGCACCGCGGGGCAGGACTACACGTCGGTGCTGCGGCAACTGCCCGAGGGCACGGAGGGCTACGTCCTCACCGGCACGGCCGCGAGCGTCATGTCCGGCCGGCTGGCGTACTCCTTCGGGCTGGAGGGGCCGGCCGTCACCATCGACACCGCCTGCTCCTCGTCGCTGGTCGCCCTGCACCTCGCCGGTCAGGCCCTGCGCGACGGCGAGTGCTCCCTCGCCCTGGCCGGCGGCGTCACCATCCTGGCCACGCCCGGCGCCTTCGTCGAGTTCTCCCGCCAGCGGGGGCTCGCCTCCGACGGCCGGTGCAAGGCATTCTCCGCCGACGCCGACGGGACCGGCTGGTCCGAGGGCGTCGCCATGCTGCTCGTCGAGAAGCTGTCCGACGCCCAGCGCAACGGTCACCCCGTCCTGGCGGTGATCCGGGGCAGCGCCGTGAACCAGGACGGCGCCAGCAGCGGCCTGACCGCCCCCAACGGTCCCTCCCAACAGCGGGTTATCCGGCAGGCGCTGGAGAACGCCCGGCTCAGCCCGTCCGACGTGGACGTGGTCGAGGGGCACGGCACGGGCACCCGGCTCGGCGACCCGATCGAGGCGCAGGCGTTGCTGGCCACGTACGGGCAGGGACGGCCCGCCGACCGGCCGCTGTGGCTGGGGTCGCTGAAGTCGAACATCGGTCACCCGCAGGCCGCGGCCGGTGCCGGCGGCGTCATCAAGATGGTGATGGCGATGCGGCACGGTGTGCTGCCGCCCACCCTGCACGTGGCCCAGCCGTCCCCGCACATCGACTGGTCGACGGGGGCCGTGTCCCTGCTGGACGAGGCGCGCCCGTGGACGGGCGGCGACCACGTCCGCAGGGCCGCCGTGTCGTCCTTCGGCATGAGTGGCACGAACGCCCACCTGATCCTGGAGCAGGCCCCGGCTCTCGACCCGGCCGACGACGAGGCCACCCCGTCCCGCCGCCCCGCCGTCGCGCCGGTGCTGCTCTCCGCCGCGCAGCCGGCTGCGTTGTCGGCGCAGGCCGACCGACTGGCCCGTTGGCTGGGCGACGACGAGGAGCCGCGCCCGCTCGACGTGGCCTGGTCGTCGGTGGTGTCCCGGTCGACGCTCGACCGACGTGCGGTGGTGCTCGCCGAGGACCGCGCGAGTCTGCTGGCGGGCCTGGGGGCCCTGGCGGCGGGAGAGCCGTCGGGCACGGTGGCCACGGGCCAGGCCGGGAACCGGGGTCCGCTGGCGGTGCTCTTCTCGGGCCAGGGCGCGCAGCGCGCCGGCATGGGCCGGGAGCTGTACGGGACGTTCCCCGTCTTCGCCGCCGCCCTGGACGAGGCGTGCGGGCATCTGGACCGGGTGCTGCCGCGCCCGTTGCGTGAGGTGCTGTTCGCGGATGAGGGCTCCGCCGAGGCGGAACTGCTGGACCAGACGGCGTTCACCCAGGCCGGGCTGTTCGCCGTCGAGGTGGCGCTGTTCCGCCTCGTCGAGTCGTTCGGCGTCGTGCCTGACTTCGTGGGCGGGCACTCGATCGGCGAGATCGCTGCGGCGCACGTGGCCGGGGTGCTGTCCCTCCAGGACGCCTGTCTGCTGGTGGCGGCGCGGGGCCGGTTGATGCAGGCACTGCCGGCCGGCGGCGGGATGCTCGCCGTCGGGGCGGACGAGGCGGCGGTGGCGGAGTCCATCGCCGGCCTGACCGACCGGGTCGGCATCGCCGCGGTGAACGGGCCGACCTCCGTGGTCGTGTCCGGCGCCGTCGAGGCGCTGGACGAGGTGGAGCGGGTCTGGCGGGACCGGGGTGTGCGTACCCGCCGGTTGACGGTGAGTCACGCGTTCCACAGCCCGCTGATGCAGCCGGTCCTGGAGCGCTTCCGTGGCCTCGTCGAGCGGTTGGCCTTCGCCGCACCCGCGCTGCCGATCGTGTCGAACCTGACCGGGGCGCTCGCCGACGCCGAGGAGATCCGCACCCCGGAGTACTGGGTGCGGCACGTCCGGGAGGCGGTGCGCTACGCCGACGGGATCGGGGCCCTGCGGGACGCCGGGGTGGACACGTTCCTGGAGATCGGCCCGCAGAGCGTGCTGACCGCGATGGCGGCGGACATCCTGCCCGACGACGACGTGCTGGCCGTCGCCGCCCAGCGCCGGGACCGGCCGGAGGCGCAGGCGCTCCTGGCGGCGCTGGCCGAGCTGCACGTGCACGGACTTCCGGTGACCTGGCAGCAGTGGTTCGCCGACACCGGCGCGCGGCGGGTCGAGCTGCCCACGTACGCCTTCCAGCGGGAGCGGTTCTGGCCCACGGTGGTGCCGTGGCGGGTCGGCGACGTGTCGGGCGCCGGCCTGGGCGTGGCGGGGCATCCGCTGCTCGGTGCGGCGGTGCGGCTCGCCGGTGACGACGAGGTGGTGCTGACCGGCCGGCTGTCGGCGTCGACGCACCCGTGGCTGACGGACCACGTCGTGTCCGGCGACGTGGTGGTGCCGGGCACGGCGCTGGTGGAGTTGGCCGTACGTGCCGGCGACGAGGTGGGCGCGTCCCGGGTCGGCGAGCTGACCGTCGCCGCGCCGCTGGTGCTGCCGGCGTCCGGCGCGGTCCGCGTGCAGGTGCGCGTCGGCGCGGCCGACGACTCCGGCGCCCGGTCGGTCGCCGTCCACTCCCAGCCCGAGGAGGACGGCGACACCGAGTGGGTGCGGCACGCCGACGGTGTGCTGGAGCCGACGTCGGCCGACGAGCCGACCGTCGGGGCGTGGCCGCCGGCGGACGCGACCGAGGTGGACCTGGCCGGGTGGTACCCGAGGCTGGCGGAGCACGGCCTGTCGTACGGGCCCGTGTTCCAGGGCGTGCGGCGGGTCTGGTCGACCGACGGCGAGGTGTACGCCGAGGTGGCGTTGCCCGACGAGACGGCCGACGAGAGCAGCGCGTTCGGGGTGCACCCGGCACTGCTGGACGCCGCGCTGCACCCGGTGGCGCTGCTGTTCGCCGGGGAGTCGTCGGGCGGGCCGCGGGTGCCGTTCGCGTTCGAGGGCGTGCAGGTGCACGCCTCGGGCGCCCGGGCACTGCGGGTGCGGCTGACCCGCGACGGTTCCGGGGTGCGGCTGGTCGCCTGCGACGGCGCGGGCACGCCGGTGGTGTCGATCGACTCCCTGGTGCTGCGGGAGATGACCGCGGTGACGTCGCACGGCGCCGCCGCCCGGTCGCTGTTCGACGTGGCGTGGCAGGCCGACCGCGTCGTCGGAGTCGACGACCTCCCGGGGTGGGCGGTGCTGGGCCGGTCGGCCCCGGCCGCGCTGCCGGAGCTGCCGGTCCACGCCGATGTGGCGGCGCTGGCGGCGAGCGACCACCCGGCCCGGCAGGTGCTGCTGGCGGTGCCGGCCGGCGACCCCGGCATCGCCGTGCCGGACGCCGTGCGGGCGGTCACCACCGGCGTCCTGGGGGTGCTGCGGTCCTGGCTCGCCGCCGACGAGGTGGCGGACGCGAAGCTGGTTGTGGTGACCCGGGGCGCGGTGGCCGCCGGGGACGACGACCAGGTCACCGACCTGGCCGGCGCGGCGGTCTGGGGCCTGCTGCGCTCCGCGCAGTCCGAGCACCCGGGACGGATCGTCCTCGCCGACGTCGACGGCGAGCTGGACCGGACCGTCCTCGCCGTGCTGGCCGGGGCGGCGGTCGACCCGTCGGTCTCCGGCGGGCAGCTCGCCCTGCGCGGCGACCGGACCCTCGTGCCGAGGCTGGTGCGGCCGGCGGGCGATGAGCTGACGCCGCCGGCGACCGGGCCGTGGCACCTGGCCGCCGTCGCCCCGGGCACCCTGGACGGCATCGGCATGGTGCCCGCCTCGGCCGTGGCTCTGGACGCGGGTCAGGTGCGCATCGCCGTGCGCGCGGCGGGGGTCAACTTCCGGGACGTGCTGATCGGCCTGGGGATGTATCCGGATCCGGCGGCGGTGATGGGCAGCGAGGGCGCGGGCGTGGTGGTCGAGGTCGGCCCCGGCGTGACCGACCTGGCGCCCGGCGACCGGGTGCTCGGCATGTTCGAGTACGGGTTCGGCCCGCAGGCGGTCGCCGCGCGGGAGCGCATTGCGAAGATGCCCGCCGGTTGGTCCTTCGCGCAGGCCGCGTCCGTGCCGGTGGTCTTCCTGACGGCGTACTACGCGCTGCGTGACCTGGCCGGTCTGCGGGCCGGCGAGTCGGTGTTGATCCACAATGGTGCGGGTGGCGTCGGTATGGCCGCGATCCAGCTCGCCCGGCATTGGGGCGCGACGGTGTACGCCACGGCCAGCCCCGGTAAGTGGGGCGTGTTGCGTGGGCTGGGGGTGGCTGAGGAGCGGATCGCGTCGTCGCGTACGACCGAGTTCGAGCGGTCCTTCTCCTTGGTGACTGGTGGTGCCGGGGTGGACGTGGTGTTGGACGCGTTGGCGGGGGAGTTCGTTGACGCGTCGTTGCGGCTGCTGCCGCGTGGTGGCCGGTTTGTGGAGATGGGCAAGGCCGACCTGCGCGACCCGGGCATGGTCGCCGCCGACCACCCGGGCGTGACGTACCGCGCGTTCGACCTGAACGAGGCGGGCAGCACCCGGATCGGCGAGATGCTGGCCGAGATCCTGGCGCTGTTCGCGCAGGGTGCGCTGCGGCCGCTGCCCGTGCGGGCGTGGGACGTGCGGCAGGCCCGGCAGGCGCTGCGGTACGTCAGCCAGGCCCGGCACGTCGGCAAGGTGGTGCTCCGCATCCCCGCCCCGGTGGACCCCGAGGGCACCGTGCTGGTCACCGGCGCAGCCGGGACCCTGGCCGGCGTGGTCGCCCGGCACCTCGTCACCACCGGCCAGGCGCGGCACCTGCTGCTGGCCTCCCGCCGCCACCCCGACCGGGCCGGTGGTGACGACTACGCCACCCTGGTCCGGGACCTGACCGACGCAGGCGCCGACGTCACCGCCGTGGCGGTCGATGTCAGCGACCCCGCGCAGGTCGCCGAGCTGATCGCCGGGGTCGACCCGGCGCACCCGCTGACCGCGGTGATCCACACCGCCGGGATCCTCGCCGACGCGACCATCGGCTCGCTCGACGAGCCGGCCCTCCGTACGGTGCTGGCGCCGAAGGTGGACGCCGGCTGGGCGCTGCACGAGGCCACCCGGCACCTGGACCTGTCCGCGTTCGTGCTGTTCTCCTCGGTGGCGGCCACCCTCGGCTCTCCGGGGCAGGGCAACTACGCGGCGGCCAACGCGTTCCTCGACGCCCTCGCCCGGCACCGCCACCAGCAGGGCCTGCCCGCCACCAGCCTCGCCTGGGGCATGTGGGCCACCGCCAGCGCGATGACCGCGCACCTCGACGGGGACGACCAGCAGCGGCTGCGGCGGGTCGGGATGAACGGCCTCTCACCGGCCGAGGGCGCCGAGCTCCTCGACGCCGCCCTGCCGGCAGTCTCGTCGGTCGTCGTCGCGGCCCGGCTCCAGGTCACCGGCGAGGCGAGCCACGTGCCGCCGCTGATGCGGCACCTGCTGCGCGGCACCGGACGGCGCCGCACGGCCGCCGACCAGCCGACCGCCGGGGCGTCCTGGCGGGACCGGCTCGGCGGCCTGTCCGAGGCGGACGCCCGCCAGGCGCTGGTCGACCTGGTCTGCGGCCAGGCCGCGACCGTGCTGGGCCACTCCTCGGCGCAGGCGGTCCCCGCAGCCCGGGCCTTCAAGGACCTCGGCTTCGACTCGCTGACCTCGGTGGAACTGCGCAACCGGCTGGGCGCGGCGACCGGGCTGCGGCTGTCCGCGACGCTGGCCTTCGACCACCCCACCCCGGCCCGACTGGCCGACCACCTGTTCCAGCAGCTCGGCCACGCCACCGGCACCGGCCCGACCGTGCGTACCGTCGTCACCGCCGACGCCGACGAACCGATCGCCATCATCGGCATGGCCTGCCGCTACCCGGGCGGTGTCGCCACCCCGAGCAGCTGTGGCAGCTCGTCACCTCCGGGTCCGACGCGATCGGCGGGTTCCCCAGCGACCGGGGCTGGGACCTCGACCGGCTGTACGGCACGGACGGCGACCAGGCCGGCGGCACCGTCACCGACCAGGGCGGTTTCCTCTACGACGCGGCCGACTTCGACGCCGGCTTCTTCAACATCAGCCCGCGCGAGGCCCTCGCCATGGACCCGCAGCAGCGGCTCCTGCTGGAGACCGCCTGGGAGAGCTTCGAGTACGCCGGCATCGACCCCACCGCGGTCACCGGCACCGCCACGGGCGTCTTCGTCGGAGCCGCCTCCTCCGGCTACGCCAGCAGCGGCCGGGACGACCTGGACGGCCTCGAGGGGCATCTGCTGACCGGGACGGCGGGCAGCGTCACCTCCGGGCGGGTCGCCTACACGTTCGGCCTCGAAGGCCCGGCGGTCACCGTCGACACCGCCTGCTCCTCGTCCCTGGTCGCGCTGCACCTCGCCGCCCAGGCGCTGCGCGGTGGGGAGTGCGACCTGGCCCTGGCCGGCGGGGTGGCGCTGATGGCGCAGCCCGGCATGTTCTCCGAGTTTTCCCGCCAGGGCGGGCTGGCCCCGGACGGGCGGTGCAAGGCGTTCGCCACCGCCGCGGACGGCACCGGCTGGTCCGAGGGCGTGGGGATGCTGCTGGTGGAGCGTCTCTCCGACGCCCGGCGCAACGGCCACCGCGTCCTCGCCGTCGTGCGCGGATCCGCGATCAACCAGGACGGCGCGTCCAACGGGCTGACCGCCCCGAACGGGCCGGCGCAGCAGCGGGTGATCCGGCAGGCGCTCGCCAACGCCCGGCTGACCACGGCCGACGTGGACGCCGTCGAGGCGCACGGCACCGGCACCGTCCTCGGCGACCCGATCGAGGCCCAGGCACTGCTGGCCACCTACGGGCAGGACCGCAACGGCGGGGAGCCGCTCTGGCTCGGGTCGATCAAGTCGAACATCGGCCACGCCCAGGCAGCGGCGGGCGTCGCCGGTGTGATCAAGATGGTGCTGGCGATGCGGCACGGAATGCTGCCGCCCACCCTGCACGTGGACGAGCCGTCGCCACACGTCGACTGGAGCGCCGGGGCGGTCGCCCTGCTCACCGAGGCGCGGCCGTGGCCGGCCGGGGACCGGCCCCGCCGCGCGGCGGTGTCGTCGTTCGGCATCAGCGGCACCAATGCGCACACCATCATCGAACAGGTGCCGGACGAGGACGTCCCGGCGACGCCCCCGCCGGCGGAGGACCTGCCCGGCCTGGTCGGGCCCGCCGCCGTGCCGCTGCTGGTGTCCGGCCGCAGCCCCCGCGCCCTGCGCGAGCAGGCCACCCGCCTCGGCGAGCGCCTCGCCGCCGACGCCGACCTGGACCTGAGCGACCTCGGGTTCTCCCTGGCCACCCGGCGGGCCCACCTCGCGTACCGAGTGGTCGCCGTGGCCGGCGGCCGGGACGACGCGATCGCCCGCCTGTCCGCGCTCGCCGCCGCCGCCGACGCGCCGACCGGCACCGACGCGACGCCGAAGGTCGTCTTCGTCTTCCCGGGCCAGGGCTCGCAGTGGGCGGGCATGGCGTTGGACCTGCTGGACACCTCCCCGGTCTTCGCGCAGCGGATGCGGCAGTGCGCGGACGAGCTGTCCCGCCACGTGGACTGGTCCCTGGAGGACGTGCTCCGGGAGGCGCCCGGCGCGCCACCGCTGGACCGGGTCGACGTGGTCCAGCCCGTGCTCTTCTCCGTCATGGTGTCCCTCGCGCAGCTCTGGCGGTCGTGCGGCGTCGAGCCGGCCGCCGTCGTCGGGCACTCGCAGGGCGAGATCGCCGCGGCCTGCGTCGCCGGCGCGCTGACCCTCGCGGACGCGGTGCGGCTCGTCGTGGCGCGTAGCCGCGGCCTGCTGGCGATCGTGGGCCTGGGCGGCATGGTCTCCGTCCCGCTCTCGGCCGCCGACACCGAGCAGCTGATCGCGCCGTGGCAGGGAAGTCTCTCCGTCGCCGCCGTCAACGGCGCCGCCGTGACCGTGGTCTCCGGCGACTCGGCGTCGGTCACCGCGCTGCTCGCGCACTGCGCCGAGCGGGACATCCGGGCCCGGCAGGTCGCCGTCGACTACGCGTCGCACTGCGGCCACGTCGACGCGGTCCGCGACGAGGTGATGGCCGGGCTCGGCACGGTCGAGCCGCGGTCCACCACGGTGGCCTTCCACTCCACCGTCACCGGCGAGCTCGTCGACACCGCCGAGCTCGACGCGGAGTACTGGTACCGCAACCTGCGGGAACCGGTCCGGCTCGGGCCCGTGGTGGACCGGCTGGTCGACGGGGGCTTCCGGGTCTTCGTCGAGGTCAGCCCGCACCCCGTGCTGAAGGTGGCCGTCCAGGACGCGCTCGACCGGGCCGCCGGCGCCGGCGACGCGGGCGTGGTCGCGGGTTCGCTGCGCCGCGACGAGCACGGGCCGCGTCAGCTGCTGGCCAACGTCGGCGACCTGCACGTCGCCGGTGTGCCGGTGGACTGGGCGAGGGTGTTCGCCGGCTGCGGCGCCGCCCCCGTCGACCTGCCCACGTACGCCTTCCAGCGGGACCGCTTCTGGCCGGCGGTCGACCGGTCGGCGACCGGCGACGTGTCGGGCGCTGGCCTGGGCGTGGCGGGGCACGGGCTGCTCGGTGCGGCGGTGCGGCTCGCGGGTGACGACGAGGTGGTGCTGACCGGCCGGCTGTCGGTGTCGACGCACCCCTGGCTGGCGGACCACGTGGTCGGAGGCGCGGTGGTTCTGCCGGGCACCGCCCTGGTCGAACTCGCGGTGCGCGGCGGCGACGAGGTGGGCGCGTCGCGGGTGCGCGAACTGACCATCGCCGCGCCGCTGGTGCTGCCGGCGACGGGCGCGGTCCGCGTGCAGGTGCGCGTCGGCACGGCCGACGGTTCCGGCGCTCGGCCCGTGGCGGTGCACTCGCAGCCCGACGGCGACCCGGACGCCGCGTGGATGCGGCACGCCGACGGACTGCTGGAACAGGCCGCCGACGAGCCGGCCGTGGGCCCCTGGCCGCCGGCCGGGGCAACCGAGGTGGACCTCGCCGGCTGGTACCCGGCGCTGGCGGAGCGCGGCCTGGCTTACGGGCCGGCGTTCCGGGGCCTGCGCCGACTGTGGACCGCCGGCGAAGAGGCGTACGCCGAGGTCGCCCTGCCGGACGAGGCGGCCACCGACGCCGCCAGCTTCGCCGTGCACCCGGCACTGCTGGACGCCGCGCTGCACCCCGTCGGGCTGCTGCTGACCGAGCGGTCCGGCGGACCGCGCGTGCCGTTCGTGTTCGAGGGCGTGCAGGTGCATGCGTCCGGCGCCAGGACGCTGCGGGTGCGGCTGATCCGAGCAGGCTCGCGCGTGCGGCTGGTGGCCGGCGACGAGTCCGGCGCGCCGGTGGTGTCCGTGGAGTCGCTCGCCCTGCGGGAGATGACCGATGCCGCCGGTGCGGAGACCGCGGAGCGGTCGCTGTTCGAGGTGACGTGGCAGCCTGAGCCGGTCACCCCGGCGCGGGACGTCTCCGGCTGGGCGCTGCTCGGCGACGGGAACCCGCCGGAGGGCCTGGCCATGCCGGTGTTCCCGACCGTCGAGGAGTTGACGGCGGCGGTCTCGGCCGGGTCGGCCGAGGCGCCCCGCGCGCTGGTCCTCCCGGTGCACGCCGGTACGCCGGAGGGCGACCTGTCCCACCTCGTCCGTGCGGTCACCGCCCGGGTGCTGGCCGTGGTGCGGTCCTGGCTGGACAGCGAGGCCCTGGCCGACACGCCGTTGGTGGTGCTGACCCGCGGCGCCGTGGTCGCCACCCCGGCCGACGTGTTGCGGGACCTGCCCGGCGCGGCGGTCTGGGGCCTGCTGCGCTCCGCGCAGTCCGAGCACCCGGGACGGATCGTCCTCGCCGACGTCGACGGCGAACTCACCCCGGCCACCCTCGCCCTGCTGGCCGCCGTGGCCGAGGATCCGTCGACGACCGGCGGCCAGGTGGCCGTACGCGGCGACGAGGTGCGTACCCCCCGCCTGGGCCGGCCCGCCGGCCCGGCCGCCGAGGAACTCGTTCCGCCGGCCGGACTGTGGCGGGTCGGGGCGGTGAGCCCCGGCACCCTGGACGGCATCGGCATGGTGCCCGCCTCGGCCGTGGCTCTGGACGCGGGTCAGGTGCGCATCGCCGTGCGCGCGGCGGGGGTCAACTTCCGGGACGTGCTGATCGGCCTGGGGATGTATCCGGATCCGGCGGCGGTGATGGGCAGCGAGGGCGCGGGCGTGGTGGTCGAGGTCGGCCCCGGCGTGACCGACCTGGCGCCCGGCGACCGGGTGCTCGGCATGTTCGAGCCCGCCTTCGCCCCCGAGGTGATCGCCACCCGCGACCTCGTCGCGAAGATCCCCGCCGGCTGGTCCTTCGCGCAGGCCGCGTCCGTGCCGGTGGTCTTCCTGACGGCGTACTACGCCCTGCGTGACCTGGCCGGTCTGCGGGCCGGCGAGTCGGTGCTGATCCACAACGGCGCGGGCGGTGTCGGTATGGCCGCGATCCAGCTCGCCCGGCATTGGGGCGCGACGGTGTACGCCACGGCCAGCCCCGGTAAGTGGGGCGTGTTGCGTGGGCTGGGGGTGGCTGAGGAGCGGATCGCGTCGTCGCGTACGACCGAGTTCGAGCGGTCCTTCTCCTTGGTGACTGGTGGTGCCGGGGTGGACGTGGTGTTGGACGCGTTGGCGGGGGAGTTCGTCGACGCGTCGTTGCGGCTGCTGCCGCGTGGTGGCCGGTTTGTGGAGATGGGCAAGGCCGACCTGCGCGACCCGGGCATGGTCGCCGCCGACCACCCGGGCGTGACGTACCGGGCGTTCGACCTGAACGAGGCCGGACACCGGCGCATCGGCGAGATGCTCACCGAGGTCCTCGCCCTCTTCCAACAGGGCGCGCTGCGGCCGCTGCCCGTGCGGGCGTGGGACGTGCGGCAGGCCCGGCAGGCGCTGCGGCACATCAGCCAGGCCCGGCACATCGGCAAGGTCGTCCTGCGGGTGCCCGCGCCCGCCGACCCGGACGGCACTGTGCTGATCACCGGCGCCGGCGGCGCCCTCGCCGGCGTATTCGCCCGGCACCTCGTCACCACCGGCCAGGCGCGGCACCTGCTGCTGGCCTCCCGGCGCGGCCCGGAGCGGTACCGGGACCTGGTCGAGGAGCTGACCCGCGCGGGCGCCCGGGTCACCGTCGGCACCGCCGACGTGGCCGACCCCGCGCAGGTGACCCGGCTGCTGGAACTGGTGGAACCGGCGCACCCGCTGACTGCGGTGATTCACACCGCCGGGGTGATCGCCGACGCGACCATCGGCTCGCTCGACGAGCAGGCCCTCCGTACGGTGCTGGCGCCGAAGGTGGACGCCGGCTGGGCGCTGCACGAGGCCACCCGGCACCTGGACCTGTCCGCGTTCGTGCTGTTCTCCTCGGTGGCGGCCACCCTCGGCTCTCCGGGGCAGGGCAACTACGCGGCGGCCAACGCGTTCCTCGACGCCCTCGCCCGGCACCGCCACCAGCAGGGCCTGCCCGCCACCAGCCTCGCCTGGGGCATGTGGGCCACCAGCAGCGCCATGACGGCCCACCTGAGCGGCACCGAACACCGCAAGGCGATCCGCGCCACCAGCGCCCCGCTGACCGACCGGCAGGGCGTGGCGCTCTACGAGCTGGCGCGGCAGCGCGGCAACGCGCACCTCGTCCTCATGAACCTGCCGCCGGCGGCATCGCGGCCGACCGGCCAGAGCGTGCCCAGCCTGCTGCGTGACGTGGTCCGGACCACCGGCCCGGTCCGGCGCGCGGTGGGCCGCGGCTTGGCGGACACCGCGTCGGTGCGGGACCGGCTGGCGATGCTCAGCCCGGCGGAGCGGCGCGGGCACCTGCTCGACCTGGTGGCCGCCAGCGTGGCGGCCGTGCTCGGGCACCGCTCGGCGGAGAGCGTCGACGCCCAGCGCGCCTTCAAGGAACTGGGCTTCGACTCGCTCACCTCGGTGGAACTGCGCAACCGGCTTTCCGCCGCGACCGGGTTGCGGCTGCCCGCGACCGTGGCGTTCGACTACCCCACCCCGGCGGTGCTCGCCGAGTTCCTCGACAAGGAACTCGGCGGCGCGGCGGCCGTGGACCGGCCCGCCGCGGTCGGCACCGCCGCCGCCCTCGACGAGCCGATCGCCATCATCGGCATGGCCTGCCGGTTCCCCGGCGACGTGCAGACCCCCGAGCAGCTCTGGGACGTGGTCACCGCTGGCGCCGACGTCATCTCGCCCTTCCCCACCGACCGGGGCTGGAACCTGGACGACCTGCGCGCCGGCGGCGAGGACGACACCTCCGTACCGCGCCAGGGCGGTTTCCTCCACGACGCCGCACAGTTCGACGCCGCCTTCTTCGGGATCTCCCCCCGCGAGGCCCTCGCCATGGACCCGCAGCAGCGGCTGCTGCTGGAGACGTCCTGGGAGGCATTCGAACGGGCCGGGATCGATCCCCACACGGCGCGGGGCAGCAGCACCGGCGTCTACGTCGGGCTCATCTACCACGACTACGCCTCCCAGGCCGCCGGCACCGACGACGAACTGGGCGGCCACGTCGGCAACGGCAGCGCCGGCAGCGTCGCCTCGGGCCGGATTTCGTACCTGTTCGGTCTCGAGGGTCCCGCCGTCACCGTCGACACCGCCTGCTCGTCGTCGCTGGTGGCGGTGCACCTGGCCACCCAGGCGCTGCGGCAGGACGAGTGCCGGCTCGCGCTCGCCGGCGGGGTGAGCGTCATGTCCACCCCCGGCATGCTCACCGAGTTCTCCCGGCAGCGCGGCCTGTCGCCCGACGGGCGGTGCAAGGCGTTCGGCGCGGGCGCCGACGGCACCGGCTTCGCCGAAGGCGTCGGCATGCTCCTGCTGGAGCGCCTCTCCGACGCGCAACGCAACGGCCACCGCGTCCTCGCCGTCGTGCGCGGCAGCGCGATCAACCAGGACGGCGCCAGCAGCGGCCTGACCGCGCCGAACGGCCCCGCCCAGCAGCGGGTGATCCGGCAGGCCCTCGCCAACGCCCGGCTCGCCACGACCGACGTGGACGCCGTCGAGGCGCACGGCACCGGCACCGCCCTGGGCGACCCGATCGAGGCGCAGGCGCTGCTGGCCACGTACGGGCAGGGCCGGCCGCAGGACCGGCCGCTGTGGTTGGGGTCGGTGAAGTCGAACATCGGCCACGCCCAGGCGGCGGCCGGCGTCGCCGGCGTGATCAAGATGGTGCTGGCGATGCGGCACGGCATGCTGCCGCCGACCCTGCACGCCGAGAAGCCGTCCCCGCACATCGACTGGACGACCGGGTCGGTCGCCCTGCTCACCGAGGCGCGGCCGTGGCCGGCCGGGGACCGGCCCCGCCGCGCGGCGGTGTCGTCGTTCGGCATCAGCGGCACCAACGCGCACACGATCATCGAGCAGGCCCCGGAGTCCGCCTCGGCGCAGCCCGCACCGCCCGCCACCACCGTTCCGGGCGGCCTTGTCGCCTGCGTCCTCTCGGCCCGCGACGACGCCGCCCTGCGCGCGCAGGCGCGCCGACTGCGGACCCTGGTCGACGACGAGCCGGACCTGACCGTCGCCGACGTCGGCCGGGCGCTCGCCACCGGCCGGACCGCCTTCGAACACCGCGCCGTGCTGCTGCCCGGCGACCGCGACGGACTGCTCGCCGCCCTCGGCGCGCTGGCCGACGACGAGCCCTCGGCCGCCGTCGTGCGGGGGGTCGCCCGGGCCGGGCGGACCGCCGTCCTCTTCTCGGGTCAGGGCGCGCAGCGTGCCGGCATGGGTCGCGAGTTGTACGCGGCTTTCCCGGTCTTCGCCGCCGCACTGGACGACGTGTGCGGACAGCTCGATCCGCTGCTGCCGCGTGCGTTGCGTGAGGTGCTGTTCGCTGAGGCGGGTACGGCCGAGGCGGACCTCCTGGACCAGACGGTGTTCACCCAGGCGGGGTTGTTCGCCGTCGAGGTCGCGCTGTTCCGGCTGGTCGAGTCGTTCGGAGTGGTGCCGGACCTGGTGGCCGGGCACTCCATCGGCGAGATCGCCGCCGCCCACGTCGCCGGCCTGTTCAGCCTGGCCGACGCGTGCGCGCTGGTCGCGGCGCGCGGCCGGTTGATGCAGGCCCTGCCCGCCGGTGGCGGCATGCTGGCCGTGGCCGCCGCCGAGGACGCGGTGGCCGAGTCGATCGCGGGCCTCACCGACCGGATCGGCGTCGCGGCGGTGAACGCCCCGACCGCCGTGGTGGTCAGCGGGGACGTCGAGGCGCTCGACGGGCTGGAGCTGACCTGGCGGGAGCGGGGCGTCCGCACCCGTCGGCTGACCGTCAGCCACGCGTTCCACAGCCCGCTGATGGAGCCGATGCTGGCCGAGTTCCGGCAGGTGCTCGACGGACTGACGTTCCACTGGCCCGTCCTGCCGATCGTGTCCAACCTGACCGGACAGGTCGCGGACCCCGACGAGATCGGCACCCCCGACTACTGGGTCCGGCACGTCCGGGAGACGGTCCGGTTCGCCGACGGGGTCGCGAGCCTCCGCGAGCGCAACGTCCGTACGTTCCTCGAACTCGGTCCCGACGCGGTGCTCGCCGGCATGGTGGGCGCCTGCCTGCCGGACGACGGCGCCGCGCCGTCAGCGGCGGTCGTGGCGACCCTCCGCCCGGGGCGGCCCGAACCGGTGTCGCTGGTCCACGCGCTGGCGGAGCTGCACGTGTACGGCGTGCCGGTCACCTGGACCGCCCTCCTGCCGGGCGCGACCCGCCCGGTCGACCTGCCGACGTACCCGTTCCAGCGGCAGCGCTTCTGGCCGGCCCTGGGCCGGCTGCGGGCCGGTGACGTCAGCGGCGCCGGCCTCGGCGTGGCGGGGCACGGGCTGCTCGGCGCGGCGGTGGACCTGGCCGGGGACGACGAGGTCGTGCTGACCGGCCGGATCTCCCTGACCACGCACCCCTGGCTGGCAGACCACGTGGTCTCCGGCGTGACGCTGGTCCCGGGTACGGCGCTGGTCGAGCTGGCCGTACGCGCCGGCGACGAGGTGGACCTGCCCCGGCTGCGCGACCTGACGGTGCTGGTGCCGCTGGTGCTCCCCGAGTCCGGCTCCGTACGGATCCAGGTGCGGGTGTCCGCGTCGGAGTCGCCGCAGCGCCCCGTCGCCGTCTACTCCCGCCCCGACGACGACCCCGAGGCGGGCTGGACCCGGCACGCGGAGGGCGTGCTGGAGCCGGCGTTGGCCGACGAGCCGCGGATGGCCGCCTGGCCGCCGCCTGGCGCGTCTGAGGTGGACCTGGCGGGCTGGTATCCGATGCTGGCGGAGCATGGCCTGGCGTACGGGCCGGTGTTCCGGGGGCTGCGTCGGGTGTGGGCCGGTGGTGGTGGCGTGTTCGCCGAGGTGGTCCTGCCGGACGACGCCGCGACGGGGGCCGCCGGGTTCGGGGTGCATCCGGCGCTGTTGGATGCGGCCCTGCATCCGATCGGGTTGCTGCCCGGTTCGGTGGAGTCGGGTGGGCCGCGGGTGCCGTTCGTGTTCGAGGGTGTGCAGGTGTATGCCTCGGGTGCCGGGGTGCTGCGGGTGCGGTTGACCCGCAATGGTTCCGGGGTGCGGCTGGCGGCGTACGACGAGGCGGGCGCGCCGGTGGTGTCGGTGGACTCCCTCGTCCTGCGGGAGCTGACCGGCGTGGCCGCCGCGAGCGCAGCGTCCCGCTCGCTGTTCGAGGTGGCCTGGCAGGCCGAGGAGGCCGAACCGGTCGACGACGTGTCGGGCTGGGCGGTGCTGGGCGGGCCGGCCCTGCCGGGCGTTCCCGGCGGCCCCTCCGCCGAGACGATCAGGCAGCTGCGGGCCGCGATCGACGCCGGCATCGCGCCGCCGCGTCTGCTGCTGTTCACGCCGGCCGCATCGAACGCCGACGAGGCCGACCCGGCGGAGGCCGTACGCACGGTGACGTCCGACGTGCTGGGCCTGGTGCAGTCCTGGCTGGCGGCGGACGCGTTGGCGGATTCGCGGCTGGTGGTGGTGACCCGGGGCGCGGTGGCCGTCGGGGACGAGGACCGGGTGACCGACCTGGCCGCTGCGGCGGTGTGGGGTCTGCTGCGGTCGGCGCAGTCGGAGCACCCGGGCCGCATCGTCCTGGCCGACGTCGACGACGCGGTGAGCCCCGGCGTGCTGGGCACCCTGGCCCGGTTCGCCGCGGACCCGGCCGGCGGCCAGCTGGTCGTCCGCTCCGGCGCGGTGTTCGTGCCCCGGCTGGTGCGTGCGGTCGCCCCGGCGTCTTCGGACGGTCCCGTGGTGGGTGACGGCACGGTGCTGGTGACCGGTGGTACGGGTGCGTTGGGTGCGTTGGTGGCGGAGCACCTGGTCAGCTCGTGGGGTGTGCGGTCGCTGGTGTTGGTGTCGCGGCGGGGACCGTCGGCTGCGGGTGCGGGCGAGTTGTCGGAGCGGTTGACCGGGTTGGGCGCCGCTGTGCGGGTGGTGGCGTGTGACGTGACGGACCGGGATCAGGTGTTCGGCCTGGTTGGTGAGGTTGCTGCGGCGGGCCGGTTGGCGGGCGTGGTGCACACGGCCGGTGTGCTGGAGGACGGGGTTGTCGAGGGGCTGAGTGCGGAGCGTCTGGCGGGGGTGTTGGCGCCGAAGGTGTCGGCGGGTTGGTTCCTGCACGAGGCGACGGCGTCTCTGGATCTTGATTTGTTTGTGGTGTTCTCGTCGGTGGCGGGTGTGTTGGGTTCGCCGGGTCAGTCGGCGTATGCGGCGGGTAATGCGTTTCTGGATGGGTTGGCGGTGTGGCGGCGGCAGCTTGGGTTGCCGGCGGTGAGCTTGGCGTGGGGCATGTGGGACACGGCCGGCATGGCGGCGTCGATCGGCGGCAACGACCGGGCCCGGACGGCGCGCGCCGGACTCCGGCCGATGAACGCCCGCACCGGCCTGGAGCTGTTCGACACCGCAGTGGGGGCGGAGCGGGCCGTGCTGGTGCCGGCCGTGATCGACGTGCCCGCGCTGCGGGCGGCGGCCGTCGGCGCGGTCGTGCCGCCGATGCTGCGCAACCTGGTCGACGTGGCGACGACCCGCCGCCAGGCGGGGCAGGGCGGTGGCGGATGGGCCGACCGGCTCGCCGGGCTGACCGAGGACGAGGGCCGGGCCCAGGTCGACGTGCTGGTGCGGGGCTTGGTGGCGCAGGTGCTGGGGCATGGCGGCGCGGAGGCGGTGCCGGCGGACCGGGCGTTCCGTGACCTGGGCTTCGACTCGCTGACCGCCGTCGAGCTGCGCAACCGGGTCAACGGCGCGACCGGCCTGCGCCTCACCTCGACCCTGGTGTTCGACTACCCGTCCCCGCAGGTGCTGGCGGCCCACGTGTACGCGGAACTCGTCGGTGACCGGCCCGGCACCGTCGCCTCCGACGAGCCGACGGCCAGCGACGCCGACGAGCGGATCGCGATCGTCGGCATGGCCTGCCGCTATCCGGGCGGGGTGGAATCTCCCGACGAGCTGTGGAGGCTGGTCAGCACCGGCGGGGAGGGGATCGGAGAGTTTCCGGCGGACCGGGGTTGGGACCTGGAGTCGCTGTTCGATCCGGATCCGGAGCACAGCGGTACGTCGTACACGCGGCATGGTGGTTTTCTGTATGGGGCGGCGGAGTTCGATTCCGGGTTCTTCGGGATCTCGCCGCGTGAGGCTCTCGCGATGGATCCGCAGCACCGGCTGCTGTTGGAGGCGTCGTGGGAGACGTTCGAGTCGGCGGGCCTGGACCCGGCGGGCCTGCGGGGCAGCCGGACCGGTGTGTTCGCGGGCGTCATCTACCACGACTACGCGACGCGGCTGATGGAGACGCCCGACGTCGAGGGCTACGTCGGGACCGGCACGTCGGGCAGCGTGCTGTCGGGTCGGGTGGCGTACACGTTCGGCTTGGAGGGGCCGGCGGTCACCGTGGACACGGCGTGTTCGTCCAGCCTGGTGGCGCTGCACCTGGCGGTGCAGGCGCTGCGCAGCGGTGAGTGCGACCTCGCACTGGCCGGCGGCGTGACCGTGATGGCCACCCCCGGCACGTTCATCGAGTTTTCGCGTCAGCGTGGGTTGTCGCCCGACGGCCGGTGCAGGTCGTTTGCGGCGTCGGCGGACGGCACGGGCTGGTCCGAGGGTGTCGGTGTGTTGCTGGTGCAGCGGCTGTCCGACGCGCGCCGCGAGGGCCGGCGCATCCTGGCCGTGGTGCGTGGCACGGCGGTGAACCAGGACGGCGCGTCGAATGGTTTGACGGCGCCGAACGGTCCGTCGCAGCAGCGGGTGATCCGCCAGGCGCTGGCGAACGCGCGGCTCTCCACAGCTGACGTCGATGTGGTCGAGGCGCACGGTACGGGTACGACGTTGGGTGATCCGATCGAGGCGCAGGCGGTGCTGGCTACCTATGGGCAGGACCGTCCGCAGGACCGGCCGCTGTGGTTGGGGTCGGTGAAGTCGAACATCGGGCACACGCAGGCCGCGGCGGGTGTGGCCGGTGTGATCAAGGTGGTCATGGCGATGCGGCATGGTGTGGTGCCGCCGACGTTGCACGTGGACGAGCCGTCTCCGCATATTGACTGGACGGCTGGTGCGGTGGCCCTTGCGACCGAGCCTGTCCCGTGGCCGCGGGTGGACCGGCCGCGTCGGGCGGCGGTGTCGTCGTTCGGGATTTCCGGTACGAACGCTCACGTGATCATTGAGCAGCCGCCGGGGGAGGCGATCGAGGGCGAGATCGTCGCTCGGGACGTGCCGTCGGTTGTGCCGGTGCTGTTGTCCGCTCGGTCTGATGCGGCCCTGGCCAGCCAGGCGGGCAGGTGGGCGCGCTGGCTGTCGGCGGACGGGCAGCGACGTGCGGTGGACGTGGCGTGGTCGTCGGTGGTGTCGCGGTCGGCGTTGGAGCACCGGGCGGTCGTTTCCGGTGCGAGCCGGGAAGAGGTGCTGGCGGGTCTTGCGGCCGTGGCGTCGGGCGAGTCCTCCGGGGCTGTCGTCACCGGCTCCGCCGTCGCACGCGGTCAACTGGCGCTGTTGTTCTCGGGTCAGGGTGCGCAGCGCGCCGGGATGGGCCGGGAGTTGTCGGCCGAGTTCCCGGTGTTCGCCGCCGCGTTGGCCGAGGTGTGCGCTCAGATCGATCCGTTGCTGCCGCGTCCGTTGCGGGAGGTGCTGTTCGCCGCCGAGGGTTCCGCCGAGGCTGGGTTGCTGGATCAGACCGTGTTCACCCAGGCCGGGTTGTTCGCGGTCGAGGTGGCGCTGTTCCGTCTGGTGGAGTCGTTCGGGGTCGTTCCGGATGTCGTGGGTGGTCACTCGATCGGTGAGGTCACGGCCGCGTACGTCGCCGGGGTGCTGTCCCTGGCGGACGCGTGCGCGCTCGTCGCGGCGCGGGGCCGGTTGATGCAGGCGTTGCCGGCGGGTGGCGGCATGTTGGCGGTGGCGGCGGACGAGGCTGCGGTGGTGGAGTCTCTCGCGGGCCTGGGCGATCGCGTCGGCATCGCGGCGGTCAACGGGCCTGCCGCCGTGGTCGTGTCCGGTGCCGTCGACGCCTTGGAGGAGGTGGAGCGGCTCTGGCGGGACCGGGGTGTGCGGACCCGCCGGCTCGCGGTGAGTCACGCGTTCCACAGTCCGCTGATGGAGCCGATGCTCGACGAGTTCCGTGCGGTTCTCGACGGGTTGGCCTTTGCCGTGCCGTTGCTGCCGGTGGTGTCGAACGTGACCGGCGGGCTCGCCGACGCGGACGAGATCCGCACCCCGGAGTACTGGGTGCGGCACGTCCGCGAAGCGGTGCGCCATGCCGACGGGGTCGCCGCGTTGCGCGAGGCGGGGGTGGACACGTTCCTGGAGGTCGGCCCGCAGAGCGTGCTGACCGCGATGGCGGCGGACGTCCTGCCCGACGACGCTGCCGTGCTCGCCGTCGCCGTCCAGCGCCGGGATCGGCCCGAGACGCAGGCGCTGCTGCACGCCCTCGCCGAACTGCACGTGCACGGCGTGTCGGTGACCTGGCAGCCGTGGTTCGCCGACAGGGGCGCACGGCGGGTGGACCTGCCCACGTACGCCTTCCACCGGGAGCGGTACTGGCCCGAGCCGGCGGGCCGGCCACGGCAGACCCACAGCGGCGACGCCGACTTCTGGGACGCGGTGGAACGCGCCGACCTGACCGCCCTCGCCGCGCAGTTCGGCGACGATGGCGCGGCCCTGGACGCCCTCACCCCGGCCCTGCCGGTCCTGTCCACCTGGCACCGGGCGCGCACCCGGCGGGCGGTCGTGGACGGATGGTCGTACCGGGTCGGGTGGAAGCGGACCGACATCACCGCCGACCCGGCGCGGCCCGGCAGGTGGCTGCTCGTGACGGCGGACGACGACCTGGCGGACGGCACCCGGACGGAGGCGGTCACCAAGGCCCTCGCCGAGGTCGGCGCCGACGTGGTCCGGCTCACCGTCGACCCGGTCGGCACCGACCGGACGGACCTCGCCCGACGCCTGGCCGACGCGCTGGCCGACGGGCCCGTCACCGGCGTGCTCTCCCTGCTCGGCCTCCGCGACCGGCCGCACCCCGCCCATCCGGCCGTGCCGGTCGGGACGGCCGCCACGCTGCTGCTGCTCCAGGCCCTGCACGACACCGGGGCGACGACCCGGCTGTGGTGCCTGACCCAGGGCGCGGTCAGCACCGGCGACGGGGACACGATGCATGGCGTCGCCCAGAGCGGGCTCTGGGGCTTGGGGCTCGTGGCGGGCCTGGAACATCCCCAGCTGTGGGGTGGACTGGTGGACCTGCCCGACCAGGTCGACGCGACGGCGTGGGACCGGCTGGCGCGGGTGGTCACGGGGGCCGGCGACGAGGACCAGTTGGCCGTACGACCCTCCGGGGTGTTCGTCCGTCGCCTGGTCCGCCCGGCACCCGCCGCCCCCGACACGGCGGAGCGGTGGCGACCGTCCGGCACGGTGCTCGTCACCGGCGGCACCGGTGCGCTGGGCGCCCACGTGGCCCGGTGGGCGGCGGCCAGCGGCGCGGCGCACGTCGTGCTGACCAGCCGCCGGGGCGAGCGCGCCCCGGGGGCGGTGGAACTGCGCGAGGAGCTGACCGCGCAGGGTGTCCGGGCGTCGGTCGTCGCCTGCGACGTGGCCGACCGCGACCAGGTGGCGGCACTGCTGGCGCGGCTGGACGAGGACCCCACGCCGTTGACGGCCGTGGTCCACGCGGCGGGCGCCGGCGAGTCCGGCCTGATCGCCGACACCGACCTGGCCGCGTTCGCCGGCGTGCTCGACGGCAAGGTCGCCGGCGCGCTGCACCTGGACGCCCTGCTCGGTGACCGACCGCTGGACGCGTTCGTGCTGTTCTCCTCCATCGCCGGGGTGTGGGGCAGCGGCGGGCAGTCCGCCTACGCCACGGGCAACGCGTTCCTCGACGCGCTGGCGGAGAAGCGTCACGGACGGGGCCTGCCGGCGACGTCCGTGGCCTGGGGGCCGTGGGCCGACGGCGGCATGGCCACCGGCGAGGCCCAGCAGCTGCTGGCCCGGCGCGGCCTGACCGCGATGGCACCGGCCGACGCCGTGCACGCCATGCGGTACGCCGTCGGCCTGCCCCGGGCGGCGCTGACCGTGGTGGACGTCGACTGGACGGTCTTCGCCCCGGCGTACGCCTCGGCCCGCCCCCGACCGCTGCTCGACGACATCGCCGAGGCCCGGGAGGCGCTCCACGTCAACGCTGGGGAGCAGCCGGGCGGGGTCGCCGACGCCCTCCGGGACCGCCTGCTCACCCTGCCCCGCCCCGAGCGGGTCCGGCACCTGGTCGACCTGGTCCGTACCCACGCCTCCGCCGTGCTCGGCCACGCGGGCACGGACCGGGTCAAGCCGCAGCGCGCCTTCAAGGAACTCGGATTCGACTCGTTGACGGCGGTCGAGCTGCGCAACCGGCTGACCGGGGCCACCGGCCTGTCGCTGCCCGCGACCCTCGTCTTCGACTACCCGAACCCGGCCGTGCTCGCCGAGAACCTGCTCGACGGCCTGGTGCCCGAGGCGGCGCAGGCGGACGACGGCGACCCGGCGGAGGCGGCCCTCCGGCAGGCGCTCGCGACGATCCCGCTGGCCCGCATCCGCGAGGCCGGGCTGCTGGACCTGCTGCTCAACCTCACCGACGCCGACGGCGGTGCCGGTGGCGAGTCCACCGACGAGGTCCTGGACCTCGACGAGCTCGACACCGACACCCTCGTCAGGCTGGCGCTTGACGGAACCGATTCCTGACCGTGTCCTCAGTACGGAGCTCATGATGTCTACGTCCGCAGACAAGGTCGTCGAGGCGCTTCGCGCGTCGCTCAAGGAGACGGGCCGCCTCCGCCAGCTCAACCAGCAGCTGACCGCTGCCGCCCGGGAGCCGATCGCGATCGTCGCGATGTCCTGCCGCTACCCGGGCGGCGTCGCCAGTCCCGAGCAGCTCTGGGACCTGGTGGCCTCCGGCGGCGACGCGATCGGCGGCTTCCCGACGGACCGCGGCTGGGACCTGGACAACCTGTACGACCCGGACGCCGACCGGGCCGGCCGCTCCACCACCCGCGAGGGCGGCTTCCTCTACGACGCGGCCGACTTCGACGCCGAGTTCTTCGGCATCTCGCCCCGCGAGGCCATGGCGATGGACCCCCAGCAGCGGCTGCTGCTGGAGACGTCGTGGGAGGCGTTCGAGCACGCCGGCATCGCGCCCGCCTCCATGCGTGGGCAGAAGGTCGGCGTCTTCGTCGGGACCGCCGCCAACGGCTACGGGATGGGCCCGCAGAGCGAGGCCGAGGGCACCGACGAGGGCTACCTGCTGACGGGCACCGCCACCAGCGTCGTCTCCGGGCGGATCGCGTACGCCCTCGGCCTGGAGGGCCCGGCGGTCACGGTCGACACCGCCTGCTCGTCGTCGCTGGTGGCCCTGCACCTGGCATGCCAGGCCCTGCGGCAGGGCGACTTCGACCTGGCCCTGGCCGGCGGCGTGTGCGTCATGGCCAGCCCCAGCCCGTTCGTGGGATTCTCCCGGCAGCGGGGGCTCGCCCCCGACGGCCGGTGCAAGTCGTTCGCCGCCGCCGCCGACGGCACGGGCTGGTCCGAGGGCGTCGGCATCCTGCTCGTGGAGCGGCTGTCGGACGCGCAGCGCAAGGGACACCCCGTCCTCGCCGTCATCCGGGGCAGCGCGGTCAACCAGGACGGCGCGTCCAACGGCCTCACCGCGCCGAACGGGCCGGCCCAGCAGCGGGTGATCCGGCAGGCCCTCGCGAACGCGCGGCTGACCACGGCCGACGTGGACGCCGTCGAGGCGCACGGCACCGGCACCGTCCTCGGCGACCCGATCGAGGCACAGGCGCTGCTGGCCACGTACGGGCAGGACCGCCCCGCCGATCGGCCGCTGCTGCTCGGCTCGATCAAGTCGAACATCGGTCACAGCCAGTCCGCCGCGGGCGTGGCGGGCGTGATCAAGATGGTGATGGCGATGCGGCACGGGCTCGTCCCGTCCACCCTGCACGTGGACGAGCCGACGCCCAAGGTGGACTGGTCGGCCGGCGAGGTGTCGCTGGTGACCGAGGCCCGGCCGTGGCCGACGACCGACCGTCCCCGGCGGGCGGCGGTCTCGTCGTTCGGCATCTCCGGCACCAACGCGCACACCATCCTGGAGGAGCCGCCCGCCTCCGACACCGACGGCACGACCCACACCGACTCCCGTCCGGCCCCGGCCGTCACTCTGCCGGTGGTGCCCGTGCTGCTGTCCGCCCGCTCGGAGGCCGCGCTGACCGCGCAGGCGGGCCGCTGGGCCCGGTGGCTGGACGCCGACGAGACCCTCCGGCCGGTGGACGTCGGCTGGTCGTCGGTGGTGTCGCGCTCCGCGCTGGAGCACCGCGCGGTGCTCACCGCCACCGACCGCGAGGACCTCCTGGCCGGCCTGCGTGCCCTCGCCGCCGGGCAGCCGTCCGGCGCGGTGGTCGCCGGGCAGGCGGCCGATCGGGGTCCGCTCGCGGTGCTCTTCTCCGGCCAGGGCGCGCAGCGCGCCGGCATGGGCCGGGAGCTGTACGCCGAGTTCCCGGTCTTCGCGACCGCGCTCGACGAGGTGTGCGCGCAGCTCGATCCGCTGCTTCCGCGCCCGCTGCGGGAGGTGCTGTTCGCCGCCGAGGGTTCCGCCGAGGCGGAGTTGCTTGATCAGACCGGCTTCACTCAGGCCGGCCTGTTCGCGGTCGAAGCGGCGCTGTTCCGGCTGGTGTCGTCGTTCGGGGTGGCGCCGGACTTCGTGGGCGGCCACTCGATCGGCGAGATCGCCGCCGCGCACGTGGCCGGCGTGCTGTCCCTCGGCGACGCGTGCGCGCTGGTCGCGGCGCGGGGCCGGCTCATGCAGGCGCTGCCGGCCGGGGGCGGCATGCTCGCGGTGGCCGCGGACGAGGCCGTGGTCGCCGAGTCCATCGGCACCCTGGCCGACCGGGTCGCCATCGCGGCGGTGAACGGGCCCACCTCGGTCGTGGTCTCCGGCGCCGTCGAGGCCCTCGACGAGGTGGAGCGGCTCTGGCAGGAGCGGGGCGCGCGGACGCGCCGGCTGCGGGTCAGCCACGCGTTCCACAGCCCGCTGATGGAGCCGATGCTCGACGAGTTCCGGGCCGTCCTCGACGGGCTCACCTTCGCTGCGCCTTCGTTGCCGATCGTGTCGAACCTGACCGGCGCGCTCGTCGACGCCGAGGAGATCCGCACGCCCGACTACTGGGTGCGCCACGTTCGGGAGGCCGTCCGCTTCGCCGACGGGGTCGCCGCGCTGCGGAACGCCGGCGTGGACACGTTCCTGGAGATCGGCCCGCGCAGCGTACTGACCGCGATGACCCGGGACGTGTTGAGCGGGCAGGAGCCGGCTGACGCCGACGACGACACGCCGGTGATCGCGGTGCCCGTCCTGCGCGCCGACCGTCCCGAGGCGCGGGCCCTGCTCGCCGCCCTGTCCGAGCTGCACGTCAACGGGGTGCCCGTCGACTGGCCGGCCCTCTACTTCGGCGCTGGAGCGACCCCGGTCGCCCTGCCCACGTACGCGTTCCAGCGGCAGCGCTACTGGCCCGAGCAGATGCCGGTGTCGGTCACCGGCCCGGTCAGCCCGGACGTGGTGGACATCGAGTTCTGGTCCGCGGTGGAGCGGTCCGACGTGGCCGCCCTGTCGGCGCAGTTCGACGCGGCGGCCCTGGACGTCCTGGCCCCGGCCCTGCCGGTCCTGTCGTCCTGGCGCAGGGCGCGGCTGCGGGACGCGGTCGTCGACGGCTGGTCGTACCGGGTGGTGTGGAAGCGGACTGCCGCCCCCGCGCCGGTCACCCCGTCGGGCCGCTGGCTGCTGGTGGAACCGGCCGGCGACGCTCTGGTGACGGAATGGGCCGAGGCGCTCGCGGGGGCGGTGGCCGACGCCGGTGGCGAGGTGTCCCGGCTGGCGGTGGACCCGCTCGCGGAGCGCGACCACGTGACGTCGTGGGTCGCCGGGGCCGTGGGGGACGACCGGTTCTCCGGGATCGTGTCCCTGCTGGGCCTGCTGGACCGGCCGCACCCCGGCCAGCCGGCGGTGCCGCTCGGCACGGCCGCCACGATGGCGTTGGTGCAGGCCCTGCACGCCGCCGACATCGAGTCGCCACTGTGGATGGTGACCCGGGGCGCGGTCGGCACCGGGGACACCGACCCGGTCCGCAGCGTCGCTCAGGGCGGCCTGTGGGGCCTGGCCCGGGTCGCCGGGCTGGAACACCCGCAGCTCTGGGGTGGCCTGGTCGACCTGCCGGAGGGGCCCGACCGGACCGACTGGGACCACCTGGTGGGCGTCCTGACCGGCGGCGGTCACGAGGACCAGGTCGCGGTACGGCCCTCCGGCGTGTTCGTGCGGCGACTGGTCCGCGCCACGCCGGCGGCCGTGGGCACGGTCGAGCGCTGGCAGCCGTCGGGCACGGTGCTGATCACCGGTGGCACCGGGGCGCTCGGCGCCCACGTGGCCCGCTGGGTGGCGGCCAGCGGTGCGGCGCACGTCGTGCTGACCAGCCGCCGGGGCGACCGCGCCCCGGGGGCGGCGGAGCTGCGCGACGAGCTGACCGGGCTCGGCGCCCGGGTGACCCTGGTTGCCGCCGACATGGCCGACCGCGCCCGGGTCGAGGCGCTGCTGCGTGACGTCGACGCGGACCCGGCGCCGCTGACGGCGGTGGTGCACGCCGCCGGGGTGGGCCAGCTCAACATGCTGGCCGACACCGACCTGGCCGGGCTGGCCGAGGTGCTGGACGGCAAGATCGCCGGTGCGGTGCACCTGGACGAGCTGCTGCGCGACCGGCCGCTCGACGCGTTCGTGCTGTTCTCCTCCATCGCCGGTATCTGGGGCAGCGGCGGACAGGCCGCCTACGCCGCCGGCAACGCCTTCCTCGACGCGCTGGCGGAGCGGCGCCGGGCCCGCGGCCTGGCCGCCACCGCCGTCGCCTGGGGACCGTGGGCCGACGGCGGCATGGCCAGCGGCGAGGGCCAGGAACTGCTGGCCCGGCGCGGCCTCAGCCCGATGTCCCCGGCCCAGGCCGTGTACGCGCTGCGCAGCGCGGTGGGTCGGTCCGTGCCGTCGGTGACCGTGGCGGACGTCGACTGGTCCCTGTTCACCCCGGCGTTTGCCGCCGCCCGCTCCCGTCCCCTCCTCGACGACATCGCCGAGGCCCGGGACGCCCTGCGCGTGGTCGACGGGGAACCGGAGGACGCCGCTGGCGGCGGGCTGCGGCAGCACCTGCTGACGTTGCCCCGCGCCGAGCAGGACCGGTACCTGACCGACCTCGTACGGACGCACACCGCCGCCGTGCTCGGCCACTCCGGCACCGACCTGGTGAAGGCGAACCGGGCGTTCAAGGAACTGGGCTTCGACTCGCTGACGGCGGTCGAACTGCGCAACCGGCTCGGCGCCGCCACCGGGCTCACCCTGCCCACCACCCTGGTCTTCGACTACCCGAACCCGGCCGCCCTCGCCGACCGCCTGTCGGCGACGCTGCGCCTGCACGAGGTCGACACCGTCACCACCTGGGGCCCCGCTGGGCCGGTGGACGACGACCCGATCGTCATCGTCGGCATGAGCTGCCGGTACCCGGGCGGCGTGGCCAATCCGGACGACCTGTGGGACCTGGTCGCCACCGGGCGCGACGGGATCAGCGGCTTCCCCGAGGACCGGCACTGGGACATGGGCCGGCTGCTGGCCGTCGACGCCGACGGACAACCCGTGTCGCACACCCGCGAGGGCGGCTTCGTCGATGGCGCCACCACGTTCGACCCGGGCTTCTTCGGCATCTCACCGCGCGAGGCGGTCGCCATGGACCCGCAGCAGCGCCTGCTGCTGGAGGCGTCCTGGGAGGTCATGGAGCAGGCCGGGATCGACCCCGACGAGCTGCGCGGCAGCCGTACCGGCGTCTTTGTCGGCGCGTCCCCGTCGGGGTACGGCACCACCGACACCCCGGCGGAGCTGGCGGGCTACCAGCTCACGGGCGGCGCGCACAGCGTCATCTCCGGCCGGGTGTCGTACACCTTCGGGCTGGAGGGCCCGGCGGTGACGGTCGACACCGCCTGCTCGTCGTCCCTGGTGGCGGTGCACCTCGCCGCCCAGGCGCTGCGCGGCGGCGAGTGTGACATGGCGTTGGCCGGCGGTGTCACCGTCATGGTGACCCCCGGTGCCTTCGTCGAGTTCTCCCGCCAGGGCGGCCTCGCCCCGGACGGGCGCTGCAAGTCCTTCGCCGCCGACGCCGACGGCACCGGCTGGTCGGAGGGGGTCGGCGTGCTGCTGGTCCAGCGGCTCTCCGACGCCCGGCGGCAGGGCCGCCAGGTGCTCGCCGTGCTCGCCGGCAGCGCCGTCAACCAGGACGGTGCCTCCAACGGCCTCACCGCCCCGAACGGGCCGGCGCAGCAGCGGGTGATCCGGCAGGCGCTCGCCAACGCCCGGCTGACCACGGCCGACGTGGACGCCGTCGAGGCGCACGGCACCGGCACGACCCTCGGTGATCCGATCGAGGCGCAGGCCCTGCTGGCCACCTACGGCCAGGGCCGCCCCGCCGACCGGCCGCTGCTGCTCGGCTCGATCAAGTCGAACATCGGCCACAGCCAGGCCGCCGCTGGCGTCGCCGGCATGATCAAGATGGTGCAGGCGATGCGGTACGGCCTGCTCCCGAAGACCCTGCACCTCGACGAGCCGACCCCCCACGTGGACTGGTCCGCCGGCGCGGTGTCCCTGCTGACCGAGGCGCGTCCCTGGCCGCTGGTGGACCGGCCGCGCCGGGCCGCCGTGTCGTCGTTCGGCATCAGCGGTACGAACGTCCACCTCATCCTGGAGCAGCCGCCCGCGCCGACCGGCGGGGACGAGCCGGACGCCGGCGACGAGCCGTCCCGGGCGCCGTCGGTGGTGCCGGTGCTGCTCTCGGCCCGCGACGCGGCCGGGCTGTCGGCGCAGGCGGACCGGTGGGTGAGCTGGCTGTCGGCGGACGGGCAGCTGCGCCCGCTGGACGTGGCCTGGTCGTCGGTGGCGTCGCGGTCGGTGCTGGAGCACCGCGCGGTCGTGTCCGGTGCGACCCGCGACGAGGTGCTGGCGGGCCTCGAAGCCGTGGCGGCGGGCGAGCCCGCGCGCGGTGTGGCCGCCGGCCCGGGCGGGCAGCGGGGCCAGTTGGCGCTGTTGTTCTCGGGTCAGGGTGCGCAGCGCGCCGGCATGGGCCGTGAGCTGTACGGCGAGTTCCCGGTCTTCGCGTCCGCTCTGGACGAGGTGTGCGCACACCTCGATCCGCTGCTGCCGCGCCCGCTGCGGGAGGTGCTGTTCGCCGAGGCGGGTACGGCCGAGGCCGGGTTGCTGGACCAGACGGTGTTCACGCAGGCCGGCCTGTTCGCGGTCGAGGTGGCGTTGTTCCGCCTGGTGGAGTCGTTCGGGATCGTGCCGGGCATGCTCGCCGGTCACTCGATCGGTGAGATCTCGGCGGCGCACGTGGCCGGGGTGTTGTCGCTGGCCGACGCCGCCGCGCTGGTGGCGGCGCGGGGTCGGCTGATGCAGGCGCTACCCGCCGGTGGCGGGATGCTGGCGGTCGCCGCTTCGGAAGAGGCGGTGGTCGAGTCGATTGCCGGCCTGACCGGTCGGGTCGGGATCGCGGCGGTCAACGGTCCGTCGTCGGTCGTGGTGTCCGGGGCCGTCGAGGCTCTCGACGACGTCGAGCGGCTCTGGCGGGACCGGGGCGTCCGGACCCGCCGGCTCGCGGTGAGCCACGCGTTCCACAGTCCGCTGATGGAGCCGATGCTCGACGAGTTCCGTACGGTCCTGGACGGGTTGGCCTTCGCCGCGCCGCTGCTGCCGATCGTGTCGAACGTGACCGGCGCGCTCGCCGACGCGGACGAGATCCGCACCCCGGAGTACTGGGTGCGGCACGTCCGCGAAGCGGTGCGCCATGCCGACGGGGTCGCCGCGCTGCGCGAGGCGGGGGCGGACACGTACCTGGAGATCGGCCCGCAGAGCGTGCTGACCGCGATGGCGGCCGACATCCTGCCCGACGACGACGCCGTGCTGTCGATCGCCGCCCAGCGCCGGGACCGGCCGGAGGCGCACGCCCTGCTGCACGCCCTCGCCGAGCTGTACGTCCACGGCGTGCCGGTCACCTGGCAGCCGTGGTTCGCCGACACCGGGGCACACCGCGTCGAGCTGCCCACGTACGCCTTCCACCGGGAGCGGTACTGGCTGCCGCAGGCCGGCCCGTCGGCTGACGTCTCGGGAGCCGGCCTCGGCGTGGCGCGGCACCCACTGCTCGGCGCGGCGGTGTCGGTCGCCGGCGAGGACATGGTGGTGCTGACCGGCCGGCTGTCGGTGTCGACCAACCCGTGGCTCGCCGACCATGTCGTGTCCGGCGCTGTGGTCGTGCCGGGCACCGCCCTGGTGGACCTCGTCGTCCGGGCGGGCGACGAGGTCGGTACGTCCCGCGTCCGTGAGCTGACCGTGCTCGCCCCGCTCGTGCTGCCCGCCACCGGCCGTGGGGTACGGGTGCAGGTCCGGGTGGGTCCCGTCGACGGGACTGGCAGCCGCTCGGTGACCGTGCACTCCCAGCCCGAGGACGACCCGGAGTCGGGCTGGACCCGGCACGCCGACGGCCTCGTCGGCGCCCCGACGGGCGACGAGCCCACCGTGGGCGCGTGGCCCCCGCCGGGGGCGGCCGAGGTGGACGTGACCGGGTGGTACGAGACGGTGGCCGAGCACGGGCTCTCCTACGGGCCCGTGTTCCGCGGGCTGCGCCGGGCGTGGACCGCGGCGGACACGGTGTTCGCCGAGGTCGTGCTGCCGGACGAGGCGGCCGGGGACCCGGCGGGGTTCGGCGTGCACCCGGCGCTGCTGGACGCCGCCCTGCACCCCGTCGGGCTGCTGTCCGCCGACGAGGCGGGCGGCGGGGCCCGGGTGCCGTTCGCGTTCGAGGGCGTGCAGGTCCACGCGCTCGGGGCGCGGACGCTGCGGGTGCGCCTCACCGCGTCCGGCAACTCGGTGCGGCTGGTCGCCGTCGACGAAACGGGCGTGCCCGTGGTGTCGGTGGACTCGCTGACGCTGCGTGAGATGACCGGCCTGGCGGCACCTCAGGACGAGGCGCACCGCTCCCTGTTCGAGGTTTCCTGGCAGCCCGAGCAGATCACCGCGCCCGACGGCGGGTACGGCTTGATCGTGCTTGGTGACGGCCCGCTCGACGGCGCGCCGCAGCTCCCGGCGTACGCCGACGTGGCGGCGCTGGCCACGGCCGTGACGGACGGGACCGCCGCCACCCCGGCGGCGCTGCTGCTGCCCGCCCCCGCGGCGGGGCCGGAGACGGACGTGCCCGACGCGGTGCGGACGGTCACGGCGGACGTCCTCGGCACGGTGCAGGCGTGGCTGGCCGCCGACCCCCTGGCGGACTCGCGGTTGGTCGTGGTGACCCGTGGCGCGGTGGCCACCGGCACGGACGACCGAGTCACCGACCTGGCGGGGGCAGCGGTCTGGGGCCTGCTGCGCTCGGCCCAGTCGGAGCATCCCGGCCGGCTCGTGCTGGCCGACCTCGAGCCGGGCACCGACCTGGACAACGACCTGCTGGCCCTGCTTGCCGGCACCGCCGACGACCCGGGCCTCGGCGGGCAGCTCGCGGTGCGGGCCGGCACGGCGTACCTGCCCCGGCTGGTCCGCGCCGCCGGCGACGCGCGCACCCCGGCGGCCCTCGGGCAGGGAACCGTCCTGGTGACCGGTGGCACCGGATCGCTGGGCGCCCTGGTGTCCGAACACCTCGTCACCTCGTACGGCGTGCGTTCCCTCGTGCTGGTCTCCCGGCAGGGCCCGGCGGCCGCCGGCGCCGACGAACTGGTGGAGCGGCTGACCGCGCTCGGCGCGGCGGTCCGCGTGGTCGCGGCCGACGTCACCGACCGCGCGCGGGTCGGCGAGCTGGTCCGGGCGGTCACCGCCGAGGACCGGTTGGCCGGTGTGGTCCACACGGCCGGCGTCCTGGACGACGGCGTGGTCAGCGGGATCACCGCCGACCGCCTGGCGGACGTGCTGGCGCCGAAGGTCACGGCAGGCTGGTGGCTGCACGAGGCGACCGCCGAACTCGACCTCGACCTGTTCGCGCTCTTCTCCTCCGTCGCCGGGGTGCTCGGCTCTCCCGGCCAGGCCGCGTACGCCGCCGGCAACGCCTTCCTGGACGCCCTCGCCCAGGTGCGGGCGCAGCGAGGGCTGCCCGCGGTCAGCCTCGCGTGGGGCATGTGGGACACCGACGGGATGGCCGCGTCGATCAACGACACCGACCGGGCCCGGGTCAGCCGGGCCGGTCTGGTTCCGATGACCGCCCCGGTCGGGCTCGGGCTGTGGGACGCCGCCCTGGCCCACGGCGGGACGGCGCTGGTCCCGGCGGTGGTCGACCTGCCCGCCATGCGGGCGCAGAGCGCCGCCGGTCGCGTCCCCCCGATGCTGCGCACCCTGGTGGGAACGGCCGCGAAGCGCCGCCGCTCCGGCACCGGGGGATGGGCCGACCGGCTGGCGGGGCTCGACCCGCAGGAGGCGCGGACGCAGGTCGCCCTGCTGGTGCGCGGACTGGTCGCGCAGGTCCTCGGCCACAGCGGCGCCGACCAGGTGCCGGCGGATCGGGCGTTCCGGGAACTGGGCTTCGACTCGCTGACCGCGGTGGAGCTGCGCAACCGGATCAACAGCGCGACCGGGCTGCGGCTCACGTCGACGCTCGTCTTCGACTACCCGACCCCCGGCGCCCTGTCGGAGCACCTGTACGAGCAGCTGTCCGGCCAGGTCGCCGACCAGCAACAGGCCGTGCGGGCGACGACCGTCGACGAGCCGATCGCCATCGTGGGCATGGCCTGCCGCTACCCGGGCGGCGTGACGAACCCGCAGCAACTGTGGGACCTGGTCGCCGCCGGGTCCGACGGCATCGGCGAGTTCCCGACCGACCGGGGCTGGGACCTCGACCGGCTCTTCCACCCCGACCCGGACAACCCCGGGACGTCGTACACGCGGCATGGTGGTTTTCTGTATGGGGCGGCGGAGTTCGATTCCGGGTTCTTCGGGATCTCGCCGCGTGAGGCTCTCGCGATGGATCCGCAGCAGCGGTTGTTGTTGGAGGCGTCGTGGGAGACGTTCGAGTCGGCGGGTGTGGACCCGGCCCGGCTGCGGGGCAGCCGGACGGGCGTCTTCGCCGGGTTGATGTACCACGACTACGCCTCCGGCGTGCAGGAGCTGCCCGAGGGCGTGGGCGGCTACCTCGGCACCGGCACCTCCGGCAGCGTGTTGTCCGGTCGGGTGGCGTACACGTTCGGCTTGGAGGGGCCGGCGGTCACCGTGGACACGGCGTGCTCGTCGTCGCTGGTGGCGCTGCACCTGGCGGTGCAGGCGTTGCGTAGTGGTGAGTGTGATCTGGCGTTGGCCGGTGGTGTGACGGTGATGGCGACGCCGGGGACGTTCATCGAGTTTTCGCGTCAGCGTGGGTTGTCGCAGGACGGCCGGTGCAGGTCGTTTGCGGCGTCGGCGGACGGCACGGGCTGGTCCGAGGGTGTCGGTGTGTTGCTGGTGGAGCGGCTGTCGGACGCGCGGCGTAACGGGCACCGGGTCCTGGCCGTGGTGCGTGGCACGGCGGTGAACCAGGACGGTGCGTCGAACGGTCTGACGGCGCCGAACGGTCCGTCGCAGCAGCGGGTGATCCGGCAGGCCCTGGCGAACGCGCGGC
The DNA here is from genome assembly GCF_900090325.1 of Micromonospora pallida. Classification (NCBI taxonomy): domain Bacteria; kingdom Bacillati; phylum Actinomycetota; class Actinomycetes; order Micromonosporales; family Micromonosporaceae; genus Micromonospora; species Micromonospora pallida. The sequence continues at coordinate 2,562,777 of NZ_FMHW01000002.1, read as the reverse complement.
TCACCACCGCCGACGTGGACGTGGTCGAGGCGCACGGTACCGGCACCACGCTGGGTGACCCGATCGAGGCGCAGGCGCTGCTGGCCACGTATGGGCAGGGGCGTCCGGCCGATCGGCCGCTGTGGTTGGGGTCGATCAAGTCGAACATCGGCCACACCCAGGCTGCGGCCGGGGCTGCCGGCATCATCAAGATGGTCATGGCGATGCGGCACGGTGTGTTGCCGTCGACGCTGCACGTGGACGAGCCGTCCCCACACATCGACTGGCCCGCCGGAGCCGTCTCCCTGCTCAGCGAGGCGCGCGACTGGCCGGCGGCGAACCGCCCCCGACGCGCGGCGATCTCGTCGTTCGGCGTCAGCGGCACCAACGCGCATGTGATCATCGAGCAGCCGCCCGCCGAGGCGGAGCCCGCCCGGGGCGCCGACGCGCCGACCCGCGGCGACGAGCTGGTGCCGGCCCCGGTGCTGCTGTCGGCCCGGTCCGAGGCCGCAGTCGCGGCGCAGGCGGACCGCTGGGCACGCTGGATCTCGGGCGACGAGGAACTGCGCCCGGTCGACGTCGGCTGGTCGTCGGTGGTCAGCCGGGCAGTGCTGGAACACCGTGCGGTGGTCACCGCGACCGACCGGGACGACCTGCTGGCCGGGCTGCGTGCCCTCGCCGCCGGCGAGCCGGCCGCCGCCGTGGTCACGGGCACCGGCCCGACGCGCACCCAGCTGGCCATGCTCTTCTCGGGTCAGGGTGCGCAGCGCGCGGGCATGGGCCGGGAGTTGGCGGCCCGCTTCCCCGTCTTCGCGTCCGCGTTGGCCGAGGTGTGTGCGCAGCTCGATCCGTTGTTGCCGCGTTCGTTGCGGGAGGTGCTGTTCGCGGAGGCGGGTACGGCTGAGGCCGGGTTGCTGGATCAGACGGTGTTCACCCAGGCCGGGTTGTTCGCGGTCGAGGTGGCGCTGTTCCGTCTGGTGGAGTCGTTCGGGGTCGTTCCGGATGTCGTGGGTGGTCACTCGATCGGTGAGGTCACGGCCGCGTACGTCGCCGGGGTGCTGTCCCTGGCGGATGCGTGCGCGTTGGTGGCGGCGCGGGGCCGACTCATGCAGGCCCTCCCGGCCGGGGGCGGGATGCTCGCGGTGGCGGCGGACGAGGCTGCGGTGGTGGAGTCTCTCGCGGGCCTGGCCGACCGGGTGGGCATCGCGGCGGTCAACGGGCCTGCCGCCGTGGTCGTGTCCGGTGCCGTCGACGCCTTGGAGGAGGTGGAGCGGCTCTGGCGGGACCGGGGTGTGCGTACGCGCCGGCTCGCGGTGAGTCACGCGTTCCACAGTCCTTTGATGGAGCCGATGCTCGACGAGTTCCGCACGGTCCTGGCGGGGCTGACGTTCCGGACGCCGCTGGTGCCGGTCGTGTCGAACCTGACCGGGGCGCTCGCCGACCCACAGGACATCACCCGCGCCGAATACTGGGTCCGCCACGTCCGAGAGGCGGTGCGCTACGCCGACGGGGTCGCCGCGTTGCGGGCCGCCGGGGTGGACACGTTCCTGGAGGTCGGCCCGCAGAGTGTCCTGACCGCGATGAACGCCGACCTGCTCGCCGACGACGCGCTCGTCGTGGCCGTGCAGCGCCGGGACCGTACCGCCCCGCAGGCGCTGCTGCACGCGCTCGCCGAGCTGCACGTCCACGGCGTCCCGGTGACCTGGACACAGTGGTTCACCGACTCCGGCGCCGCCCGGGTCGACCTGCCGACGTACGCCTTCCAGCACGAGCGGTACTGGCTCGGCACGGGTCAGGCGCGTACTGCCGACGTGTCCGGCGCGGGCCTGGGTGTGGCCGGGCACCCGCTGCTCGGCGCGGCGGTCGCCGTCGCCGGCGCCGACATGGCGGTGCTGACCGGCCGATTGTCGCTCGCCACCCACGCGTGGCTCGCCGACCACGTCGTCTCCGGCGTGGTGATCGTGCCCGGTACCGCCCTCGTGGAGCTGGCCGTCCGGGCGGGCGACGAGGTGGGCGCGTCGCGGGTACGGGAGTTGACCGTCGCCGCGCCGCTGGTGTTGCCGGAGGCCGGTGCGGTGCGGGTGCAGGTGCGCGTCGGCGCGGCCGACGAGACCGGCACCCGGGTCGTGGCGGTGCACTCGCAGTCCGGGGGCGACCTGGAGGCCGAGTGGGTCCACCACGCGGAGGGCGTGCTGGAGCCGGCGTCGGCCGACGAGCCGAGGATGGCTGCCTGGCCGCCGCCCGGCGCGTCCGAGGTGGACCTGGCGGGCTGGTACCCGACGCTGGCGGAGCATGGCCTGGCGTACGGGCCGGTGTTCCGGGGGCTGCGTCGGGTGTGGACCGGTGGTGGCGACGTGTTCGCCGAGGTGGTCCTGCCGGACGGGGCGGCGGCGGAGGCTGCCCGGTTCGGGGTGCATCCGGCGCTGTTGGATGCGGCCCTGCATCCGATCGGGTTGCTGCCCGGTTCGGTGGAGTCGGGTGGGCCGCGGGTGCCGTTCGTGTTCGAGGGTGTGCAGGTGTATGCCTCGGGTGCCGGGGTGCTGCGGGTGCGGTTGACCCGCAACGGTTCCGGGGTGCGGCTGGTCGGGTATGACGAGTCGGGCGCGGCCGTGGTGTCGGTGGACTCGTTGGCGCTGCGCGAACTGACCGGCGTGGCTGTGGCGAGCGCGTCGGCCCGCTCGATGTTCCAGCTCACCTGGCAGGCCGAGGAGGTCGCCGCCGGGAACGTCTCCGGGTGGGCACTGGTGGGCTCACCCGGCATCGCCGACCTGCCGGCGTTCCCGGACGTCGAGGCGTTCGTCGCGGCGGTCGACGCCGGTCAGGCGGTCGCGCCGAAGGGGCTGGTGCTGCCGGTCGACGCGTCGGGTGTCGCCGTCCCGGACGGGGTACGTGCGGCGACGTCGGCCGTGCTGGCGACCGTGCAGTCCTGGCTGGCGGCCGACGTGCTGGCGGATTCGCGGCTGGTGGTGGTGACCCGGGGCGCCGTGTCCGTCGGGGACGAGGACCGGGTGACCGACCTGGCCGCTGCGGCGGTGTGGGGTCTGCTGCGGTCGGCGCAGTCGGAGCACCCCGGCCGGATCGTCCTCGCGGACGTCGACGGCGACCTGGATGCCGGGACGCTGGCTGTCCTGGCCGCGGTGGCCGACGAGCCGGTGGCGCATGGTGGTCAGGTCGCGGTGCGGGCGGGTGCGGTGTTCGTGCCCCGGCTGGTGCGTGCGATCACCCCGGCGTCTTCGGACGGTCCCGTGGTGGGTGACGGCACGGTGCTGGTGACCGGTGGTACGGGTGCGTTGGGTGCGTTGGTGGCGGAGCACCTGGTCAGCTCGTGGGGTGTGCGGTCGCTGGTGCTGGTGTCGCGGCGGGGTCCGGAGGCTTCGGGCGCGGTGGAGCTGTCGGAGCGGTTGACCGGGTTGGGTGCCGCCGTGCGGGTGGTGGCCTGTGACGTGACGGACCGGGATCAGGTGTTCGGCCTGGTTGGTGAGGTTGCTGCGGCGGGCCGGTTGGCGGGCGTGGTGCACACGGCCGGTGTGCTGGAGGACGGGGTCGTCGAGGGGCTGAGTGCGGAGCGTCTGGCGGGGGTGTTGGCGCCGAAGGTGTCGGCGGGTTGGTTCTTACATGAGGCGACGGCGTCTCTGGATCTTGATTTGTTTGTGGTGTTCTCGTCGGTGGCGGGTGTGTTGGGTTCGCCGGGTCAGTCGGCGTACGCGGCGGGTAACGCGTTCCTGGACGGGCTGGCGGTGTATCGGCGGCAGTTGGGTCTGCCGGCGGTCAGCCTGTCGTGGGGCATGTGGGACACGGCGGGCATGGCGGCGTCCCTGGACGAGGCGGATCGGGCGCGGTCGGCGCGGGCGGGTCTGACGCCGATGAGCGTCGAGGTCGGGTTGGAGCTGTTCGACGCCGCTCTGGTGGCGGATCGGCCGGCGTTGGTGCCGGCCGTGATCGACGTACCGGCGATGCGGGCGTCCCTCGGTGCCGGCCCGGTGCCGGCCCTGCTGCGTACCCTGATCGGGTCGACGGCGGCCCGGCGACGGGCCGCGCGGGGCGGTGACTGGACCGACCAGTTGGCGGGCCTGGCACCCGACGCGGCGCGCGCCCAGATCGACGTGCTGGTGCGGGGCCTGGTCGCGCAGGTGCTGGGGCACGGCGGCGCGGAGGCGGTGCCGGCGGACCGGGCGTTCCGTGAGTTGGGCTTCGACTCGCTGACGGCGGTCGACCTGCGTAACCGGCTGAACGCGGCCACCGGGCTGCGGCTGGCCTCGACGCTGGTCTTCGACTACCCGACCCCGGCCGTCCTCGTCGACCACCTATACGAGCAGGTCTCCGGGCAGATCACCGCCCGCCAGACGGCGGTGCTCACCGCCAACACCGACGAGCCGATCGCGATCGTGGGCATGGCCTGCCGCTACCCGGGCGGTGTCGAGAGCCCGGACCAGCTCTGGGAGTTGCTGGCCGCCGGTGGCGACGGGATCTCGGAGTTCCCGGCGGACCGGGGTTGGGACCTGGAGTCGCTGTTCGATCCGGACCCGGACCGCAGCGGTACGTCGTACACGCGGCACGGTGGTTTCCTGTACGGGGCGGCGGAGTTCGATCCCGGGTTCTTCGGGATTTCGCCGCGTGAGGCTCTCGCGATGGATCCGCAGCAGCGGTTGCTGTTGGAGGCGTCGTGGGAGACGTTCGAGTCGGCGGGTGTGGACCCGGCCCGGCTGCGGGGCAGCCGGACGGGCGTCTTCGCCGGCGTGATGTACCACGACTACGCCTCCCGACTGATGGACCTGCCGCCGGATGCCGAAGGCTTCGTCGGGACCGGCACGTCGGGCAGCGTGTTGTCGGGTCGGGTGGCGTACACGTTCGGCTTGGAGGGGCCGGCGGTCACTGTGGACACGGCGTGCTCGTCGTCGCTGGTGGCGTTGCATCTTGCCGCGCAGGCGTTGCGTAGTGGTGAGTGTGACCTGGCGTTGGCCGGTGGTGTGACGGTGATGGCGACGCCGGGCACGTTCATCGAGTTCTCGCGTCAGCGGGGCCTGTCGCCCGACGGCCGGTGCAGGTCGTTCGCGGCGTCGGCGGACGGCACGGGCTGGTCCGAGGGTGTCGGTGTGTTGCTGGTGGAGCGGCTGTCGGACGCGCGGCGTAACGGGCACCGGGTCCTTGCCGTGGTGCGTGGCACGGCGGTGAACCAGGACGGTGCGTCGAATGGTTTGACGGCGCCGAACGGTCCGTCGCAGCAGCGGGTGATCCGGCAGGCCCTGGCGAACGCGCGGCTCACCACCGCCGACGTGGACGTGGTCGAGGCGCATGGCACCGGCACCACGCTGGGTGACCCGATCGAGGCGCAGGCGCTGCTGGCCACGTATGGGCAGGGGCGTCCGGCCGATCGGCCGCTGTGGTTGGGGTCGATCAAGTCGAACATCGGGCACACGCAGGCCGCGGCGGGTGTGGCCGGTGTGATCAAGGTGGTCATGGCGATGCGGCATGGTGTGGTGCCGCCGACGTTGCATGTGGACGAGCCGTCTCCGCATATTGACTGGACGGCTGGTGCGGTGGCCCTTGCGACCGAGCCTGTCCCGTGGCCGCGGGTGGACCGGCCGCGTCGGGCGGCGGTGTCGTCGTTCGGGATTTCCGGTACGAACGCTCACGTGATCATCGAGCAGCCGCCGGCCGGGGCGATCGAGGGCGAGATCGTCGCTCGGGACGTGCCGTCGGTCGTGCCGGTGCTGTTGTCCGCGCGGTCTGACGCGGCCCTGGCTGGCCAGGCGGGCCGGTGGGCGCGGTGGCTTACGACCGACGAGACCCCGCGTCCGCTGGACGTGGCGTGGTCGTCGGTGGTGTCGCGGTCGGCGCTGGAGCAGCGCGCCGTCGCCGTGGTGGCCGACCGGGACGACCTGCTCTCCGCGCTCCGCGCCCTCGACGCGGGCGAGTCCTCCGGTGCCGTCGTCACCGGCTCCGCTGCCACACGCGGCCAGCTTGCGCTGCTGTTCTCGGGTCAGGGTGCGCAGCGCGCGGGCATGGGCCGGGAGTTGTACGGCGAGTTTCCGGTGTTCGCGTCCGCGTTGGACGAGGTGTGTGCGCAGCTCGATCCGTTGTTGCCGCGTTCGTTGCGGGAGGTGCTGTTCGCGGAGGCGGGTACGGCTGAGGCCGGGTTGCTGGATCAGACGGTGTTCACGCAGGCCGGGTTGTTCGCGGTCGAGGTGGCGTTGTTCCGTCTGGTGGAGTCGTTCGGCGTGGTGCCGGACGTGGTTGCCGGTCACTCGATCGGTGAGGTGACCGCCGCGTACGTCGCGGGGGTGTTGTCGCTGGCGGACGCGTGCGCGTTGGTGGCGGCGCGGGGCCGGTTGATGCAGGCGTTGCCGGCGGGTGGCGGCATGTTGGCGGTGGCGGCGGACGAGGCTGCGGTGGTGGAGTCGATCGTCGGCCTGGCCGACCGGGTGGGCATCGCGGCGGTTAACGGGCCTGCCGCCGTGGTCGTGTCCGGTGCCGTCGAGACCCTGGAGGAGGTGGAGCGGCTCTGGCGGGACCGGGGTGTGCGGACCCGCCGGCTCGCGGTGAGTCACGCGTTCCACAGTCCTTTGATGGAGCCGATGCTCGACGAGTTCCGTGCGGTTCTGGACGGGTTGGCCTTTGCCGCGCCGTTGCTGCCGATCGTGTCGAACATGACCGGGGCGCTCGCCGACCCACAGGACATCACCCGCGCCGAATACTGGGTCCGCCACGTCCGAGAGGCGGTGCGCTACGCCGACGGGGTCGCCGCGTTGCGGGCCGCCGGGGTGGACACGTTCCTGGAGGTCGGCCCGCAGAGTGTGTTGACCGCGATGGCGGCGGACGTCCTGCCCGACGACGCTGCCGTGCTCGCCGTCGCCGTCCAGCGCCGGGATCGGCCCGAGACGCAGGCGCTGCTGCACGCGCTCGCCGAACTGCACGTGCACGGCGTGTCGGTGAGCTGGCGGCAGTGGTTCGCCGACAGCGGCGCACACCGCGTCGACCTGCCCACGTACGCCTTCCAGCACCAGCGCTACTGGCCCGCCGCCAGCCGGGCGCGGATGGGTGACGTGTCCGGAGCGGGCCTCGGCCGTACCGAGCACCCGCTGCTCGGCGCGACGGTCGACCTGGCCGGCGACGATGAGATGGTGTTGACGGGACGGGTCTCCCTGGCCACGCACCCCTGGCTGGCAGACCACGTGGTCTCCGGCGTGACGTTGGTCCCGGGCACCGCCCTGGTCGAGCTGGCCGTACGAGCCGGCGACGAGGTGGGCCTCTCCCGGCTGCGGGAACTGACCGTGGCCGCACCGCTGGTCGTCCCCGCAACCGGAGGCGTACGGATCCAGGTGCGGGTGGACGCAGCCGGTGACTCCGCGCACCGCACCGTCGCCGTCTACTCTCGCCCCGACGACGACCCTGAGGCGGGCTGGACCCGGCACGCGGAGGGCGTGCTGGAGTCGTCCACCGCCGACGAGCCGGACATGGTCACCTGGCCCCCTGCCGGCGCGTCCGAGGTGGACCTGAGGGGCTGGTACCCGACGCTGGCGGAGCACGGCCTGGCGTACGGGCCGGTCTTCCAGGGGCTCCGGCGTGCCTGGACCGGCGGCGGCGAGGTGTACGCCGAGGTGGTCCTGCCGGACGACGCCGCGACGGAGGCCGCCGGGTTCGGCGTGCATCCGGCGCTGCTGGACGCCGCCCTGCACCCGATCGGACTGCTGTCGGGGGCGGAGCAGTCGGGCGGGCCGCGGGTGCCGTTCGCGTTCGAGGGTGTGCAGGTGCACGCCTCGGGTGCGGGAACGCTGCGGGTGCGCCTGACCCGCAACGGTTCCGGGCTGCGGCTGGCGGCGTACGACGAGGCGGGCGCGCCGGTGGTGTCGGTGGACTCCCTCGTCCTGCGGGAGCTGGCCGGCGTGGCCGCGCCGGGCGCGGCCACGCGGTCGCTGTTCGAGCTGCGGTGGCCGGCCGTGGAGGTGACCCTCGGCGGGGAGACCTCCGGGTGGGCGCTGCTGGCGGGCGGCCGGGAGGTGCCGGCGGAGCTGGCGGCACGGGTCGGGCTGGCCGCGTACCCCGATGTGGCGGCGGTCGCGGGGGAGGAGTCCGTCCCCCGGACGCTGCTGCTTCCGGTGTCTTCCGGCGCGGCGGTGGAGCCGCCGGAGTCGGTCCGGGCGGTGACCTCGGACATGCTGGCGACGGTGCAGTCCTGGCTGGCGGCGGACGCGCTGGCGGATTCGCGGCTGGTGGTGGTGACCCGGGGCGCGGTGGCCGTCGGGGACGAGGACCGGGTGACCGACCTGGCCGCTGCGGCGGTGTGGGGTCTGCTGCGGTCGGCGCAGTCGGAGCACCCCGGCCGGATCGTCCTCGCGGACGTCGACGGCGACCTGGACACCGCGCTGGTGACCCTGCTGGACGGCGTCCTGCGGGAACCGGCCACGACCGGCGGCCAGCTGGCCGTCCGCAGGGGCGGGGTGTACTCGCCGCGCCTGGTCCGGGCAGGCGTCACGGCGGCGCCGTCGCCGAGCCTCGGCGTCGGCGTGGTGCTGGTGACCGGTGGTACGGGTGCGTTGGGTGCGTTGGTGGCGGAGCACCTGGTCAGTTCGTGGGGTGTGCGGTCGCTGGTGTTGGTGTCGCGGCGGGGACCGTCGGCTGCGGGTGCGGGCGAGTTGTCGGGGCGGTTGACCGGGTTGGGCGCTGCTGTGCGGGTGGTGGCGTGTGACGTGACGGACCGGGATCAGGTGTTCGGCCTGGTTGGTGAGGTTGCTGCGGCGGGCCGGTTGGCGGGCGTGGTGCACACGGCCGGTGTGCTGGAGGACGGGGTTGTCGAGGGGCTGAGTGCGGAGCGTCTGGCGGGGGTGTTGGCGCCGAAGGTGTCGGCGGGTTGGTTCCTGCACGAGGCGACGGCGTCTCTGGATCTTGATTTGTTTGTGGTGTTCTCGTCGGTGGCGGGTGTGTTGGGTTCGCCGGGTCAGTCGGCGTATGCGGCGGGTAATGCGTTTCTGGATGGGTTGGCGGTGTGGCGGCGGCAGCTTGGGTTGCCGGCGGTGAGCTTGGCGTGGGGCATGTGGGACACGGCGGGCATGGCGGCGTCCCTGGACGAGGCGGATCGGGCGCGGTCGGCGCGGGCGGGTCTGACGCCGATGAGCGTCGAGGTCGGGTTGGAGCTGTTCGACGCCGCCCTGGGCGCCGATCGGGCGGCCCTGGTGCCGGCCGTGATCGACGTGCCCGCGTTGCGGGCGGCGGCCTCTGGCGGTGCCGTGCCGGCCGTGCTGCGCACCCTGATCGGCGTGACCAGCACCCGCCGCCAGGCGGGGCAGGGCGGTGGCGGATGGGCCGACCGGCTCGCCGGGCTGACCGAGGACGAGGGCCGGGCCCAGGTCGACGTGCTGGTGCGGGGCCTGGTCGCGCAGGTGCTGGGGCATGGCGGCGCGGAGGCGGTGCCGGCGGACCGGGCGTTCCGTGAGTTGGGCTTCGACTCGCTGACGGCGGTCGACCTGCGTAACCGGCTGAACGCGGCCACCGGGCTGCGGCTGGCCTCGACGCTGGTCTTCGACTACCCGACCCCGGCGGTGCTCGCCGACCACCTGTGGTCGGAGTTGGCCGGGGTGCGTCAGTCGACCGCCGACCTGGTCGCCGGCACGGTCGTCGGCACCGACGAGCCGATCGCGATCGTGGGCATGGCCTGCCGCTACCCGGGCGGTGTCGAGAGCCCGGACCAGCTGTGGGAGTTGCTGGCCGGCGGTGGCGACGGGATCTCGGAGTTTCCGGCGGACCGGGGTTGGGACCTGGAGTCGCTGTTCGATCCGGACCCGGACCGCAGCGGTACGTCGTACACGCGGCATGGTGGTTTTCTGTATGGGGCGGCGGAGTTCGATTCCGGGTTCTTCGGGATCTCGCCGCGTGAGGCTCTCGCGATGGATCCGCAGCAGCGGTTGTTGTTGGAGGCGTCGTGGGAGACGTTCGAGTCGGCGGGTGTGGACCCGGCCCGGCTGCGGGGCAGCCGGACGGGCGTCTTCGCCGGCGTGATGTACCACGACTACGCGACGCGGCTGATGGAACTGGCCGACGAGGTGGAGGGCTACGTCGGCACCGGCACCTCCGGCAGCGTGTTGTCCGGTCGGGTGGCGTACACGTTCGGCTTGGAGGGGCCGGCGGTCACCGTGGACACGGCGTGCTCGTCGTCGCTGGTGGCGCTGCACCTGGCGGTGCAGGCGTTGCGTAGTGGTGAGTGTGATCTGGCGTTGGCCGGTGGTGTGACGGTGATGGCGACGCCGGGGACGTTCATCGAGTTTTCGCGTCAGCGTGGGTTGTCGCCCGACGGCCGGTGCAGGTCGTTTGCGGCGTCGGCGGACGGCACCGGGTGGTCCGAGGGTGTCGGTGTGTTGCTGGTGGAGCGGCTGTCGGACGCGCGGCGTAACGGGCACCGGGTCCTTGCCGTGGTGCGTGGCACGGCGGTGAATCAGGACGGTGCGTCGAACGGTCTGACGGCGCCGAACGGTCCGTCGCAGCAGCGGGTGATCCGGCAGGCCCTGGCGAACGCGCGGCTCTCCACATGCGACGTGGACGTGGTCGAGGCGCATGGCACGGGTACGACGTTGGGTGATCCGATCGAGGCGCAGGCGGTGTTGGCCACCTACGGGCAGGATCGGCAGGGCCGGGAGCCGCTGTGGCTCGGTTCCATCAAGTCGAACATCGGGCATACGCAGGCTGCGGCGGGTGTGGCCGGTGTGATCAAGGTGGTCATGGCGATGCGGCATGGTGTGGTGCCGCCGACGTTGCATGTGGACGAGCCGTCTCCGCACATCGATTGGACGGCTGGTGCGGTGGCCCTTGCGACCGAGCCTGTCCCGTGGCCGCGGGTGGACCGGCCGCGTCGGGCGGCGGTGTCGTCGTTCGGGATTTCCGGTACGAACGCTCACGTGATCATTGAGCAGCCGCCGGGGGAGGCGGTTGAGGGCGAGATCGTCGCTCGGGACGTGCCGTCGGTCGTGCCGGTGTTGCTGTCTGCTCGGTCTGACGCGGCCCTGGCTGGCCAGGCGGGTCGGTGGGCGCGGTGGCTGTCGGCCGACGAGACCCCGCGTCCGCTGGACGTGGCGTGGTCCTCCGTCACCACCCGGCCCGCGCTGGAGCAGCGCGCCGTCGCCGTGGTGGCCGACCGGGACGACCTGCTCTCCGCGCTCCGCGCCCTCGACGCGGGCGAGTCCTCCGGTGCCGTCGTCACCGGCTCCGCTGCCACACGCGGCCAGCTTGCGCTGCTGTTCTCGGGTCAGGGTGCGCAGCGCGCGGGCATGGGCCGGGAGTTGTACGGCGAGTTTCCGGTGTTCGCGTCCGCGTTGGACGAGGTGTGTGCGCAGCTCGATCCGTTGTTGCCGCGTTCGTTGCGGGAGGTGCTGTTCGCGGAGGCGGGTACGGCTGAGGCCGGGTTGCTGGATCAGACGGTGTTCACGCAGGCCGGGTTGTTCGCGGTCGAGGTGGCGTTGTTCCGTCTGGTGGAGTCGTTCGGCGTGGTGCCGGACGTGGTTGCCGGTCACTCGATCGGTGAGGTGACCGCCGCGTACGTCGCGGGGGTGTTGTCGCTGGCGGACGCGTGCGCGTTGGTGGCGGCGCGGGGCCGGTTGATGCAGGCGTTGCCGGCGGGTGGCGGCATGTTGGCGGTGGCGGCGGACGAGGCTGCGGTGGTGGAGTCGATCGTCGGCCTGGCCGACCGGGTGGGCATCGCGGCGGTTAACGGGCCTGCCGCCGTGGTCGTGTCCGGTGCCGTCGAGACCCTGGAGGAGGTGGAGCGGCTCTGGCGGGACCGGGGTGTGCGGACCCGCCGGCTCGCGGTGAGTCACGCGTTCCACAGTCCTTTGATGGAGCCGATGCTCGACGAGTTCCGTGCGGTTCTGGACGGGTTGGCCTTTGCCGCGCCGTTGCTGCCGGTGGTGTCGAACGTGACCGGCGGGCTGGCCGACGGCGACGAGATCCGTACCGTCGCCTACTGGGTGCGGCACGTGCGCGAGGCGGTGCGCTACGCCGACGGGGTCGCCGCGTTGCGGGCCGCCGGGGTGGACACGTTCCTGGAGGTCGGCCCGCAGAGCGTGCTGACCGCGATGGCGGCGGACGTCCTGCCCGACGACGCTGCCGTGCTCGCCGTCGCCGTCCAGCGCCGGGATCGGCCCGAGACGCAGGCGCTGCTGCACGCCCTCGCCGAACTGCACGTGCACGGCGTGTCGGTGACCTGGCGGCAGTGGTTCGCCGACACCGGGGCACACCGCGTCGACCTGCCCACGTACGCCTTCCAGCACCAGCGCTACTGGCCCGAGGGCACGCCGACGAAGCAGGCCGCCCCGGACAGCGGCGACGCCGACTTCTGGGCCGCCGTCGAGCGTGGCGACCTGGCCGCCCTCGCCGCCGAACTCGGCGACGACGCCCAGGCCCTGGAGGCCCTCAGCCCGGCCCTGCCGGTCCTCTCGCGCTGGCGTCAGCTCCGGTCCCGGGACACCGCACTGGACGGGTGGTCGTACCGGGTCGGGTGGGAGCCGGTGCGGCCGGCCCCGGCGACCGGGCTGTCCGGGCGGTGGCTGGTGGTCACCGTCGACAGCGGCGCCGACGCGGACGCCGCGAAGACCCTCACCGAGGCGGGCGCGCAGGTCGACACGCTGACCGTGTCGACCACCCTCACCCGGGCCGGCCTGGCCGAGCGGCTGGCCGGGACCAGCGCGGACGGCTGGGCCGGGGTGCTCTGCGTCCTGCCCCGGCAGGACCAGCCCCCGGCGCACAGCCCGGCGATACCCGCCGGCGCGGCGCTGCTGCTCACCCTCACCCGGGCGCTCACCGACACCGGCCTGCCGGGACGGGTGTGGGCGCTCAGCCGGACGGCGATGCCGGTCACGGCGGGGGAGCCCGGCGACGCCTGGGCGGCCCTGACCTGGGGCCTCGGCCGTGTCGTCGCCCTCGAACAGCCGGACCGCTGGGGCGGCTTGGTCGACCTGCCCGACCGCGCCGACCGGAGCGCCCGCGCCGGGCTCGTCGCGGTCCTCGCCGACGGGACCCTGGACCAGGTGGCCGTCCGCCGCAACGGCCTCTTCGGCCGGCGGTTGGTGCCGGCCGCCCCGCCCGCCGGGTCGGGCTGGCGGCCCGCCGGCACGGTGCTGGTCACCGGCGGTACGGGTGCGTTGGGCCGGCACGTGGCCCGCTGGCTGTTGGCCAACGGTGCGGCACAGGTGGTGCTCGCGTCCCGGCGCGGCCCGGACGCGCCCGGTGCGGCGGAGCTGGTGGACGAGTTGGGCGCGGTGCGGGTGGTGGCCTGCGACGTCACCGACCGGGCAGCGGTCGACGCCCTCGTCGCCGGGCTGCCCGAGCTGACCGCCGTCGTGCACACCGCCGGCGCGTCCGGCGGCACCACCCCGGCGTACGAGGTGACCGACGGCGAGCTGTCGGAGACCCTGGCCGGCAAGGTGCTCGGCGCCGTGCACCTCGACGCCGCCTGCCGGGGCCGGGACCTCGACGCGTTCGTGGTCTTCTCCTCGGTGGCGGGCGTCTGGGGCGGCGGCGGGCAGGCCGGCTACGCGGGCGGCAACGCCCTGCTCGATGCCCTCGTCGCCGCCCGCCGGGCGGCGGGCCTGCCCGCCACCGCCCTGGCCTACGGCCCGTGGGCGGAGGACGGCATGGCCGCCGGGGAGACCGGGGACGGCCTGCGCCGCCGCGGGTTCACCCCGCTCGCGCCCGACGCCGCCGTCGCGGCGCTGGGCCGCTGGGTGAACGCCCCGGAGGCGGCGCCGGTGATCGTCGACGTCGACTGGTCCCGGTTCGTCACGGCGTTCACCGCCGCCCGACCGAGCCACCTCTTCAACCGGGTCGCCCCGGCCGTCGCCGAGGAGCCGGAGCGGCCGGGGAGCGCCGCCGCCACCGACGGGCTGCGGGCCCGGCTCGTGGCGCTGCCGGCGACCGGCCAGGAGACGCTGCTGGTCGACCTGGTCCGCGCGGAGGCGGCGGCCGTCCTCGGTCACGCCACCACCGACCAGGTGCCGGCCGGTCGGGCGTTCCGCGAACTGGGCTTCGACTCCCTCGCCGCCGTGCAGTTGCGGGACCGGCTTGGTCGGGTCACCGGCCTGACCCTGCCGTCGACCGTGGTCTTCGACCACCCGTCGGCGGCGGAACTGGCCCGCTTCCTGCGTACCGAAATCGTGGTCGGCGCGGACGGCGGCCCGGCCGCCGGCGGCGCGACCGTGGTCCGGCCGCCGGCGGACGAACCGATCGCGATCGTCTCGATGGCCTGCCGGTTCCCCGGCGGGGTGTCGTCGCCGCAGGAGCTGTGGCGGCTGCTGGCCGACGGGGCGGACGCGGTGACGCCGATGCCCACCGACCGGGGCTGGGACCTCGACGCCCTGTTCGACAGCGACCCGGAGCGGGTCGGCACCAGCTACACCCGCAGCGGCGGGTTCCTGCACGACGTGGCCGGCTTCGACGCCGCGTTCTTCGGCATCAACCCGCGCGAGGCCCTGGCGATGGACCCGCAGCAGCGCCTGCTGCTGCACACCACCTGGGAGGTGTTCGAACGCGCCGGCATCGACCCGCAGCGGGTACGCGGCTCCGCCACCGGCGTCTTCATGGGCACCAACGGGCAGGACTACGCCACGCTGCTGCTGGGCGCCCGGTCCCAGGTGGAGGGCTACCAGGCGACCGGCAACGGCGCGTCGGTGGTCTCCGGCCGGCTCTCGTACACCTTCGGTCTGCAGGGGCCGGCGGTCACCGTCGACACCGCCTGTTCGTCGTCGCTGGTGGCGCTGCACCTGGCCGCGCAGGCGCTGCGCAGCGGCGAGTGCGACCTCGCCCTGGCCGGCGGTGTGACAGTGATGTCGACACCGGGCGCGTTCCTGGAGTTCTCCCGGCAGCGCGGCCTCGCCGCCGACGGGCGGGTCAAGGCGTTCGCCGAGGCCGCCGACGGCACCGGCTGGGGCGAGGGCGTCGGCGTTCTGCTGCTCCAGCGGCTCTCCGACGCCCAGCGCGACGGCAACCAAATCCTCGCCGTCGTGCGGGGCAGCGCCGTCAACCAGGACGGTGCGAGCAACGGCCTCACCGCACCGAACGGGCCGGCGCAGCAGCGCGTCATCCGGCACGCTCTGGCCAACGCCGGCCTCACCCCGGGCGACATCGACGCCATCGAGGCGCACGGCACCGGCACCACCCTCGGCGACCCGATCGAGGCGCAGGCGCTGCTGGCGACGTACGGCAAGGACCGTTCCGCCGACCGGCCGCTGTGGCTCGGGTCGGTGAAGTCGAACATCGGCCACACCCAGGCCGCGGCGGGCGCCGCCAGCCTGATGAAGATGGTGCTGGCCCTGCAACACGAGGTGCTGCCGGCGACCCTGCACGTCGACGCGCCGACTTCGCACGTCGACTGGACGTCCGGCGCGCTGGCGCTGCTCACCGAGGCGCGCCCCTGGGAATCCGGTGGGCGCCCCCGCCGGGCCGGCGTCTCGTCGTTCGGCATCAGCGGAACGAACGCCCACGTGATCCTCGAACAGGCGCCAGCGGACGATTCCGCTGACGAGGCCGACCGGCCCTCGCCCGCCGCAGCGGTACTGCCGTGGCCGGTCTCCGCCGCCACGGCCGCCGGGCTGCGCG
This sequence comes from Micromonospora pallida, assembly GCF_900090325.1. Taxonomy (NCBI): domain Bacteria; kingdom Bacillati; phylum Actinomycetota; class Actinomycetes; order Micromonosporales; family Micromonosporaceae; genus Micromonospora; species Micromonospora pallida. The sequence continues at coordinate 2,547,222 of NZ_FMHW01000002.1, read as the reverse complement.
ACCAGGCCGACCGCCTGGCCGCCCGGCTCGGCGACGCGGCCCACCCCGAGGGCACGGATGACCGGCCCGACGACGGCGCGGTGAGCTGGGCGCTGGCCGAGGGCCGGGCACACCTGGCCCATCGGGCGGTGGTCGTCGCCGCCGACCCGCAGACCCGGCTCGCGGCGCTGCGCGCCCTCGCCACCGGCAGCGCGCACCCCGCCCTCGTGTCGGCTGCCCCGGCCGCGACGGGCGGCACCGCCGTCCTCTTTTCCGGTCAGGGCGCGCAGCGTGCCGGGATGGGTCGGGAGTTGTACGGGGCTTTCCCGGTGTTCGCGTCCGCGTTGGACGAGGTCTGCGTCGAGCTGGACCCGTTGCTGCCCCGCCCGTTGCGGGAGGTGCTGTTCGCCGGGACGGGCTCGCCCGAGGCGGGCCTGCTGGACCAGACGGTGTTCACCCAGGCCGGCTTGTTCGCGGTCGAGGTGGCCCTGTTCCGCCTGGTGGAGTCGTTCGGGATCGTGCCGGACTTCGTGGGCGGTCATTCGGTTGGCGAGATCGTGGCCGCGCACGTGGCCGGGGTGTTCTCCCTGGCTGACGCGTGCGCGTTGGTCGCCGCCAGGGGACGGCTGATGCAGGCGCTTCCGGCCGGCGGCGGCATGCTCGCGATCGCCGCGCCGGAGGCCGACGTGGCGGAGACGCTCGCCGGGGCGACCGGTCGGGTCGGGATCGCCGCCGTCAATGGGCCCGCCGCCGTTGTGGTCTCGGGTGCGGTCGATGCCCTGGACGAGGTGGAGCGGCTCTGGAAGGAGCGCGGGACACGCACCCGCCGGTTGACTGTAAGCCACGCGTTCCACAGCCCGCTGATGGAACCGATGCTCGCCGGGTTCCGTGACCTGCTGGACGGGCTCACGTTCGCCGCACCTGTGCTGCCGGTGGTGTCGAACCTGACCGGGGCGTTCGCGGACGCCGACGAGATCCGCACCCCGGACTACTGGGTGCGGCACGTCCGCGAGGCCGTCCGGTACGCCGACGGGGTGCGGGCGTTGCGGGACGCGGGCGTCGACACGTTCGTCGAGGTCGGCCCCGCCGCTGTGCTCACCGCCATGAACGCCGACCTGCTTCCCGACGGCGCCACGACCGTGGCGACCCTGCGGGCCGGGGTATCGGAGGTGACGGCGCTGCTCACCGCCGCGGCCACCCGCTACGCCAGCGGCCGGAACGTCGAATGGCCGGCCCTGCTGACGTCGCTCGCCGGCTCCCGGCCCGACGCTCGTGACCTGCCGGAGCTGCCCACGTACGCGTTCCAGCCGCAGCGGTACTGGCCCACCCTGACCGCCACGCCGACCGGCGGCGCGGACCGTGCCGACACCGAGTTCTGGCGGGCGGTCACCGACGGCGAACTGAACCGACTCGGCATCGACGCCAGTCAGCCGCTGAAGGACCTGCTGCCGGAGCTGGAGTCGTGGCGCCGCCGGCAGCACCAGGAGGGCACACTGAGCGGTTGGCGGTATCGTGTCACCTGGCGACCCCAGCGGCTCACCGCCGGCCAGCCGGGCACCTGGCTGCTCGTCGCTCCGCGCCGGCAGGCGGCCGAGACGATCACCGACGCGCTGCGCGACGCCGGGGCCACCGTGCACCTGCTCACCGTGGACCCGTCGACCGCCGACCGGGACGGACTCGCCGCCGACCTGGCGCGGGCCTGCGCCGAGCACCAGCCGACCGGGCTGCTCTCCCTGCTCGCCCTGGACGAGGCGCCGCACCCGGGGCAGGACGCCCTGCCGTCCGGGCTCGCGGCGAACCTGCTGCTCCTTCAGGCACACCTCGGCCAGCAGGCCGACGCGCCGCTGCCGCTCTGGCTGGCCACGACCGGGGCCGTCGCCACCGACGAGGAGCCGGCCAGCCGGCCGTGGCAGGCCACCAGCTGGGGCCTCGGCCTGGCCGCCGCCCTGGAACACCCCCGGCACGTCGGTGGTCTCGTCGACCTGCCCGGCACGGTGACCGGGGAACTCGGTGCCGCGCTGGTCGCCGCGCTGACCAACACCGAGGGGGAGGACCAGCTCGCCGTCCGCGCCTCGGGCGCGTACGCGCGACGACTGGTCCGGGCCAGCGGCCCGGCCGAGGGTACGGGCGGCGGCTGGACGCCGCAGGGCACCGTCCTGGTCACCGGTGGGGCGGGCGTGGTCGCCCGGTACGCCACCGCCTGGCTGGACCGGCAGGGCGCGGCCGTGGTGCCACTGGACCAGCCGGCCGGCGGGAAGTTGACCGACCGGATGGAGCAGCTCGCCGCCGACGGCCGGTCGGTGACCGCGCTGCTGCACGTGCCGGCCGACACCGGCACCGTACCGCTGGCGGAGCTGACCCTCGCAGGCCTCGCCGCCGACTTCGTCGCCACCGTCGGGGACATCCCCCGGTACGCCGACGAGCTGGAGAGCCAGGCCCTCGGGGCGCTGGTGCTCTGCTCCTCCACCTCCGGGGTGTGGGGCTCCGGCGGGCGGTCCGGCCAGGCGGCCGGTGACGCCCTGCTCCAGGTCCTCGCCGCGAACCGGCGGCGGGCCGGGCTGCCGGTGACGTCGGTGGCGTTCGGTCCCTGGGCCGACGGTCTCACCGACGCCGACCTGGAGCAGCTGAGCCGGCGCGGCATGCCCGGCATGGCCCCGGAGCTGGCCACCGCCGCACTCTGGCGGGCTGCGGCAGAAGGCGCACAGGTCGTGGTGGCCGACGTGCGGTGGGACCGGTTCGTGCCGGCGGTCGCCGCCGTGCGGACCCGGCCGCTGTTCGTCGAGGTCCCCGAGGCGGGGGAGGCGCTGCGTAATCTGCACACCGGGGAGCCTGCGGACGACGGGGCGGCGGCTGCGCTGCGCGAGCGGCTCCGGCCGCTGTCGGACGCGGAACGGGACGCTGTCCTGGTCGAGCTGGTGTCCACCCAGGCCGCAGCGGTGCTCGGCCACTCGGGCACCGCAGACCTCGGCCCAGCGCGTGCGTTCCGGGAGGTCGGCTTCGATTCCCTGACCGCGGTGGAACTGCGCAACCGGCTCCGGGCGGCCGCCGGGGTCACGCTGCCGGCGAGCGTGGTGTTCGACTACCCGACCCCGCTGGCGCTGGCCCGCCACCTGCGTAGCCTCGTGGTGGAGGACGAGGCTGCCGCCAGCGTGGGCCTGCTGTCGGAACTGGAGAAGCTGGACGGCCTCTTCGCCGCCAGCGCGCCGGACCCGCTCACCCGGCAGAAGCTGCTGGTGCAGTTGCAGGCGTTCGTGGCCCGCTGGGGCGACGACCGGTCCACGCCGGTCGAGTCGCCGGTGACGCCGACCCTCGACGGGGCCAGCGACGCCGAGATCTTCGAATTCATCCACCGGGAGCTCGGCGGACCCGGCGGCAATGTCGGCGGCGTTTTCTGAACCAGTTGCGTGTCCATTGTCGGATGCGCCGACGGAGCCGGTCGTGGAGGCTGTGACAGTCTCCACGACCGGCTCCGCCGGGCGGCCGTGCCGGCGCCCGGCTGAGCGGCCCCCGGCCAGCCTGCGGCCGGTCCCGCCGAGGTCCTGCTAGGGGCGGCCGTAGGGGCAACCTAGGGGTTGTGAGCGTCACCGGCCGACACTTACCTTCCTCCCGTGAGTAGGACGTGGTCGGCGCTGCAAAGCTGTTGATTATTGCAATTCGTGGTCGGCTGAATTGGCTGTGGTATCGCGGCTTGAGGCGTCGGTTGATGGTATTGAGTCGCCTGGTTCTTCCGGCTCGAAAAGGTGGCACTGATGGCGACTGAAGACACTCTCCGGGAATACCTGAAATGGGTGACCTCGGACCTCCACCAGACGAAGAGGAAACTCGGCGAACTGGAGGCGGCGCACCGGGAGCCCATCGCCATCGTCGGCATGGGATGCCGGTTCCCGGGCGGCGTGCGGTCCCCCGAGGACCTGTGGCGGCTGGTCGCCGCCGGCAGTGACGCCATCTCCGACTTTCCGCCCGACCGGGGCTGGGACCTGGAGCGGCTGGTCCACCCCGACCCCGACCACCCCGGCACCTCGTACGTCGGCCAGGGCGGTTTCCTCGACTCGGCCACCGAGTTCGACTCCGGGTTCTTCGGCATCTCCCCCCGCGAAGCGCTGGGCATGGACCCGCAGCAGCGACTGCTGCTGGAGACCTCCTGGGAGGCGTTCGAGCACGCCGGCATCGACCCGGCCACGCTGCGCGGCCACCAGGTGGGCGTCTTCGCCAGCACCACCGGCCAGGACTACGCGGCGCTGCTCCAGTCGCCCCCGCCCGGCGTCGAGGGGTACGTCCTCACCGGCACCGCCGCGAGCGTCGTCTCCGGCCGGATCTCGTACGTGCTCGGCGTCGAGGGGCCCGCGGTCTCCGTAGACACCGCCTGCTCGTCGTCGCTGGTCGCGCTGCACCTGGCCTGTCACGCCCTGCGTCAGGGGGAGTGCACCCTCGCGCTGGCCGGCGGCGCCACCATCATGTCGACCCCGGCCGCGTTCATCGGCTTCTCCCGGCAGCGCGGTCTTGCCGCCGACGGGCGCGTGAAGGCGTTCGCCGGGGCCGCCGACGGCACCGCCTGGGGCGAGGGCGTCGGTGTCCTGCTCGTCGAGCGCCTGTCGGACGCCCGCCGCAACGGCCACCCCGTCCTCGCCGTGGTGCGGGGCAGTGCCGTCAACCAGGACGGCGCGTCCAACGGCCTCACCGCCCCCAACGGGCCCTCCCAGCAGCGGGTCGTGCTCAAGGCCCTCGCCAGCGCCCGGCTCACCCCGGCCGACGTGGACGCCGTCGAGGCGCACGGCACCGGCACCAGCCTCGGCGACCCGATCGAGGCCACCGCCCTGCTCGCCACGTACGGGCAGGGCCGGCCCGCCGACCGGCCGCTCCGGTTGGGCTCGGTGAAGTCGAACATCGGTCACACCCAGGCGGCGGCTGGCGTCGCCGGGGTGATCAAGATGGTGATGGCCCTGCGGCACGGCACGCTGCCGGCCACCCTGCACGTCGACGAGCCCACCCCGCACGTGGACTGGACGGCCGGCGCGGTGTCGCTGCTCACCGAGGCGCAGCCCTGGCCGGCGGGGGAGCAGCTCCGCCGCGCGGGTGTCTCCTCGTTCGGCATGAGTGGCACCAACGCCCACGTGATCATCGAAGAGGCCCCGGCGGAGACCCTGGACGCCACCGCCGCCCCCCTGGTGGCGTCCGGCTCCCCGACCCCCGGCCCCGCCAGCACCGACACCGTTGGTGCCGGCGCCGGGGGCACTGGAGCCGGGCCGGCAGCCCCCGCCGGCCCGGCTCCGGTGACAGCCGCCGGGCTGGTGCCCGTGCTGCTCTCCGCCCGCGACCGCGCCGGGCTCGCCGCCCAGGCCGGGCGCTGGGCCGACTGGCTCGACGCCGACCCCGACGCGGCCGACGCCGGACCGGTCGACGTCGGCTGGTCCTCGGTCACCACCCGGGGGGCCCTGGAACACCGGGCCGTCGTCCTCGCCGCCGACCGCGCCGACCTCCTGCGTGACCTGCGTACCCTCGCCGACGGCGGCACCGCGTCCGGCCTCGTCGTCGGCACCGGCCCACGAGGTGGGCAGCTCGCGTTCCTCTTCTCCGGGCAGGGCGCCCAGCGTCCCGGCATGGGTCGGGAACTGGCCGCGACGTTCCCCGTGTTCGCCCGTGCGCTCGCCGAGGTCTGCGCCGCGCTCGACCCGCACCTGCCCCGCCCGCTCGGCCCCGTGCTCGCCGCCGAGCCGGGCACCGAGGACGCCGACCTGCTCGACCAGACCCTCTACACCCAGGCCGGGCTGTTCGCCGTCGAGGTGGCGCTGTACCGGCTGCTGGAGTCCTGGCAGGTCACCCCCGACGTGCTGATGGGCCACTCCATCGGCGAGGTCGTGGCCGCTCACGTCGCCGGGGTGCTGTCCCTGCCCGACGCAGCCGCGCTGGTGGCCGCCCGGGGCCGGCTCATGCAGCAGCTCCCCACCGGCGGGGCCATGCTCTCCGTCGCCGCCGGGGTGGACGAGGTCGAGGCCGTCCTCGCCGGGACGGACGGCCCGGTCGGCATCGCCGCCGTCAACGGCCCCGCCGCCGTGGTGGTCTCCGGCGTCGTCGACGCGGTCGACGAGGTGGAGCGCGTCTTCACCGACCGGCAGGCGCGCACCAGGCGGCTGCGGGTCAGCCACGCCTTCCACAGCCCGCTCATGGAGCCCATGCTCGCCGCGTTCGCCGCCGTGGTGGACCGGCTGGAGCTGCGCGCCCCCACCCTGCCCATCGTGTCCAACCTGACCGGAGCGCCGGTCGACCCGGAGGCGATCCGGAGCACCGACCACTGGGTACGGCACGTCCGCGAGACGGTCCGCTTCGCCGACGGCGTCGACCGGCTGCGAGCCCTCGGCATCGGTACGTTCCTGGAGGTCGGCCCGAGCGGCGTGCTGACCGCGCTGACCCGGGACATCCTCGGCGCGGACGACGACCCGACAGCCGCCGTGGCGCTGCTGCGCCGGGACCGCCCCGAGCCCGCGTCCCTGCTCACCGCGCTCGCCGAACTGCACGTCGCCGGTGTGCCGGTCGGCTGGCGACACCTCTTCACCGGCGCCGCCCCCCGCCCGGTTCCGCTGCCCCGGTACGCGTTCCGCCGCGAGCGGTTCTGGCCCGAGCCGCCCCCGGCCGCCCCGGCCGGCGAGGTCTCCACCGAGGACGCCGCGTTCTGGTCGGCGGTCGAGCAGGCCGACGTCGACGCGCTGCGCGACCAGTTCGGTGGCGACGACGACCCCGTCCGGACCCTGCTGCCCGCGCTGCCCGTACTCGCCTCCTGGCGGCGTAACCGGCACGACCGCTCGGTGGCGGACGACTGGTCGTACCAGGTGGTGTGGAAGCCCGTGCCGGTCGCCGAGGGTGACCGGCCGGCGGGGCGCTGGCTGCTGGTGCTGCCCGTGGACGCCGCGCCGGCCTGGGAGGACGACCTGGTCGGCCTGTTCCGGGCCGACGGCGACGAGCCGGCGACGCTGCGTGTCGGCGCGGACGACCTGGACCGGGCGGCGCTCGTCGGCCGGCTGCGCGCGGCCGTCGGCGACCGGCCGGTCGCCGGGGTGCTGCACCTCGTCGCCGGCCAGGACCGGCTGCTTTCCGCGTACCCCGGCATGACCGTCGCCGCCGCGACCACCCTCGTACTCGTCCAGGCGCTCACCGACCTCGACCTCGACGCGTCCGTCTGGTGCGTCACCACCGGTGCGGTCAAGGCCGGACCCGCCGACCGGGTGGAGCACCCCCTCCAGACCCTGGTCTGGGGCCTCGGCCGGGCCGCCGCCGTCGAGCAGCCGCACCGCTGGGGCGGTCTCGTCGACCTGCCGGCCGCCGTCGATGCCGGCGTGCTGCGTCGGCTCGCCGCCGTCCTCGCCGGCGGCAGCGGGGAGGACCAGGTCGCCGTCCGCTCGGGTGGCGTCTGGGGGCGCCGGCTCACCCCGGCAGCCGCCCCGGACCGGGCCGCCGGAGACTGGTGGGCCGACGGCACCGTCCTCGTCACCGGTGGTACGGGCGCGCTCGGCGGTCACGTCACCCGCTGGCTGCTCGACCGGGGCGCGCGTCGGGTCGTGCTCGTGGGCCGGCGGGGCGCCGCCACGCCCGGCCTGGCCGGCCTCCTCGAGGAACACGGCGCTGACGGGCGGGTCACCGCTGCGGCCTGCGACATGACCGACCGGCAGGCCGTTGCGGCGCTGCTGGACTCGCTGCCCGAGCTGACCGCGGTGGTGCATGCCGCCGGCACCGACCAGCTCACCCCGCTGACCGGTACGACCATCGACGAGTTCTCGCACGTCGTCGCCGGGAAGGTGCTCGGTGCGCTGCACCTCGACGAGTGCCTGGCCGACCGGCCGCTCGCCGCGTTCCTGCTCTTCTCGTCCATCTCCGGAATCTGGGGCAGCGCCGGTCAGTGCGCGTACGGGGCCGGCAACTCGCTGCTCGACGCGCTCGCCGTGAACCGCCGGGATCGGGGCCTGGCAGCCACCGCCGTCTCTTGGACGGCGTGGGGCGGCGTCGACGGCATGGCCGCCAAGAACGCCGCCACCGAGCAGCTGTACCGGATGGGTCTGCCCACCATCGACCCGCAGCGGGCACTCGTCGCCCTCGACCGGGCGGTGCGCCGGCCTGCCCCCTGCGTCACCGTCGCCGACGTCGACTGGAGCCGCTTCCACCCGGCGTTCACCCTCACCCGGCCGAGCCCGTTCCTGTCGGAGCTGCCCCAGGTGCGGGCACTCGTCGAGGCCGAGGCGGAGAGCGCCGCCGCACCGGCCGGCGTCGGCGACGCCCTGCGCCACCTGGTCGACCTGACCGAGGCCGAGCAGGAACGGGAACTGCTGCAACTCGTCAACGAGCAGACCGCCCGGGTGCTCGGCCACGCCACCTCCGACGACCTGCGCGGCCGGCCGTTCAAGGACCTCGGCTTCGACTCGCTCACCGCCGTGGAGTTCCGCACCCGACTCAACGAGGTCACCGGGCTGCGGCTGCCGTCCACCCTCGTCTTCGACCATCCCAACCCCGCCGACCTGGCCCGGCACCTGCGCGAGACCGTGTTCGGCGCCGACCGTGCCGCCCCCGCCGAGGTGGCCGTCTCCGCGACCACCGACGAGCCGATCGCCATCGTCGGGATGGCCTGCCGTTACCCCGGCGACGCGCGGGGACCTGAGGAGCTGTGGCGGCTCGTCGTCGAGGGCGTCGACGCCATCGGCGACTTCCCGACCGACCGGGGCTGGGACACCACCGCCCCGGACAGCGGATACGCCCCGGCCGGTGGCTTCCTGTACGACGTCACCGGCTTCGACCCGGCCTTCTTCGGCATCTCGCCGCGCGAGGCCCTGGCCATGGACCCGCAGCAGCGGCTCACCCTGGAGGCGTCCTGGGAGGTCCTGGAGCGGGCCGGGGTCGACCCCACCTCCATGAAGGGCAGCCGCACCGGCGTGTTCGTCGGCGCGTCCACCTCCGGGTACGGGACGGGGCTGACCGAGGTGCCGGAGGGCGCCGAGGGATACCTGATGACCGGTGCCGCGCACAGCATCATCTCCGGCCGGGTGTCGTACACCCTGGGGCTGGAGGGGCCGGCGGTCACCGTGGACACGGCCTGTTCGTCGTCCCTGGTGGCGCTACACCTGGCCAGCGAGGCGCTGCGCCGGGGCGAGTGCGACCTCGCCCTCGCCGGTGGCGTCACGGTGATGGCCACCCCCGGTACGTTCGCCGAGTTCTCCCGCCAGCAGGGCCTGGCCGCTGACGGTCGGTGCAAGTCGTTCGCCGCGTCGGCGGACGGAACCGGCTGGTCCGAGGGTGTGGGCATGCTGCTCGTGCAGCGTCTCTCCGATGCTCGCCGGGACGGTCGGCGGATTCTGGCCGTGGTGCGGGGGAGCGCGGTCAACCAGGATGGTGCGTCGAATGGTTTGACGGCGCCGAATGGTCCGTCGCAGCAGCGGGTGATCCGTCAGGCTCTGGCGAACGCTCGTTTGACTGTCGCCGACGTGGACGTGGTGGAGGCGCACGGTACGGGCACCACCCTCGGTGATCCGATCGAGGCGCAGGCCCTGTTGGCCACGTATGGGCAGGGCCGTGACGGGTATGGGCCGCTGCTGTTGGGGTCGATCAAGTCGAACATCGGGCATGCGCAGGCGGCTGCTGGTGTGGCGGGTGTGATCAAGGTGGTGCAGGCGATGCGGCACGGGGTGGTGCCGGCGTCGTTGCACGTGGACGAGCCGTCGCCGCACATCGACTGGTCGGCTGGTGCGGTGGAGTTGGTGACGGAGGCGCGGTCGTGGCCGGCGGTGGATCGACCGCGCCGGGCGGCGGTGTCGTCGTTCGGGATGTCCGGCACCAACGCCCACGTGATCATCGAGCAGGTCGACGAGCCGGTGGGCCCGGAGTCCGACGCCGACGCCGATCGGGCACCGGGTCTGGTCGCCTCCGACGTGACGGTATGGTCGCTCTCCGCCCGGTCCGCCACGGCGCTCGCGAGTCAGGCCACCCGGCTGGCCGCGTACGTGCGGGAGCACGGCGACGTGGATCCGGCGGCGGTCGCCTGGTCACTGCTGACGACCCGGTCGACGTTCGACCAGCGGGCGGTGGTGGTCGGGTCGGGCGTCGAGGACCTCCTCTCGGGTCTGGATGCGCTGGCGGGTGGCCTGCCGGCGGGCAATCTCGTGTCTGCGGCTGTTGGGCCCGGTTCTGGTCCGGTGTTCGTGTTTCCGGGTCAGGGTGCGCAGTCGGCGGGGATGGCCGCCGGTCTGATCGGTCGGGTTCCGGTGTTCGACGCCCGCCTGGCCGAGTGTCAGCGTGCGTTGGCCCCGTATCTGGATGTGGATCTGGTGTCGGTGTTGACCGGCGGCGACGAGTCGTGGCTGGATCGGGTCGAGGTCGTCCAGCCCGTCCTGTGGGCTGTCGGTGTCGCCTTGGCCGCCGTTTGGGAGCACGTCGGGGTGTCTCCGGCGGTGGTGATCGGTCACTCGCAGGGTGAGATCGGTGCCGCGTGTGTGGCCGGGATCCTCAGTCTCGAGGATGCGGCGAAGACGGTCGCGTTGCGGTCCCGTGCCCTGGCCGTTCTTCGTGGCACCGGGGCGATGGCGTCGGTGGACCTGTCCGCCGAGGCGGTGGCCGAGCGTCTGCCGGTGTTCCCCGGTGTGGGTGTGGCGGCGGTGAACGGCCCGTCGACCGTCGTTGTGTCCGGCCCGCCGGATCCGGTGGCGGATCTGGTGGCCGGGTGTCAGGCCGACGGCATCCGGGCGCGGTTGATTCCGGTGGACTACGCCTCGCACTCTGCGGCGGTGCAGGAGGTCGCCGAGCAGCTCCGTACCGATTTGGCGGACATCACGCCCCAACCCGGTCAGGTTCGGTTGGTGTCGACGTTGACCGGCACCTGGGTGGAGCCGGCCTCGATGGGTGCCGGCTACTGGTACGACAACCTGCGGCAGACGGTGTTGTTCGATCCTGCTGTCCGGGTGGCGGTCGAGGCGGGGCACAGCACGTTCGTGGAGGTTTCTCCGCATCCGGTGTTGACGATGCCGGTGACGGCGATCCTCGACGACACCGGCAGCACCGGGCGCACGCTCGGCACCCTGCGCCGTGGCGACGACGATCCGACCCGGCTGTTGACCAACCTGGCGATCGCCCACACGGTCGGCCTGCCCGTCGACCTCACCAAGGTCCTCGCCGGGACGACGACCATCGACCTGCCCACCTACCCGTTCGCTCGAGACCGGTACTGGTTGCAGCGCACCGGCGTGGACCGGGCCGGGCTGCCGTCCGTCGGCCTGGACGCCGTGGACCACCCGCTGCTCAGCGCCGTGGCCGACCTGCCCGGCGACGAGGGACTGCTGTTCACCGGCCGGATCAGCCTGGCCACCCACCCGTGGCTCGCCGACCACGCCGTACTCGGCACGGTCCTGCTGCCCGGCACCGCCCTGGTCGAGTTGGCGTCCTGGAGCGGCCGGCACGTCGACGCCGCCCACGTGACCGAGCTGGTCCTGGAGGCCCCGCTCGCCGTGCCCGACGAGGGTGGTGTGGACCTGCGGGTACGCGTCGGCGCGGCCGACGACGACGGCCTCCGGCTCGTCTCCGTCCACTCGTACGTCGACGGCGGCAGCGACCATCCCAGGACGGCCCGGCAGTGGCGGCGGCACGCCACCGGCCTGCTCGCCCCCACCCGGCCGGTCAGCGCGGCCCCGGCCAGCGCCTGGCCCCCGGCCGACGCCGAGCCGATCGCCCTCGACGCCCTCTACCCGCACCTCGCCGACCAGGGCTACCACTACGGACCGGTCTTCCGCGCGCTGCGCGCCGCGTGGCGCAGCGGCGGCGACATCCTCGCCGAGGTGTCCCTGGACGACGACGCGCCCACCGACACCGCCCCGTTCTCGGTGCACCCGGCGCTGCTCGACGCCGCCCTGCACGCCATCGGCGCCAGCGTGTTCGACCGCGCCGACGCCGCCCCACGGTCCGGCGACGCGCAGCCGGGGCTGCCGTTCTCCTGGACCGGGGTGGCGATCCAGCCGACCCGGGCCCGGGAACTGCGCGTCCGACTCACGGCCGCCGAGGGGTCGGTGGCCGCCACCGTCACCGACACCGGCGGCGTGCCCGTCGCCTCGCTCGACGCCCTGGTGCTGCGGCCGATCACCGCCGACCAGCTCAGCGCCGCCCGGCGTACGGCCAACCGGTCGCTGCACCGGCTCGACTGGACCGAGCCGACCGCCGTGCCGACCGGCGTCGCGCCACGGCTCGTCGCGCTCGGCGACGCCTGGCCGGGCGTCGAGGCGTACCCCGACCTGGACACTCTGGTCGCGGCCGTGGCCGGCGGCGCGACCGCGCCCGAGGCGGTGCTCGCCACGTGTGTGGGCCGGCGTGCCGACGAACCGGGTCCGGCGCGGGCGGCCCACCTGGTCAGCCACGAGACCCTGGCCCTGGTGCAGGACTGGATCGCCCGCCCGGAGCTGGAAGCCGCCCGCCTCGTGGTGGTCACCCGGGGTGCGGTCACCGTCGACGCCGACGACCGGCTCGCCGACCTGCCCGCCGCCGCCGGGTGGGGGCTGGTCCGCTCCGCCCAGTCGGAGAACCCGGGCCGGATCGTCCTGCTCGACCTCGACGACGACCCGCGCTCCGCCGCCGCGCTGCCTGCGGCCCTGGCCACCGGCGAGCCGCAGCTCGCCGTGCGTGCCGGGCAGCTCCGCGCGCCCCGACTGTCCCGGCTCGGGCCGCCGCCGAAGGACCGGTCGGCCCCCGACCTGTCCGCCGGCACCGTCCTGGTCACCGGTGCCACCGGCGCGCTCGGCCGGCTCGTCGCCCGGCACCTGGTCACCGGGCACGCGGTGCGCCGGCTGCTGCTGGTCAGCCGCAGTGGCCCGGACGCCCCGGGCGCGGCCGCGCTGGCCGACGAGCTGACCGGGCTCGGTGCCACCGTCCAGGTGGTGGCCGCCGACGTCACCGACCGTGACGCCCTCGCCGTGCTGCTCGACGAGATCCCCGCCGACCAGCCGCTCGTCGGCGTCGTGCACGCCGCCGGGGTCCTCGACGACGGGGTGCTGCCCGCGCTCACCCCCGCCCGCTTCGACGCCGTCCTGGGACCGAAGGTGGACGCCGCCTGGCATCTGCACGAGCTGACCGAGAAACTGGACCTGACGGCGTTCCTGCTGTTCTCCTCCGCGTCCGGGCTGTTCGGCGGCCCCGGGCAGGCCAACCACGCCGCCGCGAACGCGTTCCTCGACGCGCTCGCCCACCATCGGCAGGCGCGCGGGCTGACCGTCACGTCGATGGCGTGGGGGCCGTGGGCCAACCCCGACCTGCCCGGCGGGCAGCCCGGCCACGTCGACGAGCAGCGGATGAGCCGCAGCGGCTTCCGTCCGCTCGACGCCGACGAGGGCATGGACCTGTTCAGCGAGGCGCTGCGGTTCCCCGACCCGGTGGTCGTACCGGTCAGTCTGGACCTCGGGGTGCTCGGCCGGCTCGGCCCGGCGCTGCCCCGCCTGCTGCACGGCCTGATCCGGCCGGCGGGTGCCACCCCGGCCAGTGCCGCACCGGCGGCCGACGCGGCGGCGGCCCTGCGGGACATCCTCGCCGGCACCCCGGAGGGGGAACGGGACAGGGTGCTCTCCGACCTGGTTCGCACCCACGCGGCGGCGGTCCTCGGGTACGCCTCGATGCGCGCCGTCGACGAGGACAAGGGCTTCGTCGAGCTGGGCTTCGACTCGCTGACCGCGGTCGAGTTCCGTAACCGGCTCACCGCCGCCACCGGGCTGCGCCTGCCGTCCACCCTGATCTACGACCGGCCGACCACCACCGCGCTGGTCGGATACCTGCGCGGCGCGCTGCTGGCCGAGCGGAGCACGTCGGCGCTGTCGGTGCTCGGCGAGCTGAACAAGCTGGAGACCGCCATGCGTGCGGTCGCCGGCGACGACACCGACCGCACCGCCGTCGCCGCCCGGCTGCGCGAGCTGCTGTCCCTGTGGACGTACGCCGAGCGCGGCGTGGACGACGTCGCCGTTACCGCCGGCGACCTCGGCTCCGCTACCGCAGAGGAGATCTTCAACCTGCTCGACGACGAGCTCGGAACAGTCTGACCGCGGATGCCCCGGATTTCTGATCCCGATACGGAGTGGCCCGATGCCCACTGAGGAAGAGTTCCTCGACTACCTCCGGCGCGCCACGACCGACCTGCGCGAGGCGCGGCGGCGGGTGCGCGAGGTGGAGGCGAAGGACCGCGAGCCGATGGCCATCGTCGGCATGGCCTGCCGGTTCCCCGGCGGGGTCCGTGGCCCCAACGACCTGTGGGACCTCGTCGCCGAGGGCAGGGAGGGGCTGGGCGACTTCCCGACCGACCGCGGCTGGGACCTGGAGCGGCTGTTCCACGTCGACCCCGACAACCCCGGCACCTCGTACACCGACAAGGGCGGCTTCCTCTACGACGCCACCGGGTTCGACCCGGGCTTCTTCGGTATCTCGCCGCGCGAGGCCCTGGCGATGGACCCGCAGCAGCGGCTGCTGCTGGAGAGTGCGTGGGAGGCGTTCGAGTCCGCCGGCCTGGACCCGCAACGGCTGCGTGGCAGCCGCACCGGCGTGTTCGCCGGGGTGATGTACCACGACTACGCCTCCCGGGTGCTGGACCTGCCCGAGGGCGTCGAGGGGTACATCGGCACCGGCAACTCCGGCAGCCTCGTCTCCGGCCGGGTCGCCTACACGTACGGCCTCGAGGGGCCGGCGGTCACCGTCGACACCGCGTGCTCGTCGTCGCTGGTCGCCGTGCACCTGGCGGTACAGGCCCTGCGCCAGCGTGACTGCGACTTCGCCCTGGCCGGCGGGGTGACCGTGCTGTCCACCCCGGGTGTCTTCGCCGAGTTCTCCCGGCAGCGCGGTCTCGCCTCCGACGGGCGGTGCAAGTCGTTCGCCGCCGCCGCCGACGGCACCGGCTGGGCCGAGGGCGTGGGCGTGCTGCTGCTCCAGCGGCTCTCCGACGCCCAACGCGACGGCCGGCGCGTCTACGCGGTGATCCGGGGCAGCGCGGTCAACCAGGACGGCGCGAGCAGTGGCCTGACCACCCCCAACGGCCCCAGCCAGGAACGGGTGATCCGGCAGGCCCTCGCGAACGCCCGGCTCGCTCCCGCCGACGTGGACGCCGTCGAGGCGCATGGCACCGGCACCACCCTCGGTGACCCGATCGAGGCGCAGGCCCTGCTCACCACGTACGGGCAGGACCGGGCCGGGGCGGAGCCGCTCTGGCTCGGCTCGGTCAAGTCCAACCTCGGCCACACCCAGGCCGCCGCCGGGGTCGCCGGCCTGATCAAGATGGTGATGGCGATCCGGCACGGCGTGCTGCCGGCCACCCTGCACGTCGACGAGCCGTCGCCGCACATCCACTGGTCGGCCGGGGCGGTGTCACTGCTCACCCAGGCCCGCTCCTGGCCCGAGGCGGATCGCCCGCGCCGAGCGGGCGTGTCGTCGTTCGGCATCTCCGGCACCAACGCCCACGTCATCGTCGAACAGGCCCCCGCCGTCGAGGAACCCGAGCCGCCAGCGGACGTCGTCGTGCCGCCGCTGGTTCCCGTCCTGCTTTCCGCCCGCAGCCCGGAGTCCCTGGCCGCCCAGGCCGGCCGCTGGGCCGACCACCTCGCCGCCGACCTCTCCGTCCGCCCGGTCGACGTCGCCGTCTCCTCGCGTGCCCGCGCCGGCCTGGACCGGCGGGCCGTGGTGCTCGCCGGGGACCGCGCCGCCCTGCTCGCCGGGCTGCGTGCCCTCGCCGACGGCGAGCCGACCGCCTCGGTGGTCACCGGCACCGCCATGCCCCGCGGTCGGGTCGCGTTCCTCTTCTCCGGGCAGGGCGCCCAGCGCGCCGGGATGGGCCGGCAGCTCGCCGAGGCGTACCCCGTCTTCGCCGCTGCCCTCGACGAGGCCTGCGCCGCGCTCGACCCGCACCTGCCCCGGCCGCTGCGCGAGGTGATGTTCGCCGAGGCCGACACGCCCGAGGCCGAGCTGCTGCACCAGACCGTCTTCACCCAGCCCGGCCTGTTCGCCGTCGAGGTGGCCATGTTCCGGCTGGCCGGATCCTTCGGCCTCGTCCCCGACTTCCTGGTCGGCCACTCCATCGGCGAGCTGGCCGCCGCGTACGTCGCCGGGGTGCTCTCCCTCGCCGACGCCGCCACGCTGGTCGCCGCCCGGGGACGGCTCATGCAGGCCCTGCCGGCCGGCGGGGCGATGCTCGCCGTCGCCGCCGACGAGGCGAGCGTGGTCGAGTCGCTGACCGGCGTCACCGGCCGGGTCGGCGTCGCCGCCGTCAACGGCCCCACCGCCGTCGTCGTCTCCGGCGACGCCGAGGCGATCGACGAGCTGGCCGCGTACTGGTCCGGCCGGGGCACCCCCACCCACCGGTTGCGGGTCAGCCACGCCTTCCACAGCGAACTGATGGACCCGATGCTCGCCGAGTTCGCGGCCGTCGCCGCGGGGCTCACCTTCCGGCCGCCCACCGTGCCGATCGTGTCGAACCTGACCGGCCAGATCGCGTCGGCAGAGCAGTTGGGCAGCCCCGGGTACTGGGTACGGCACGTGCGGGAGGCCGTCCGCTTCGCCGACGCCGTCGACCGGCTCGCCGAGGCCGGCGTGGGCACGTACGTCGAGCTGGGCCCCAACGGTGTGCTCACCGCGATGGCCCAGAGCTGCCTCTCCGACCCGGCGGCCGTGCTCGTGCCGCTGGCCCGCAAGGACCGGTCCGAGCCCCGTGCCCTGCTGGAGGCCCTGGGCCGCCTGCACGCCGACGGCCTGCACGTCGACTGGGACGCCCTGCTCGCCGGCTCCGGCGCCCGCCGGGTCGACCTGCCCACGTACGCGTTCCAGCACGAGCGGTACTGGCTGGAGCCGGCCGGCCGGATCGCCGACGTCTCCGGTGCCGGCCTCGGTGCGGCCGGGCATCCGCTGCTCGGCGCGGCTGTCTCCGTGGCCGGCGAGGACATGGTGCTGCTCACCGGCCGGCTGTCCCTGGCCACCCATCCGTGGCTGGCCGACCACGCCGTCTCCGGTGTCGTGGTGCTGCCGGGCACCGCGCTGGTCGAGCTGGTGGTGCGGGCCGGCGACGAGGTCGGCGCGTCCCGGGTACGGGAGCTGACCATCGCCGCGCCGCTGACCCTGCCCGAGGCCGGCGGCGTCCGGGTGCAGGTGCGGGTCGGTGTGGCCGACGACGCGGGCGTCCGAACCGTGGCCGTGCACACCCAGGCCGAGGACGACCCCGACGCCGGTTGGGTAAGGCACGCCGAGGGTGTGCTGGAGCCCGCCGCCGACGAGCCCGACTTCGGTGTGTGGCCGCCCGTCGCGGCCACCGAGGTGGATCTGACCGGATGGTACGACGCCCTCGCCGGGCGCGGTCTCGCGTACGGGCCGGCGTTCCGAGGGCTACGCGGGCTGTGGACCGGCGACGGCGAGGTGTACGCCGAGGTCGTCCTGCCCGAGGAGGCGACGGAACACGCGACCGCGTTCGGGGTGCACCCGGCGCTGCTGGACGCTGCCCTGCACCCGGTCGGACTGCTGATCGCCGGGGAGGAAGGCGGACCCCGGGTGCCGTTCGCGTTCGAGGGCGTGCAGGTGTACGCGTCCGGGGCGGCGGCGCTGCGGGTGCGGCTGACCCGCGACGGCTCCACGGTACGGCTGGTCGCCGTCGATGCTGCCGGCGCGCCGGTGGTGTCGGTGGACTCCCTCGTCCTGCGGGAGATGACCGGCCTGACCGCCCCGGGCGTCGCGACCCGCTCCCTGTTCGAGGTCGCCTGGCAGGCCGAGGACGTCCTGACCGTCGAGGACCTGGCCGGTTGGGTGCTGCTCGCCGGCCCGGCCCGGCCCGGCCCGGCCGAGCTGCCCGCCTTCGCGGACGTGGCGGCGGTCCTGGCCGCCGTCGACGCGGGGCAGGAGCCGCCGCGCGCCCTCGTGCTGTCGGTGGTCGGTCGGTCCGACGTCGATCCGCCCGAGGCGGTGCGCGCCGCCACCGCCCACGTGCTCGGTGTGGTCCAGGAGTGGCTGGCCGCCGAGGCGCTGGCCGACTCCCGGCTGCTGGTCCTCACGGCGGGCGCGGTCGCCACCCGGGACGACGACCCCGTCACGGACCTGGCCGGTGCCGCCGTGTGGGGGCTGCTGCGCTCCGCGCAGTCCGAGCACCCGGACCGCCTCGTCCTGGCCGACCTGGACCGGGATCCCGACGCGGCCACCCTCGCCGTACTGGCAGGTGTCGTGGACGACCCCGCCGGCACCGGCGGGCAGGTGGCACTGCGCGGCAGTGGGGTGCTGACCCCGCGGCTGGTCCGCGCCGTAGCCCCGGCTGCCGGGGACCGGGGCGGCGACGAGACCGGACCGGCCCTCGGCGAGGGCACCGTCCTGGTCACCGGCGGCACCGGCGCGCTCGGCGCCCTCGTGGCTGAGCACCTGGTCACCGCGTACGGTGCGCGGTCGCTGCTGCTCGTGTCCCGGCAGGGCCCCGATGCCCCCGGCGCGGGCGAGCTCACCGCGCGGCTGACCGGCCTGGGTGCCCGCGTCGAGGTCGTCGCCGCCGACGTCGCCGACCGGGACAGGGTCGCCGCGCTGGTCGCGGGCGTCTCCGGCCGGTTGGCCGGCGTGGTGCACACGGCCGGTGTGCTCGACGACGGGGTGGTCTCGGCGACCAGCCCGGAGCGGCTGGCCGGGGTGTTGGCGCCGAAGGCGACCGCCGCCTGGTGGCTGCACGAGGCCACCCGGGACCGGGACCTCGATCTGTTCGTGCTCTTCTCGTCGGTCGCCGGGGTGCTCGGCTCGCCCGGGCAGGCCGCGTACTCGGCGGCGAACATGGTGCTCGACGCCCTTGCGGCGTACCGTCGGCAGGCCGGGTTGCCGGCGGTCAGCCTGGCGTGGGGCATGTGGGACACCGACGGCATGGCCGCCACCGTCAGCGACACGGACCGGGCCCGGTCCACCCGGGCCGGCATCACCCCGATGAGCGCCCCCACCGCCCTGGAGTTGTTCGACGCTGCCCTCGCCGCCGCGCGGCCGGCCCTGGTACCGGCCGTGATCGACGTGTCGGCGATGCGGGCGCAGGTCGTCGCCGGCCGGGTGCCGTCGATGCTGCGGGTGCTGCTCGGCGCGGTCACCGCCCGCCGGCAGGCCGGCAGGGGCAACTGGGCCGAGCGGGTCGCCGGGTTGGAACCGCAGGATGCCCGCGACCAGGTCGACGTCCTCGTGCGCGGCCTCGTCGCGCAGGTCCTCGGCCACGGCGGAGCCGACGCGGTACCCGCAGACCGGGCGTTTCGGGAATTGGGCTTCGACTCGCTGACCGCGGTGGACCTGCGCAACCGGATCAACGCCGCCACCGGGCTGCGGCTGGCCTCGACGCTGGTCTTCGACTATCCGACCCCGCAGATCCTCGCGGGACAGGTGTACGCGGAGCTGGCCGGTGGCCGGTCCGCCAGGGGCACGCGTGCCGACGTGGCGAGCGCCGCCGGCCGGGACGAGCCGATCGCGATCGTCGGCATGGCCTGCCGGTTCCCCGGCGGGGCGGACAACCCCGACCAGCTGTGGGAGCTGCTGGCCACCGGTGGGGACGGTATCGGGGAGTTCCCCGCCGACCGGGGCTGGGACCTTGACACCCTGTTCGATCCGGACCCGGACAACAGCGGCACCTCCTACACCCGGCACGGCGGCTTCCTGTACGGCGCCGCCGAGTTCGACCCGGGCTTCTTCGGTATCTCGCCGCGCGAGGCCCTGGCGATGGACCCGCAGCAGCGGCTGCTGCTGGAGAGCTCGTGGGAGGCGTTCGAGTCCGCCGGCCTCGACCCGCACCGGCTGCGCGGCAGCCGTACGGGCGTCTTCGCCGGTGTCATGTACCACGACTACGCCTCCCGGCTGATGGACCTGCCGGCCGAGGTGGAGGGCTACATCGGCACCGGCACCTCCGGCAGCGTCCTGTCCGGACGGATCGCGTACACCCTCGGCCTTGAAGGCCCGGCCGTCACCGTCGACACCGCCTGCTCGTCCTCGTTGGTGGCGTTGCACCTGGCGGCACAGGCGCTGCGGTCGGGGGAGTGCGACTACGCGCTGGCCGGCGGTGTGACCGTGATGGCGACGCCCGGCACGTTCGTCGAGTTCTCCCGGCAGCGCGGCCTGTCTCCCGATGGCCGATGCAAGGCGTTCGCCGGGGGCGCCGACGGTACGGGCTGGGGTGAGGGTGTGGGCATGCTGCTCGTGCAGCGCCTCTCCGACGCCCAGCGGGCCGGCCGGCGGATCTACGCCGTCGTGCGCGGCACGGCCGTCAACCAGGACGGCGCGTCGAACGGCCTGACCGCCCCGAACGGGCCGTCGCAGCAGCGGGTGATCCGCCAGGCACTGGCCAACGCGCGGCTGACCACGGCGGACGTGGACGCGGTCGAGGCCCACGGCACCGGCACCACCCTGGGCGACCCGATCGAGGCGCAGGCCCTGCTGGCCACCTACGGGCAGGACCGGCCGGCCGACCGGCCGCTGCTGCTCGGCTCGGTCAAGTCGAACATCGGCCACACCCAGGCCGCCGCAGGCGTCGCCGGGGTGATCAAGATGGTGCAGGCGATGCGGCACGGCCTGGTGCCGCCGACCCTGCACGTGGACGAGCCGTCCCCGCACGTCGACTGGACCGCCGGCGCGGTCGCCCTCGCCACCGAGCCGACGCCCTGGCCGGCGGTCGGCCGGCCCCGCCGGGCCGCGATCTCCTCCTTCGGCATCAGCGGCACCAACGCCCACGTCGTCCTGGAGCAGGCGCCCGACCCGACCGGAGCCAGGTCCCAGCCCGGTGCCGTCGACGATGCCGGGCTCGTCCCGCTCGTGCTGTCCGCCACCGACCCTGCCGCGCTGCGGGAGCAGGCCGTCCGGCTACGCGCGCACCTCGCTGCGCACCCGGAGATCGACCCGGCGGTGGTGGCGTACGCCCTCGCCACCACCCGGTCCTCGTTCCCGCACCGGGCCGTCGTGCTCGGCCCGGAGCGAGCCGATCTGGTGAAGGGCCTCACCGCCCTGATCGACGGTGACTCCGCCGCCACGGTGGTGACCGGCACGGCTCTCCGCAACGCCGCCCCCGTCTTTGTCTTCTCCGGCCAGGGCTCCCAGTGGTCCGGGATGGTCGTGGAGCTGTTGGACACCTCCCCGGTGTTCGCCGCGTCCGTCGCCGAGTGCGAGGGCGCCCTCGCGCCCTGGGTGGACTGGTCGCTGGCCGACGTGCTGCGCGGCGTCGAGAACACCCCGCCGCTGGTCGACCCGGGCGTGGTGCAGCCCGCTCTGTGGGCGGTGACGGTCTCCCTGGCTCGGCTGTGGCGTTCGCTCGGCGTACGCCCAGCCGGGGTGGTCGGGCACTCGCAGGGCGAGATCGCCGCCGCCTGTGTGGCCGGCGCGCTCTCCCTGACGGACGGTGCCAGGATCGTCGCCCTCTGCGCGGCCGACGGCGTGCGGACCCCTCCCGTCGCCGTCGACCACGCCTCCCACCCGCCGCGGGTCGAGGCCGTCGCCCAGCGGCTGCTGGACAGCCTCGACGGGATCACCGCCCGCCCCGCCGAAGTGCCGTTCTACAGCGCCACCGGCGAGCGGACCACCACCGCTCTCGACGCCGGCTACTGGTACCGCAACCTGCGTGAGACGGTGAACTTCGAGCACGCCGTCCACAACCTGCTCGCCGACGGTCACCGGGTCTTCCTGGAGATCAGCCCGCACCCGGTGCTCAGCGTCGACATGCGGGAGACGATCGACGCCAGCGAGCATGAGGCGGCTGTGGTCGACTCGCTGCATCGCGGCGCGGGCAGCTGGTTGCGGCTGTTCACCGCCCTGGCCGAGCTGCACGTGCGTGGGGTGGACGTCGACTGGAACGCCGTCTGCGGGGTACGTACCGGCCCAGCCGCGCCGCTGCCCACCTACGCCTTTCACCGCCAGCGGTACTGGCCGGAGGCGCCCGTGCGGACCGGCCCGGCGGCGACCGCCGAGGACCCGGTCGACCGGCAGTTCTGGGACGCCGTCGAGCGCGCCGACGCCACGGCGCTCGCCGCCGCCATGCGCGTCGACGAGGCCGGGACCCGCGCGCTCGGTGATGCGCTCCCCATCCTCTCCTCGTGGCGTCGACGACGGCGCGACGAGAACACCGTGGACGGCTGGCGCTACCGGGTTCAGTGGAACCCCCTGCCCGCGGTGTCGGCGACCTCGCTCGGCGGCACGTGGCTGCTCGTCGCGCCCACCGCGTACGCCGACCACCCGCTGGTCGGGCAGGTCGCCGAGGCCCTCGGCGAGGCCGGGGCCGACGTGCTTCCCCTGACCGTCGCCGACCCCGACCGTCGGGCGCTCGCCGCGCAACTCGCCGCGACCGGCACCGACGCCGTCACCGGCGTGCTGTCCCTGCTCGCACTCGACGAGACCGACCATCCCGACCGGCCGGTCGTCCCCGTGGGCCTCGCCGGCACCCTTGCCCTGGTGCAGGCTCTCGGCGACGTCGGGATCACCGCCCCGCTCTGGTGCGTCACCAGCGGCGCCGTCTCCGCCGGCCGCGCCGACCCGCTCGACCATCCCCGGCAGGCCCTGGTCTGGGGCCTGGGCCGGGTTGCCGCCCTCGAGCACGCCGACCGCTGGGGCGGGCTGATCGACCTGCCGTCCCCACTGGACTGGCGCTCGCGCGGCCGGCTGGCCGCCGTGCTCGCCGGAGTCGGACATGAGGACCAGGTCGCCGTGCGCGCCTCCGGCCTGTTCGTCCGCCGGCTCGTGCGCGCCGGTGCGGAAGCCGCCCGCGAGGCCGCCGGCTGGCGGCCCTCGGGCACCGCCCTGATCACCGGCGGCCTCGGCGCGATCGGCGCGCACGTGGCCCGCTGGCTGGCCCGCGACGGCGCGTCCCACCTGGTGCTGACCAGCAGGCAGGGCCCTGCGGCGGCCGGCGCCGCCGAACTGGAGGCCGAAGTGACCGCGCTCGGCGCGACCGTCACCATCGCCGCCTGCGACGTGGCCGACCCGGTCTCGCTGCGTGCCCTCATCGACCGGCTCGCCGACGACGGGGTCCGCATCGACGCGGTGTTCCACGCCGCCGGGGTGGCCCCCGCCGGCCTGCTCGCCGACACCGACCTCGCCACGCTCGCCGACGGCCTGCACGCCAAGGTCGCCGGCGCGGTCAACCTCGACGCGTTCCTCGGCGACGTGGGCGCGTTCGTGCTCTTCTCCTCGGGCGCGGGTGTCTGGGGCGGCGGCCTCCAGGGCAGTTACGCCGCCGGGAACGCCTTCGTCGACGCCCTCGCCGAGGACCGGCGCCGCCGGGGCCTGGCCGCCACGGCGGTGGCCTGGGGCGCATGGGACGGTGCCGGCCTGCTGGAGACCGAGGGCGCTGCCGACCAGATGTTCCGCTCCGGCGTCCGCCCGATGCGCCCCGACCTGGCAGTTTCCGTGCTGGCTCACGCACTCGCCCACGACGAGACCACCCTCACCGTCGCCGACATCGCCTGGGACCGGTTCCACCAGACCTTCGCGATGACCCGCCCCCGGCCGTTGATCGAGGACATTCCCGAGGTCGCCCGGATCACCGACGCCGCCCGGGCCCGGGACGACGAGACGCCGGTCCAGGCGTCTCCGCTGCGCGGCCGGCTCGCCAGCCTCGCCGAGCCGGAACGCCGTCGCACCTTGCTGGAACTGGTCCGGGTGCAGGCAGCGGCCGTGCTCAGACACGACTCAGCCACGGCCATCGGCGCCGACCGACCGTTCCGGGAGATCGGCTTCGATTCGCTCAGCGCCGTGGAACTGCGCAATCGGCTCGGTGAGGCCGTCGGACTGCGGCTGCCCGCCACCCTGGTCTTCGACCAGCCCACACCGGCGCTGCTCGCCGGCTGGCTCGCCGACCGCATCCTCGGCGTCACCGAGCAGGTCGACGCCCCCACGCAGGCCGTCGCCGCCCTCGGCGAACCCATCGCCATCGTCGCGATGAGCTGCCGTTACCCGGGCGGGGTGGCCAGCCCCGAGGACCTGTGGCGGCTGGTCGCCGAGGGCCGCGACGCGATCGCCGGGTTCCCGGCCGACCGGGGCTGGGACCTGGACGCCATCTACGACCCCGACCCCGACACCCCCGGCACCTCGTACGTGCGGGAGGGCGGTTTCGTCTCCGACGTCGGCGGGTTCGACGCCGGCCTGTTCGGCATCTCCCCCCGCGAGGCGTTGGTGATGGACCCGCAGCAGCGGCTGCTGCTGGAGACCGGGTGGGAGTTGTTCGAGCGGGCCGGCATCGCCCCCGCCGACATGCGGGACAGCAGCACCGGCGTCTTCGTCGGCACCAACGGCCAGGACTACGCGACCCTGCTGATGGCCGCGAAGGCCGAGACCGAGGGCTACCAGTCCACCGGCAACGTGGCGGCGGTGCTCTCCGGCCGGCTCTCCTACACCTTCGGCCTGCAGGGGCCGGCGGTCAGCGTCGACACCGCCTGTTCGTCGTCGCTGGTCGCCCTGCACCTGGCCGTGCAGTCGCTGCGGGCCGGCGAGTGCGAGATGGCGGTCGCCGGTGGGGTGACCGTGATGGCCACCCCCGGCCCGTTCCTGGAGTTCGCCCGGCAGCGCGGTCTCGCCTCCGACGGGCGGTGCAAGTCGTTCGCCGGAGCCGCTGACGGCACTGGCTGGGGCGAGGGCGCCGGCCTGCTGCTCCTCCAGCGGCTCTCCGACGCGCAGCGGGACGGCCGGCGGATCCTCGCCGTGGTCCGCGGCTCCGCCACCAACCAGGACGGCGCGTCCAACGGGCTCACCGCCCCCAACGGCCCCGCCCAGCAGCGGGTCATCCGGCAGGCCCTGGCCAACGCCCGGCTCACCCCCGCCGACGTCGACGCCGTCGACGGCCACGGCACCGGCACCCGGCTCGGCGACCCGATCGAGGCGCAGGCCCTGGTCGCCACGTACGGGCAGGACCGGCCCGCCGACCGGCCCCTGCTGCTCGGCTCGGTCAAGTCCAACCTCGGCCACACCCAGGCGGCGGCCGGAGTCTCCGGCGTCATCAAGATGGTGATGGCCCTCCAGCACGACCTGCTCCCGCCCACCCTGCACCTCGACGAGCCGACCCCGCACGTCGACTGGTCCGAGGGAGCCGTCGCGCTGCTCGCCGAGCCCACCCCGTGGCCCGAGACGGACCGGCCGCGCCGCGCCGCCGTGTCGGCGTTCGGGGTGAGCGGCACCAACGCCCACGTCATCCTCGAACAGGCCCCCGAGCCCGACGCCGACGAGGAGCCGGAACCCGACACCGGACAGCCGCCGGCGCCGCCGCTGCTGCCCTGGATGGTCTCCGGCAACGACGAGGACGGGCTGCGCGCCCAGGCCGCGCGGCTGGCCGACTGGGCGGTGACCGGATCCGTCGACGACCCCGCCGTCGCCTTGGCGCTGGCCACCGGCCGGTCCCACCTGCGGCACCGGGCGGTGCTGTTGGCCGCCGACCGGGAGACGTACCTGGCCGGGCTGCGGGCGCTCGCCGTCGGGCAGGGCCACTCCGCCCTCACCCGGGACGTCGCCGAGCCCGGCGGCACCCTCGCCGTGCTCTTCTCCGGCCAGGGGGCACAGCACGCCGGGATGGGTCGCGAGCTGTACCACGCGTTCCCCGCCTTCGCCGAGGCCCTCGACGAGGCATGCCAGCACCTCGACGCCCACCTGCCCCGGCCGCTGAAGGACGTGCTGTTCGCCGCCGAGGGCGGCGCCGAGGCCGCGCTGCTCGACCAGACCGTCTTCACCCAGGCCGGCCTGTTCGCCGTCGAGGTTGCCCTGTACCGGCTGGTGGAGAGCTGGGGGATCAGACCCGACCTGGTGGCCGGGCACTCCGTCGGTGAACTCGCCGCCGCGCACGTGGCCGGGGTACTCACCCTCCCGGACGCGTGCGCCCTGGTCGGCAACCGGGGCCGGCTCATGCAGGCCCTGCCGGCCGGCGGCGGGATGCTCGCCGTCGCCGCGGGCGAGGTCGAGGTGCGCGACACCCTCACCCGGTACGTCGGGCGGGTGGCGGTCGCCGCCGTCAACGGGCCGGCCGCCGTGGTCGTCTCCGGCCACGGTGACGCGCTCGCCGAACTCGCCGACCACTTCACCGCCCTCGGGGTACGCGTCAAGCGGCTGACCGTCAGCCACGCGTTCCACAGCCCGCTGATGGAGCCGATGCTGGCCGAGTTCGCCGCCGTCGCCGCCACCGTCGCGTACGCCGCTCCGACGATCCCGTTGGTCTCCAACCTGACCGGCCGGGTCGCCGACCCCGACGAGATCAGCACCCCCGACTACTGGGTGCGGCACGTGCGGGAAGCCGTCCGGTTCGCCGACACCATCACCCACCTGCACTCCCTCGGAGTGGGCACCCTGTTGGAGGTTGGCCCGGACACCGTGCTCACCGCGCTGGCCACCGAGACCCTGCCCGACGACGGGCGCACCCTGGTCACCGGGGTGCAGCGCCCGGGCCGGGGCGAGGTCACGGCCCTGCTCGGCGCGCTGGCCCGGCTGCACTGCCACGGCGTACGCGTCGACTGGGCGGCGCTGCTGCCCCCCGTCGCCCCGGCCGCCCTGCCCACGTACGCCTTCCGGCACCAGCGGTTCTGGCCGGTCGGCGACGGCGCCGTGGTCGGCGCCGCCGCGCCGGTCGCTCCGGTCGCCGGAACCGTCGACGAGGCGTTCTGGCAGGCGGTGGCCGACGCCGACGGCGACGGGCTGGCCGCCCGCTTCGGCGTCGACCCGGACCAGCCGCTGCGCAACCAGCTCCCCACCCTCGCCCGGTGGCACCGGCAGCGACAGACCGACGCGCTGGTCGACGGCTGGCGCTACCGGATCACCTGGCCGCAGCGGAAGCTCACCGCCGGCCCCGCCACCGGTGACTGGCTGCTGGTCGTCCCGGACGGAACGGCCACGGACACCGCTGCCCGGACCGCCGCGCTGCTCGGCGAGCACGGCGGCGCCGTCCGCACCCTCGCCGTCGACCCGGCGGCGGTCACCCGGGTCGGACTGGCCGGGCTGCTGCCCTCGCCGGCCGGGACGCCCACCCGGATCGTGTCGCTGCTCGCCCTCGACGAGCGACCCCACCCGGACCACCCGGCGGTGCCCGCCGGTCTCACCGGCAACCTGGCCCTCGTCCAGGCCGTCACCGACGCCGCCCCGGCCGGCCCGCTCTGGCTGCTCACCCGGCAGGCCGTCAGCACCGGCCCGGGTGACCCGCTCGCCCACCCCGCCCAGGCCACCACCTGGGGCCTCGGCCTGGTCACCGCCCTGGAACACCCCGCCCACTGGGGTGGCCTGGTCGACCTGCCGGCCGAGCTGGACCCGGCTGTCGAGGGGCACCTGCTGCGGGCGCTGACCAACACCGACGCCGAGGACCAGCTCGCCGTCCGCCCTCTCGGGGTGCACCTGCGGCGGCTCGCCCGGGCCGCCCGGGGCGAGCTGCCCGACGCCCCGGCCTGGCAGCCGCCCGGCACGGTGCTCATCACCGGTGGCACCGGCGCCATCGGCCGGTACGCCGCCGTCTGGTTCGCCCGGCACGGCGCTCGCCGACTGATCCTGGTCAGCCGGCGCGGCGCGGACGCCCCGGGCGTCGCCGACACCCTGGCCGAGCTGGCCGACCTCGGCGTGCAGGCCCGTGCCGTCGCGTGCGACCTGGCCGACCCCGATGCCGTCGCCGCTCTCGTTGACGGGCTGCGCCGCGCCGGCGAGACGGTGAACGCCGTGGTGCACGCCGCCGGCGTCGGCCGGCTCAACCCGGTCAGCGTGGTCGACGTCGACGAACTCGCCGACGTGGTGGCCGGCAAGACCGCCGGAGCCCGGCACCTCGACGCGTTCCTCGACGCGGACGACCTCGAGCTGGTGGTCTACTTCTCCTCCATTGCCGCCGCGTGGGGGGTCGGCGACCACGGCGCGTACGCCGCTGGCAACGCCTTCCTCGACGCCTGGGCGCAGTCCCGGCCCGCCGGGCGGGCCCGGGTGGTGTCGGTCAACTGGGGACCGTGGGCCGGCGGCGGCATGGTGAGCGACGAGCACGCCGTGGCGATGAGCCGGCGCGGGGTCTCCCTGCTGGACCGGGAACCGGCGATGGCCGCCCTGCGGGCGGCGATCGAGGGCGACGGCACCGTGCTCACCGTCGCCGACGTCGACTGGTCCTGCTTCGCCCCGGTATTCGCCTCCGCCCGGCCCCGGCCGCTGATCAGCGACCTCCCCGAGGTCGCGGCGCTGCGTACCGGCCCCGATCCGGCCGCCGGCGGCGGCGACGAGGTTCTCACCGGTCTGCGCAAGCGGCTGGCCGACCTCACCGTCGCCGAACAGAACCGGCTGCTGACGGACCTCATCCGCACTGCCGCCGCCGAGGTCATCGGCCACGACAGCCCGTACTCCCTGGAAGCCGACCGGCCGTTCCGGGACCTCGGGTTCGACTCGCTGACCGCCGTGGAGCTGCGCGGCCGGCTGGCGAGGGCCACCGGCCTCAGCCCGGCCAGCTCGGTGGTGTTCGACTACCCGACCCCGCAGGCCCTCGCCGAGCACCTGCGCGCCGAACTGGTCAGCGAGGCGTCGGGGGAGGAACTGCCCACCGTCGAGGAACTGGACCGGCTGGAGGCCGCCCTCGTCGGACGCGAATCCGACGACCTCGGCCGGGTCCGGATCACCATGCGGCTGCACCGCCTCCTGGAACGGCTCGGCGCGACCGAGCGGGGTGCGGGGGAGCCCGCCGACGGGGGCGCCGACATGGCCGACCGGCTGCGGGAAGCCAGCAACCAGGAACTTTTCGATCTTCTTGACCGGGACCTCGGGCTTTCCTGAGTCACGCGTCACGTACCGGTGGAGAACGAGGGAGCGAGATCGACCATGGCGGACGAAGAGAGGCTGCGCGAGTACCTGACGCGGGTCATCGCCGAGCTGCACCAGACCCGCCAACGGCTGCGCGAGGTCACCGCCGAGGAATCCGAGCCGGTGGCCATCGTGGCGATGAGTTGCCGCTACCCGGGTGGCATCGCCTCGCCGGAGGACCTGTGGTCGTTCGTCTCGGCCGGCGGGGACGCCATCGGCGAGTTCCCCACCGACCGGGGCTGGGACCTCGACCGGCTGCACCACCCCGACCCCGACAACCCCGGCACCTCGTACACCACCTCCGGTGGGTTCCTGTACGACGCCGGGCGGTTCGACGCCGCCCTGTTCGGCATCTCCCCGCGCGAGGCCCTGGCCATGGACCCGCAGCAGCGGCTGCTGCTGGAGGTCACCTGGGAACTGTTCGAGCGTGCCGGCATCGCCCCGCTCTCCCTGCGCGGCAGCCGCTCCGGCGTCTTCGTCGGCACCTCCGGCCAGGACTACGCCGCCGTGCTGCACCGTGCCCCCGGCGTCGAGGGGTACGTGCTCACCGGCACCGCCGCCAGCGTCGTCTCCGGCCGGCTCGCCTACACCTTCGGGCTGGAGGGGCCAACGGTCACCGTGGACACCGCCTGCTCCTCCTCGTCGGTCGCCCTGCACCTGGCCTGTCAGGCGCTGCGCCAGCGCGAGTGCGGACTCGCCCTGGCCGGCGGTGCCACCGTGCTGGCCACCCCCGGCCCGTTCGTCGAGTTCTCCCGGCAGCGCGGGCTGGCCGCGGACGGCCGGTGCAAGGCGTTCGCCGCCGCTGCCGACGGCACCGGCTGGTCCGAGGGCGTCGGCATGCTGCTGCTGGAACGCCTCAGCGACGCCCGCCGCAACGGCCACCCCGTCCTCGGGATCATCCGCAGCTCCGCGGTGAACCAGGACGGCGCGTCCAACGGGCTCACCGCCCCGAACGGCCCCGCCCAGCAACGGGTCATCCGGCAGGCGCTGGCCAGCGCGAAGCTCACCCCCGACCTGGTCGACGTGGTCGAGGCGCACGGCACCGGCACCACCCTCGGCGACCCGATCGAGGCACAGGCGCTGCTCGCCACGTACGGCCAGGAACGGGGCGACGCCGCGCCGCTGCTGCTCGGCTCGGTCAAGTCGAACATCGGCCACAGCCAGGCCGCCGCCGGCATCGCCGGCATCATCAAGATGGTCATGGCTATGCGGCACGGCACGGTGCCCGCCACCCTGCACGTGGACGAGCCCACCCCGCACGTCGACTGGGCGGCCGGCGCGGTCACCCTGGTCACCGCGCCGACCCCGTGGCCGGCCGTCGACCGGCCCCGCCGCGCCGCCGTCTCCTCGTTCGGCATGAGCGGCACCAACACCCACCTCATCCTCGAACAGCCCGATCCGGCCCCTGACAGGGCCGACCGGCCGGCCCTTCCCGTACCGGGCCCGGTGCTGCTCACCGGCCGTACCCGCGCCGCGCTGCGCCGTCAGGCCGAACGTTGGCACGGGCGGGTCGCCGCCGACGCCGACCTGCATCCGGCCGACGTCGCCTGGACCTCCGCGGTATCCCGGTCGTCCCTCGAACACCGCGCCGTCGTCCTCGCCGACGACCGGGACACCCTGCTGACCGCCCTGACCGCCCTCGCCGACGACCGGCCCGCCCCCGGCCTGTTCACCGGGGCTGCCGCCGACCGGGGAGCGGTCGCGTTCCTGTACTCCGGGCAGGGCGCCCAGCGCGCCGGTATGGGCCGGGAACTCGCCGAGGCGTACCCCGTCTTCGCGCAGGCCCTCGACGAGGTCTGTGCGCACCTCGACCCCCGGCTGCCCCGGCCGCTTAAGGAGGTGCTGTTCGCCCAGGCCGGCTCCGACGACGCGGCCCTGCTGGACCAGACCGTCTTCACCCAGGCCGGTCTCTTCGCCGTCGAGGTCGCCCTGCACCGGCTGCTCGGCTCCTGGGGCATCGCGCCCGACCTCGTCGCCGGGCACTCCATCGGCGAGGTCACCGCCGCCCACGTGGCCGGTGTGCTCACCCTCGAGGACGCCTGCGCCCTGGTCGCCGCCCGAGGGCGGCTCATGCAGGTCCTCCCCGCAGGCGGGGCCATGCTCGCCGTCGCCGCCCGCGAGGACGAGGTGGCCGAAGCCCTCGTCGGCCGTACGGACCGGGTCGGGATCGCCGCCGTCAACGGCCCCGCCTCCGTCGTCGTCTCCGGCGACGCGGCCACCATCGACGAGCTGGCAGACCGGTGGACCGGAGACGGGGTGAAGGTCCGCCGGCTCCGGGTCAGCCACGCCTTCCACAGCCCGCTCATGGAGCCTGCGCTCGCCGACTTCGCCGCCGTCGTCGCCGGCCTCGACCTGCATGCCCCCACCCTGCCCCTGGTGTCCAACCTGACCGGTGGGCTGGCCGACCCCACCGAGATCCGCACCCCGAACTACTGGGTGCGCCACCTCCGGGACGCCGTCCGCTTCGCCGACGGCGTCCGCGCCCTGCGTGCCCACGGGGCCGGCACCTTCGTCGAGATCGGCCCGGACGCCGTCCTCGCCGCCGCCACCGAGGAGACCCTCGCCACCGTCGAGACCGCCGCCGACGTCGCTCCGGCCGCGGTGGTGCCGCTGCTGCGCCGGGACCGCCCCGAACGCCGGGCCCTGCTCGGCGCGCTCGCCCGGCTGCACGTCGCCGGCACCACCGTCGGCTGGACCGACCTCGTCGCCGGCCGCCTCGTCGACCTGCCCACCTACCCGTTCGAGCGGCAGCACTACTGGGTGCCCGCCGAGGCCCCCGCCGAACCGGCGACCACCACGGCGACGGGCCTGCTCGACCGCCGCTTCTGGGAGGCCGTCGAACGCGGCGACCTCGACGCGCTGCGCGCCACCCTCGCCGTCGACGACCAGGCCGCCGCCGAGTCGCTGCGCACCCTGCTGCCCGTCCTCGCCGACTGGCGGCGGCAGCGGCAGGAGCACTCCCGGCTCGACGGTTGGCGGTACCGGGACGACTGGCAGGTCGCCGCCGAACCCACCCCCGGCCGGCTGACCGGCCGGTGGCTGCTCGCCGTCCCCGCCGACCTCGGCGACGACCCGGCCGTACAGGCCGTACACACCGCCCTCGCCGACGCCGGCGCCGACGTGGTGCCGCTGCCGGTCGCCCCCGACACCGACCGGACGGCCCTCGCCGGCGCCTTCGCCGGGACCGCAGCTGCCTTCGCCGGGGTGGTCTCCCTGCTCGCCTGGGAACCGCCGGCCACCGACGTCACCGTCCTGCCCGGCCTCGCCGCCACCCTCACCCTCACCCAGGCCCTCGGCGACGCCGACAGCATCGTCCCGCTCTGGCTGGTCACCCGAGGCGCGGTCGCCGCCGCCACCTACGACCGGCTCGCCGATCCCGCCCAGCACGCGGTCTGGGGCCTCGGCCGGGTGGTCAGCGTGGAGGCCCCGCACCGCTGGGGCGGCCTCGTCGACCTGCCGACCCAATCCGACGCCCGCGCCGCCTCCCGGCTCGCCGCCATCCTCACCGGCGCCACCGGCGAAGACCAGCTCGCGGTCCGCGGCTCCGGCATCTTCGCCCGCCGCCTCGTCCGAGCCGGACTCGGCGACCGCCCCCCGGTACGCCGCTTCGCCCCCACCGGCACCGCCCTGGTCACCGGCGGCACCGGCGGGCTCGGCGCCCGCGCCGCCCGCTGGCTCGCCGCGGCCGGGGCCGACCACGTCGTGCTGGTCAGCCGGCGCGGCCCCACCGCCCCCGGCGCCGCCGACCTGGAGGCGGAACTGACCGGTCTCGGCGCCCGGGTCACCGTCGCCGCCTGCGACGTCGCCGACCGGGACGCCGTCGCCGCCCTGATCCGCCGGATCGAGGCCGACGGCCCGCCGGTCCGCGTCGTCGTGCACGCCGCTGGCACCGCCCAGACCACCCCGTTGATGGCGGTCACCCCCGTCGAACTGGCCGAGGTGACCGCCGGGAAGACCGCCGGTGCGACCCACCTGCACGAACTGCTCGCTGACCGCGAGCTGGACGCCTTCGTCGTCTACTCGTCCATCGCCGCCACCTGGGGCAGTGCCGGCCAGGCCGGATACGCCGCCGGCAACGCCTACCTCGACGCACTGGTGCAGCAGCGCCGCGCCGACGGCCGGGCCGGCACCGCCGTCGCCTGGGGACCCTGGGCCGACGGCGGCATGCACGGCGCGGAGTCCGACCAGCAGCTACGCCGCCGTGGCGTGCCCGCGATGGACCCCACCGTCGCCATGAGCGCCCTGCGGCAGGCCCTCGACCACGACGACGTCACCCTCACCGTCGCCGACGTCGACTGGGCCCGCTTCGCCCCCGCGTACGCCTCCGCCCGGCGGCGACCGCTGCTCGAGGGCGTACCCGAGGCGAAAGCCGCCCTCGACGGCGGCACACCCGTCGACGACGGCGACGACGGACCTGCGGCGGACCTGCGCCGCCGGCTGGCCGGGCTCACGGGGGCCCGGCGGGAGGAGACCGTCGCGGACCTCGTCCGCGAGCTGGCCGCCGACGTCCTCGGCCACGACGGCGGTGCCGCCGCGATCCCGGTCGGCACCGCGTTCCGGGACCTCGGCTTCGACTCGCTGACCGCCGTGGAACTGCGCAACCGGCTCGTCGCCGTCACCGGGAAGGCGCTGCCCACCACCCTGGTCTTCGACCACCCCAACCCGGTCGTCCTGGCCCGCTTCCTGCTCACCGGTCTGCTCGGTGCCGGTGACGAGCCCGTACCGGCCGCCGTGGTCCCCGTCGCGGACGCCGACGACCCCGTCGCCATCGTCGGTATGGCCTGTCGCTACCCCGGCGGGATCGACGACCCCGACCAGTTGTGGCGGCTCGTCGCCGAGGGTGTCGACGCCATCGGTGACTTCCCCACCGACCGGGGCTGGGACCTCGACCGGCTCTTCGACCCCGACCCCGAGAAGCCCGGCACCTCCTACGCCGACAAGGGCGGATTCCTGCCCGAGGCGGCGTCGTTCGATGCGGGTTTCTTTGGGATCTCGCCGCGTGAGGCGGTGGCGATGGATCCGCAGCAGCGGTTGTTGTTGGAGGCGTCGTGGGAGGTGGTGGAGCGGGCAGGGGTTGATCCGGGGGGTTGCGGGGTTCGCGAACAGGGGTGTTCGTGGGGACGAATGGTCAGGACTATGGGGCCCTGTTGATGGTGTCCGGGGATGAGGTGGAGGGGTTCGCGGGGACGGGGAACGCGGCGAGTGTGGTGTCGGGTCGGGTGGCGTACGCGTTGGGGTTGGAGGGGCCGGCGGTGTCGGTGGACACGGCGTGTTCGTCGTCGTTGGTGGCGTTGCATCTTGCGGTGCAGGCGCTGCGGCGGGGCGAGTGCGACCTGGCCCTCGCCGGCGGCGTCCTGGTGATGGCCACCCCCGGCACCTTCGTCGAGTTCTCCCGGCAGCGTGGTCTGGCCGCGGACGGCCGGTGTAAGGCGTTCGCCGCGGCGGCTGATGGTACTGGTTGGGGTGAGGGTGTTGGTGTGTTGTTGGTGGAGCGGCTTTCCGATGCTCGCCGTAACGGTCACCGGGTCCTGGCGGTCGTGCGGGGGAGCGCGGTCAACCAGGATGGTGCGTCGAATGGTCTGACCGCCCCGAATGGTCCCTCGCAGCAGCGGGTGATCCGTGCCGCGCTCGCCAACGCGCGGCTGACTTCCGCCGACGTGGACGTGGTGGAGGCGCACGGCACGGGTACGACCCTGGGCGATCCGATCGAGGCGCAGGCGCTGCTCGCCACCTACGGCCAGGACCGGCCGGCCGAACGGCCACTGCTGCTCGGCTCGGTCAAGTCGAACATCGGGCACACCCAGGCCGCTTCGGGTGTCGCCGGTGTGATCAAGATGGTGCAGGCGATGCGGCACGGTCTCGTGCCGGCGACCCTGCACGTGGACGCCCCGTCCCCGCACATCGACTGGACCGCCGGAGCGGTCGCCCTCGTCACCGAGGCGCAGCCGTGGCCGGAGACGGGCCGGCCGCGCCGGGCGGCGGTGTCGTCGTTCGGCATGTCCGGCACCAACGCGCACGTGATCGTCGAGCAGGCTGAGGAGTTCGCCGACCCCCGTGACCTGTCCGGTGCCACCGGCCTGGCGGCCTCGGACACGACCGTCTGGCCGCTGTCGGCCCGGTCGAAGACCGCGCTGGTCAACCAGGCCGCCCGGCTGGCCCGGTACGTGCGTGAGCACGGAAACGTGGATTCGGCGGTGGTCGGCTGGTCCCTGGCGACCACCCGTACCGTCTTCGACCAGCGGGCCGCCGTCGTGGGCTCGCGCGTCGAGGATCTGCTGTCCGGCTTGGACGCGATCGCTGCCGGTCTGCCGGCGGGGAACGTGGTGGCCGGCACTGCCAGCAGTTCGTCTGCGGGTCCGGTGTTCGTGTTTCCGGGTCAGGGCGCGCAGTCGGCGGGGATGGCGTCGGGTCTGGTGGGTCGGGTTCCGGTGTTCGACGCGAAGCTCGCCGAATGTCAGCGTGCCCTCGCGCCGTTCCTGGACGTGGATCTGGTGTCGGTGCTCACGGGTGACGACGAGTCGTGGCTCGACCGGGTGGAGGTCGTCCAGCCGGTCCTGTGGGCGGTCGGTGTCGCCCTGGCTGCGGTCTGGGAGCACGTCGGTGTCAGCCCGGCGGTGGTGATCGGTCACTCGCAGGGTGAGATCGGCGCGGCCTGTGTTGCGGGCATCCTGAGCTTGGAGGATGCGGCGAAGACGGTGGCGTTGCGGTCGCGTGCTTTGGCGGTGTTGCGGGGTACGGGGGCGATGGCGTCGGTGGATCTGTCCGCCGGGGCTGTCGCGGAGCGGCTGTCGGCGTTCCCGGGTGTGGGTGTGGCGGCGGTGAACGGGCCGTCGACGGTGGTGGTGTCGGGTCCGCCGCAGCCGGTCGAGGATCTTGTCGCGGCGTGTCAGGCCGACGGCATCCGGGCGCGGTTGATTCCGGTGGACTACGCGTCGCATTCGTCGGCGGTGCAGGAGGTCGCCGAGCAGTTGCGCACGGATCTGGCCGACATCCGACCCCAGCAGGGTCACCTCCGTCTCGTCTCCACGCTGACCGGGCAGTGGGTGGAGCCGGAAAGCATGGGCGCCGGCTACTGGTACGAGAACCTGCGGCAGACGGTGTTGTTCGACCCGGCGGTCCGGGTGGCGGTCGAGGCGGGTCACAGCACGTTCGTGGAGATCTCTCCGCATCCGGTGTTGACGATGCCGGTCGCCGCGATCCTCGACGACGTGGGTGTCACCGGGCACTCCCTGGGGACGTTGCGGCGCGGTGAGGACGATCCGACGCGGCTGTTGACCAGCCTCGCCACCGCGTACACGATCGGCCTGCCCGTCGACCTGAAGCGGACCCTCACCGAGACCGAGACGGTCTCCCTGCCCACCTACGCCTTCGACCGGAACCGGTACTGGCTGGTGCCGCCCGCGCACCGGGTCCGCGACGTCGGCTCCGCCGGTCTCCAGGACGCCGGACACCCGCTGCTCAGCGCCGCGATCCCGGTCGCCGACGACCAGACGGTGGTGCTCACCGGCCGGCTGTCCGTGCGTACCCACCCGTGGCTCGCCGACCATGCCGTCGGCGGGGCGATGATCGTCCCTGGCACAGCCCTCGTCGACATGGTGGTCCGGGCCGGCGACGAGGTCGACGCCGGACAGATCGGCGACCTCACGCTGATCAGCCCGCTGGTGCTCGCGCCGGCCGGTGCCGTGCAGGTGCAGGTACGGGTCGGCGCGGCCGGAGGTACCGGCGAGCGGGCCGTCACCGTGCACTCTCGGCCCGAGGACGACGGCGACGCCGAGTGGACGCGGCACGCCGAGGGTCTGCTGCTGCCGCAGCTGCCCGCCCCACCCGTCGTGGCAGGGGAGTGGCCGCCGGCCGACGCCGTCGAGGTCGACATCGACCTGGACGCCTGGTACGCGCGGATGTCCGGCGGTGGCCTCGACTACGGCCCCGCCTTCCAAGGACTGCGCCGGGTGTGGCGCGGTGCCGACGAGGTGTACGCCGAGGTGGCCCTGCCCGACGAGGTAGCCGCCGACGCGTCCCGGTTCGGCCTGCATCCCGCCCTCTTCGACGCGGCGCTCCAGGCCAGCGGGGTCACCGCCCTGCTGGGCGACGGTGACACCGCCGGAACCGGCTGGATGCCGTTCGCGTTCCGCTCCGTCGGGTTGCACGCGCACGGGGCCACCCGACTGCGGGTGCGGCTGCGCCCGCTCGGCCCCGACACGGTCGCGGTCATCCTCACCGACACCGCCGGGCAGCCGGTCGCCACCGTGGAGTCGCTGACCTTCCGTCCGGTCGCCGCCGGGCGGACCGACGAGGCCGCCGCCCTGCGCCGTACCTCGCTGTTCCACCTGGACTGGACGCCGCTGGCGTCACCCGAAGCGTCACCCGACACCGTCCGCTGGGCGCTGCTCGGTACGGACACCCTCGGGCTCGCCGACGCGCTGACCGCCGCTGGGCAACCCGTGACCGTCCACGCCGACCTGGCGGCGCTGGTCACCGACATCGAGCGCTCCGGCGACGTACCGGACGTGGTGGTGGAGCAGCGGGCCGACGTCGACCCGGCGCGGGCCGGCGAGGCCGCGCACGACGCGGCCCGGGACGCCCTCGCGCTGGTGCAGGCATGGCTCGCCGAGGCCCGGCTGGAGCGGTCCCGACTGGTCCTGCACACCGTCGGTGCGGTCGGCGTGGCCCCCGGCGAGGCACCCCGCGACCTGGCCCGGGCCGCCCTGTGGGGGCTGGTCCGGTCGGCGCAGTCCGAGCACCCCGGCCGTTTCACGCTGCTCGACACCGATGCCTCCGCCGTCTCTCGCGCGGCCGTCCCGGCGGCCGTCGCCTCCGGTGAGCCGCAGCTCGCGGTCCGCGACGGCGCGGTGCTGGCCCCCCGGCTGGTCCGGGCCCGCGACGCCGGGGTGCTGCCGCTGCCCGGCGACGACGTGCCGTGGCGGCTTGACGTCACCGAGAAGGGCACCCTGGAAAACCTGGCCCTGCTGCCCTGCCCGGAGGTCACCGGGACGCTGCCGGCGGGCCAGATCCGGGTGGCGATGCGCGCTTCCGGCCTGAACTTCCGGGACGTGGTGTTGACCCTCGGCATGGTTCCCGACCAGGAGGTGCTGGGCAACGAGGGTGCCGGCGTGGTGCTCGACGTGGGGCCCGGGGTCACCGACGTGGCGCCCGGCGACCGGGTGATGGGCCTCTTCTCCGGCTCGTTCTCCTCGATCGCGGTCACCGACCACCGACTGGTCACCCGCATTCCCGACGGCTGGTCCTACGCGGAGGCCGCCGCCGTGCCCGTGGTCTTCCTCACCGCCTGGTACGGCCTGGTCGAGCTGGCCCGGCTGGGTGCCGGTGAGTCCGTGCTGGTGCACGCGGCGGCCGGTGGGGTCGGCATGGCCGCCGTGCAGATCGCCCGCCACCTCGGCGCCGAGGTCTACGGCACCGCCAGCCCCGGCAAGTGGCCGGCGCTGTGCGCCAACGGCTTCGACGACGCCCGCATCGCCTCCTCCCGCACCCTCGACTTCGTCGACGAGTTCCGCGACCGCACCGGCGGGCGCGGCGTCGACGTGGTGCTCAACGCGCTCAGCGGGGAGTTCGTCGACGCCTCGCTGCGGCTGCTGGCCCCCGGCGGTCGGTTCGTCGAGATGGGCAAGACCGACAAGCGGGACCCGCAGCGGGTCGCCGCCGACCACCCCGGCGTCAGCTACCAGGTCTTCGACCTCATCGAGGCCGGCCAGGACAGGATCGGCGGGATGCTCGCCGAGCTGATGCCGCTCTTCGCCACCGGCGCGCTGCGACCGCTGCCCCGGCGCGACTGGGACGTCCGGCGTGCCCCCGAGGCGTTCCGCTTCCTCAGCCAGGCCCGACACGTCGGCAAGCTCGCCCTGAGCATCCCGCAGGTGCCCCGGCTCGACGGCACCGTGCTGGTCACCGGTGCCACCGGCACCCTCGGCGCACTGCTCTGCCGGCACCTGGTCACCGCGCACGACGCCCGGCAGCTCCTTCTGGTCAGCCGACGCGGCCCGGACGCCGAGGGCGCCGACGTGCTGCTGGGCGACCTCAAGGCGCTCGGCGCGGACGTGTCGATCGTCGCCGCGGACCTGGCCGACCCGGAGGCCGTCGCCGACGTGCTGTCCATGGTGGACCGACGACACCCGCTGCGGGCCGTCGTGCACGCCGCCGGTGTCCTCGACGACGGCACCGTCGAGTCTCTCACCCCCGACCGGCTCGACGCGGTGCTGCGGCCAAAGGTCGACGCGGCCTGGAACCTGCACCGCGCCACGCTCGACCGCGAGCTGACGGCGTTCGTGCTCTTCTCCGCCGCCGCTGGTGTGTTCGGCGGGCCGGGGCAGGGCAACTACGCCGCCGGCAACGCGTTCCTCGACGCCCTCGCCGAACACCGGCGGGCCCTCGGGCTGCCGGCGGTCTCCCTCGCGTGGGGCCGGTGGGCGCAGGCCAGCGGCATGACCGGGCACCTCGACGCCGCCGACATCCGGCGGCTCGACCGGGGTGGCATGGCCGCCCTGTCCAACGACGAGGCCCTGGCCCTGTTCGACGCCGCCTGGCGGTCGGAGCGGGCGGTGCTGCTGCCCGCGAAGATCAGCACCGGGGTGGCCGCGCCCGGTGCGCCGGTCCACCCGCTGCTGGCCGGCCTGGTCCGCGCCGCCGGCCGCCGGACCGCCGTCGGCGAGACCACGGACCGGCAGGCGTACGCCGAGATGATCCGCGGCCTCTCCGAGGACAAGCGGGTACGTGCCCTGCGCGACCTGGTGCTGTCGCACGTGGCCGTCGTCCTCGGCCACGGCGACCCGTCGACGGTCGATCCGACCCGGGCCTTCCGGGAACTCGGCTTCGACTCGCTCACCGCGGTCGAGCTCCGCAACCGGCTCGGCGCGTCCACCGGACTGCGGCTGCCGGCGACGCTGGTCTTCGACAACCCCACCCCGACCGCGCTCGCCACGCACCTGGCCGGTCAGTTCGGCCCGGCCGAACCGGCGGACCGGTCGGTGGCGGTCGGGCGGGACCTCGACCGGCTGGAGGCGGCGCTCGCCGGCCTCGACCCGACCGACGACGCGTTCCGGCGGATCACCGACCGGCTGCACGGCCTGCTGGGCCGACTGACCGAGCTGCAGTCGGACGCGGACGGCGACGACGACCTCGAGTCGGCCACCGCCGAGAACATCTTCGACCTGATCGACCGCGAGCTGGAGACGTCGTGACCGCCAGCCGCAACGACCACGGCATGCCGAGTGAGGTGGGTCCACGGTGAGCAACGAGGACGAGAAGTACGTCGAGTACCTGAAGCGTACGACCTCGGAGCTGCGGCGCACCCGGCGGCGGCTGCGCGAGCTGGAGGCCCGGGACGCCGAGCCGATCGCCATCGTGGCGATGAGCTGCCGCTACCCGGGCGGGGTGGACAGCCCCGAGGCGCTGTGGCGGCTCGTCCACGAGGGCGGGGACGGCATCGGCCCGTTCCCCGCCGACCGGGGCTGGGACCTTGACCGGCTGTTCCACCCCGACCCGGACAACCCGGGCACCAGCTACGTCCGCGAGGGCGGCTTCGTCTACGACGCCGCGGCCTTCGACGCCGACCTGTTCGGCATCTCACCCCGTGAGGCCGTCGCGATGGACCCGCAGCAGCGGCTGCTGCTGGAGACGTCCTGGGAGGCATTCGAGCGGGCCGGCGTGCCGCTGCCGGCGGTGCGGGGCAGCCGTACCGGGGTGTTCGTCGGCGCGGCGTCGCACGGCTACGACGGCATCATGGCCCAGGCCGAGAACGGCGAGGGGCACCTGCTCACCGGCAACGCCACCAGTGTCATCTCCGGCCGGGTCGCGTACACCCTCGGCCTGGAGGGGCCGGCGGTCACCGTGGACACCGCCTGCTCGTCGTCCCTGGTCGCCATCCACCTCGCCGCGCAGGCCCTGCGCAACGGCGACTGCGAGCTGGCCCTCGCTGGTGGCGTGACGGTCATGCCCACCCCGGCGGTCTTCGTCGGCTTCTCCCGGCAGCGCGGGCTGGCCGTCGACGGCCGGTGCAAGGCGTTCGCCGCCGCCGCCGACGGCACCTCCTGGTCGGAGGGGATCGGCATGCTGCTGCTCGCCCGCCTCTCCGACGCCCAACGCCACGGGTACCCGGTCCTCGCCGTGGTCCGGGGCAGCGCGGTCAACCAGGACGGCGCGTCCAACGGCCTCAGCGCGCCGCACGGCCCCTCCCAGGTGCGCGTCATCCGGCAGGCCCTCGCCAACGCCCGGCTCACCCCCGACCAGGTCGACGTGGTCGAGGCGCACGGCACCGGCACCACCCTCGGCGACCCGATCGAGGCACAGGCGCTGCTCGCCACCTACGGCCAGGAACGCGGCGACGCCGCGCCGCTGCTGCTCGGCTCGGTCAAGTCGAACATCGGCCACACCCAGGCCGCCGCCGGCGTCGCCGGGGTGATCAAGATGGTGCAGGCGATCCGGCACGGAGTCGTCCCGCCCACCCTGCACGTCGACGCGCCGTCCCCGCACATCGACTGGGACGCCGGTGCGGTCGAGCTGGTCACCCAGGCCACGCCCTGGCCGGCGGCGGACCGGCCGCGCCGGGCGGCGGTGTCGTCGTTCGGTGTCTCCGGGACCAACGCGCACACCGTCATCGAGCAGGCCCCGACCCCGGAGGCCGACGAGCCCGAGGCGGGCCCGACCGCCGTCCGCCCGGTCGCCCCGGTGCTGCTCTCCGCCCGGTCGCAGGCCGCGCTCGCCGCCCAGGCCGGTCGTTGGGCGGCCTGGCTCGACGTGGACGCCGACCTGACCCCCCTGGACGTCGGCTTCGCGTCGGCGACGTCCCGGGCCGTGCTCGACCGGCGGGCGGTCGTGACCGCCAGTGGCCGTGACGACCTGCTCGCGGGGCTGCGCGCCCTCGCCGCCGGTGCGCCGGCCGGGAACGTCTTCGCCGGCCCGGGCACCCCTCGCAACCAGCTCGCGGTCCTCTTCTCCGGTCAGGGCGCGCAACGTGTCGGCATGGGTCGGGAGCTGTACGCGACCTTCCCGGTCTTCGCCGCCGCCCTGGACGAGGCGTGTGCCCACCTGGACCGGGCACTGCCGCAGCCGCTGAAGACGGTGCTCTTCGCCAAGGCGGGCACGCCGGGGGCGGACCTGCTCGACCAGACCGTGTTCACCCAGGCCGGCCTGTTCGCCGTGGAGGTGGCGCTGTTCCGCCTCATCGAGTCGTTCGGAATCGTGCCGGACGTCGTGGGCGGTCACTCGGTCGGCGAGATCGTCGCCGCGCACGTGGCCGGTGTGCTTTCCCTGGAGCACGCGTGTGCGCTGGTCGCCGTGCGTGGCCGGTTGATGCAGGCACTGCCGACCGGTGGCGGCATGCTCGCCGTCAACGCAACGGAGGCGGACGTCCGGTCGACCCTGGACGGACGCACCGACCGGGTCGACGTCGCCGCGGTCAACGGCCCGACCTCCGTCGTGGTCTCCGGCGACACCGCGACGCTGGACGAGATCGAGCGCCTCTGGCGGGACCGGGGCGTGCGCACCCGCCGGCTCGCCGTCAGCCACGCGTTCCACAGCCCGCTGATGGAACCGATGCTGGCGAAGTTCCGGGCGGTGGCGCAGAAGCTGACCTTCACCGCGCCGATGCTGCCCGTGGTGTCGAACCTGACCGGCGCGCTCGCCGACGCCGACGAGATCCGTACGCCCGAGTACTGGGTGCGGCACGTTCGGGGGGCGGTCCGGTACGCCGACGGGGTGACCGCGCTGCGCGCCGCCGGGGTGGACACGTTCCTGGAGATCGGCCCGCAGAGCGTCCTGACCGCGATGACCGCCGACACCCTCCCCGGCGACGACGGCGTGCTGGCCGTGGCGGCGCAGCGTCGGGACCGACCCGAGGCCGCCGCCCTGCTCGCCGCTCTCGGTGAGTTGCACGTCCATGGTGTCCCCGTCACCTGGGGACCGTGGTTCGCCGACACCGGCGCCCGGCGGGTGGACCTGCCCACGTACGCCTTCCAGCACCAGCGGTACTGGCCCGAGGCCGGTGTCGTCGCCGCCCAGGCTGCCCCCGCCGACGACACCGAGGGCGGCTTCTGGGCCGCCGTGGAACGCGGTGACCTGACCGGGGTGGCGTCCCACCTCGCCGTGCAGGACGACCCGGCAGCTGTCGAGGCTCTCGCCCCGGCCGTACCGGTCCTGTCGTCGTGGCGACGTGCCCGGCTGCGCGACGTCACGCTGGACGGTTGGTCGTACCGGATCGACTGGGAGCCCGTCCGTCCCGCCCCCGTAGCGGCCCTGACCGGCCGCTGGCTCGTCGTCACCACCGACACCGGCACCGCCGACCTGGCCGCGGTCCTGACCGGCGCGGGTGCGCGGGTGGACACCCTCGAGGTGCCGGCGGGCACCCGACGGGACGACCTGGCCGAGGCGCTGCGGCAGTACGGTGAGCAGGGCTGGACCGGCGTGCTCTGCGCGTTGCCCGAACGCGACGAGCCGCTGCCGGACGCCCTCGCCGTACCCGCCGGAACGGCGCTGCTGCTCACCCTCGCCCAGGCGCTCGCCGACACCGGTCAGTCCGGCCGGTTGTGGTGCCTCACCCGGGGCGCGGTCTCGGTCGGCGGCGGCGAGAGCATCGCCGACCCGTCGTCGGCGGTGGCCTGGGGGCTCGGCCGGGTGGTCGCCCTGGAACAGCCGGACCGCTGGGGCGGGCTGGTCGACCTGCCGGCTCGCGCCGACCGGAACACCGGGGAGGCGTTGCTCGCCGTCCTGGCCGACGCCGGGCACGACCAGGTGGCGATTCGCTCGCACGGTGTCTTCGGTCGTCGTCTGGTGCCGGCCGTGTCGTCGGTGGGGTCGGGGTGGCGGCCGTCGGGAACGGTGCTGGTCACCGGTGGTACCGGTGCGTTGGGTCGTCGGGTGGCTCGTTGGTTGTTGGCCAACGGTGCCGCCGAGGTGGTGCTCGTCTCCCGGCGTGGCCCCGACGCCCCGGGCGCGGCGGAGCTGGTGGATGAACTGAACGGCCAGGGAATCGTCCGGCTGGTGGCCTGTGACGTGGCCGATGCTGATTCGGTCACCGCCCTGGTCGCCGGGCTGCCGGCGCTGACCGCCGTCGTGCACACCGCCGGAGTCGTCGACGACGGCGTCCTCGACGGCCTCGACCACGCCCGCATGCAGGTCGTCCTCGACGGCAAGGTCCGCGCCGCCCGGGTGCTGCACGACGCCACCGCCGGCCGGGACCTCGACGCGTTCGTACTCTTCTCCTCGCTCGCCGGTGTGGT
Source organism: Micromonospora pallida (assembly GCF_900090325.1). Taxonomy (NCBI): domain Bacteria; kingdom Bacillati; phylum Actinomycetota; class Actinomycetes; order Micromonosporales; family Micromonosporaceae; genus Micromonospora; species Micromonospora pallida. The sequence continues at coordinate 2,503,282 of NZ_FMHW01000002.1, read as the reverse complement.
CGGCAGCGCGGGCCAGGGCAACTACGCGGCGGCCAACGCATACCTCGACGCGTTCGCGGCGTGGCGACGCGGCCAGGGTCTGCCCGCCACCGCCCTCGCCTGGGGTGCGTGGGCGGAGGACGGCATGGCCACCGCCACCGCCGCCCTGACCGCCCGTCTCACCCGGGGCGGCATCACCCCGATGCCCGCCGACCAGGCGGTCACCGCGCTCGGCCGGCTGGTCAACGCCGCCGAACCCGCCGTCGTCGTCGCCGACGTCGACTGGGGGCGCCTCGCCGCGTCCTGGGGTCGACCGACGCCGTTGATCGCCGCCCTGCCCGGGGTGCCCGCCGTCTCCGCCACCCCGGTCCGCGCCACCGTCGTCGGGCGGTCCCTGCCGCAGCTCGCCGACCTGGTCCGCACCCAGGCTGCCGTGGTCCTCGGCTACCCGGCCGGGCAGCCGCTGCCCGACCGCACCTTCCGCGACCTCGGCTTCGACTCGCTCACCGCCGTCGAGCTGCGCAACCGGCTGACCGCCGAGACGGGCATGCCCCTGCCCGCCACTCTCGTCTTCGACCACCCCACCGTCGCCGAACTCGCCGTCCACCTGCACGGCCTCACCGTCGGTCAGACCACCGGGGAGGTCGTCGCCGCCGGCAGCGGACTGCACCGCGAGCCCATCGCCATCGTCGCGATGAGCTGCCGCTTCCCCGGGGGGTGTCCTCGCCGGAACAGCTGTGGGACATGGTCGTCAACGGCACCGACGCGATGACGTTGATGCCCGCCGAGCGTGGCTGGAACGTCGCCGAGCTGTACCACCCCGATCCGGAGCACCTCGGCACCAGCTACGTCCGGGAGGGTGGTTTCGTCGCCGGGGCCGGCGAGTTCGACCCGGCGTTCTTCGGCATCAGCCCTCGCGAGGCCCTTGCCATGGATCCGCAGCAGCGGCTGCTGCTCGAGGCCACCTGGGAGGCGTTCGAGCGGGTCCGGATCGACCCGACCGCCCTGCGGGGCAGCCGCACCGGCGTGTACGTCGGCACCAACGGCCAGGACTACGGCTCCCTGCTGATGGCCGCCGGGGACGTCGACGAGAACTACCTCGCCACCGGCACCTCCGCCAGCGTCATCTCCGGCCGGTTGGCGTACTCGTTCGGGCTGCACGGCCCGGCGGTCACCGTCGACACGGCCTGCTCCTCGTCGCTGGTCGCCCTGCACCTCGCCGCGCAGGCCCTCCAGGCCGGCGAATGTGACCTGGCCCTGGCCGGTGGGGCCACCGTGATGGCCACCCCCGGCATCTTCGTCGGTTTCTCCCGCCAGCGGGGCCTCGCCATCGACGGCCGGTGCAAGCCGTTCGCCGGGGCCGCCGACGGCACCGGCTGGGGTGAGGGCGTCGGCCTGCTGGTGCTCCAACGGCTCTCCGACGCCCGCCGCGACGGGAACCCCGTCCTCGCCGTCGTGCGGGGCAGCGCGGTCAACCAGGACGGAGCGTCCAACGGGCTCACCGCCCCCAACGGCCCCGCCCAGCAGCGGGTCATCCGGCAGGCCCTGGCCAACGCCCGGCTCACCCCCGGGCAGGTCGACGCCGTGGAGGCGCACGGCACCGGCACCACCCTCGGCGACCCGATCGAGGCGCAGGCGCTGCTTGCCACGTACGGGCAGGACCGCGCGGCCGACCAGCCGCTCTGGCTCGGGTCGATCAAGTCGAACATCGGCCACACCCAGGCCGCCGCCGGCGTCGCGGGCGTGATCAAGATGGTCATGGCGATGCGCCACGGGACGCTGCCGCCCAGCCTGCACGTCGACGAGCCCACCCCGCACGTCGACTGGTCGGCCGGGAACGTCGCGCTGCTCACCGAGGCCCGCCCGTGGGAGCCCGTCGACGGCCTCCGCCGTGCCGGAGTCTCCTCCTTCGGCATCAGCGGCACCAACGTCCACACCATCCTCGAACAGGTCGTCGACGAGGAACCCGCCGCACCGGCCGCCGAGGGGCCGGCCGGGGAACTGCCCTGGGTGCTCTCCGGGCGTACCCCCGCCGCTCTCGCCGCCCGCGCCCGCGACCTGCGCGCCCACCTCGACACCGTCGCCGACGCCGTACTGCCCGCCGTCGGCTGGTCCCTGGTCGCCACCCGGGCCGCCCACGACCACCGGGCCGTCGTCTTCGCCGCCGACCGGGACGGCCTGGCCGCCGCGCTGGACGGGCTCGCCGACAGTCGGCCCACCCCGGAGACCGTCACCCGGGCCGCGGGTACGCCCGGCGAGGTGGCGTTCGTCTTCCCCGGTCAGGGCTCCCAGTGGGTCGGCATGGCCGCCGAGCTGCTCGACACCGCGCCCGTCTTCGCCGACACGTTCGCCACCTGTGCCGAGGCACTGCGCCCGTACGTCGACTGGTCCCTGGCCGACGTGGTGCGCGGGGCACCCGACGCCCCCTCCCTGGACCGGGTCGACGTGGTCCAGCCCGCCCTGTTCGCCGTCGGCGTCTCCCTCGCCGCGCTCTGGCAGTCGTACGGCGTCCGTCCGGCAGCCGTCATCGGCCACTCCCAGGGCGAGATCGCCGCCGCGTACGTCGCCGGCGCGCTCACCCTCGACGACGCGGCGGCCGTGGTCGCCCTGCGCAGCCGGATCATCCGGGGCATCGCCGGGGACGGCGGCATGGTCTCCGTCGCCACCACCGCCGACGAGGCCACCGCGACGATCGAGCGGTGGGACGGCCGGCTCGCCCTCGCCGCCGTCAACGGCCCCACCGCCGTCGTCGTCTCCGGCGACGCCGCCGCCCTCGACGAACTCGTCGCCCACTACGAGTGCCGCGACGTGCGGGTCCGTCGAATCCCCGTCGACTACGCCTCCCACTCCGCCCACGTCGAGCCGCTGCGCGACCAGCTCCGGGAACTGCTCGCCGGGCTGCGCCCCCGCACCAGCGAGATCCGCTTCTGGTCCACCGTGGACGGCGACTGGCTCGACACCGTCGGTCTCGACGCCGACTACTGGTACCGCAACCTGCGGCAGACCGTCCGCTTCGACCACGCCGTCCGTAGCCTCACCACCGCCGGGTACCACACCTTCATCGAGGTCAGCGCCCACCCGGTGCTCACCATGGCCGTGCAGGAGAGCGTCGAACTGGCCGCCGCCGACCCGGGTGCGGTCACCGTCACCGGGACGCTGCGCCGCGCCGAGGGCGGCCTCGACCGGTTCCATCGGGCCGTCGCCGAGGTCCACACCGGCGGTACGGCCGTCGACTGGCGGCCGGCCTTCGCCGGCCAGCCCGTCCACCGCCGTGACCTGCCCACCTACCCCTTCCAACGGCAGCTCTACTGGCCGCAGCCCGCCGCCGCTCCAGCCGTCGTCGCCAGCGGACCCGGCGAGCACGACGAGGTGGACGCCCGCTTCTGGGCCGCCGTCGAGGCCGAGGACCTCACCGCGCTCACCGCCGAACTCGCCGACACCGCCGAGGTGCCCGAGGCGGCCGTCGCCGACCTGCTGCCCGTCCTCGCCGCCTGGCGACGCCGACACCGCGACCAGGCCACCATCGACTCCTGGCGGTATCGCGACGCCTGGCTGCCCGTCGTCGGCGACAGCGTCGCCGCGCCAGCCCTGACCGGTACGTGGTGGCTGGTCACCGGCCCGGACGACACCGGCGCCGGGCAGGTCGCGTTCGCCCGGGACGCGCTGGAACGGCACGGCGCCACCGTCGTACCCCTCGCCCTGGACACCGAGCGGACGGACCGGGACGCCCTCGCGGCCCGGCTGCGTGACCTCGCCATCACCCACCCGGCCATCGGCGTCGTCTCCCTGCTCGCCCTCGACGAGACCCCCGTACCAACCCACCGGCATGTGCCGGTCGGCTTCGCCGGCACCGTCACCCTCACCCAGGCACTCGGCGACGCCGGGGTGCGCGCCCCGATCTGGGCACTGACCCGGGGTGCCGTCTCCACCGACTCCGCCGACCCGTTGCCGCATCCCGGCCAGCACCTCACCTGGGGTTTCGGTCGGGTCGCCGCCCTGGAACACCCGGACCGCTGGGGCGGCCTCGTCGACCTGCCCGGGGCCCTGGACGACACCGCCGGCCGACGCCTCGCCGCCGTCCTTGCCGGCACCGACGGGGAGGACCAGGTGGCGCTGCGCGCCGCCGGGACGTTCGGCCGCCGGCTGCTGCGCGCCCCGCTCGACGACACCCCCGCCGTCCGCACCTGGCGGCCCTCCGGCACCGCCCTGGTCACCGGCGGCACCGGCGCGCTCGGCGGGCACATGGCCCGTTGGCTGGCCGCCAACGGCGCGTCCCACCTGGTGCTGCTCAGCCGGCGCGGCCGGCAGGCCGACGGTATCGCCGAGCTGGAGGCGGAGCTGACCGGTCTCGGCGCCCGGGTCACGGTGGCCGCCTGCGACGCTGCCGACCGGGACGCGCTCGCCGCCGTGATCGCCGACCTGCCCGCCGAGCACCCGCTGACCGCCGTCGTACATACCGCCGCCGTCCTCGACGACTCGGTGATCAGCGCGCTCACCCTCGACCAGGTCGACTTCGCGCTGGGCGCCAAGGTCACCGCCGCGGTCAACCTGCACGACCTGACCCGCGCCCACGACCTCGACGCGTTCGTCCTGTTCTCCTCGATGGCCGGCACTGTCGGCAGCTCCGGTGTCGGCAACTACGCCCCCGGCAACGCGTACCTCAACGCCCTCGCCGAGCACCGGCGCGGCCTCGGCCTGCCGGCCACCTCGATCGGCTGGGGCGCCTGGGGCGGCGGCGGCATGGCCGAGGGCGAGTTCGGGCAGATGCTGCACCGCCACGGCGCACCGGAGATGCATCCCCGGCTCGCAGTCGCCGCGCTGCACCAGGCCGTCGAGCACGACGAGACGTTCCTGACCATCTCCCACATCGCCTGGGACCGGTTCTACGTCGCGTTCACCGCCACCCGCCCCGGTCCGCTGATCGCCGAGATCCCCGAGGCCCAGCAACTCAAGGCCACCAAGGGACTCGCCGAGGTCGCCGAAGCCGACGAGCACGACCCGGCCACCGCGTTCACCCGGATGAGCGCCGCCGAGCGCCAGCAGGCACTGCTGGACCTGGTCCGCGACCAGGCCGCCGCCGTCCTGAAGTACGACGGCGGCCACGCCGTCGACCCGCACCACGCGTTCCGGGACCTCGGTTTCGACTCGGTGACCGCAGTGGAGTTGCGTAACCGGCTCGCCACCGCCACCGGGCTGCGGCTACCGGTCACCCTGGTCTTCGACTACCCGACCGCGACCGTGCTCGCCCGGCACCTGTACCAGGAGCTGGGCGGTGGGGCGGCGGCGGTCGCCGAGACCACCACCGTGACCCTCGACGACGACGAACCGGTCGCCATCGTCGCCGTGTCCTGCCGGTTCCCCGGCGGGGCCAACGACCCCGAACGGTTCTGGGAACTACTGCACGCCGGCCGGGACGCCGTGTCCGACCTGCCCGGTGACCGGGGCTGGGACATCGACCGTCTGTACGACCCCGACCCCTATTCCGCCGGCACCTCCTACGTCCGCACCGGGGCCTTCCTGTACGAGGCGGCGTCGTTCGATGCGGGTTTCTTTGGGATCTCGCCGCGTGAGGCGGTGGCGATGGATCCGCAGCAGCGGTTGTTGTTGGAGGCGTCGTGGGAGGTGGTGGAGCGGGCAGGGGTTGATCCGGGGGGGTTGCGGGGTTCGCGAACAGGGGTGTTCGTGGGGACGAATGGTCAGGACTATGGGGCCCTGTTGATGGTGTCCGGGGATGAGGTGGAGGGGTTCGCGGGGACGGGGAACGCGGCGAGTGTGGTGTCGGGTCGGGTGGCGTACGCGTTGGGGTTGGAGGGGCCGGCGGTGTCGGTGGACACGGCGTGTTCGTCGTCGTTGGTGGCGTTGCATCTTGCGGTGCAGGCGCTGCGGCGGGGCGAGTGCGACCTGGCTCTGGCCGGCGGTGTGACGATCATGGCCACCCCCGGGCTGTTCGTCGAGTTCTCCCGGCAGCGTGGTCTGGCCGCGGATGGGCGGTGTAAGGCGTTCGCCGCGGCGGCTGATGGTACTGGTTGGGGTGAGGGTGTTGGTGTGTTGTTGGTGGAGCGGCTTTCCGATGCTCGCCGTAACGGTCACCGGGTGCTCGCCGTGGTGCGTGGGTCGGCCGTCAACCAGGATGGTGCGTCGAATGGTCTGACCGCCCCGAATGGTCCGTCGCAGCAGCGGGTGATCCGGCAGGCCCTCGCGTCGGCCCGGTTGTCGGCGGCGGACGTGGACGTGGTGGAGGCGCACGGCACGGGTACGACCCTGGGCGATCCGATCGAGGCGCAGGCGCTGCTCGCCACCTACGGCCAGGACCGCGACGAGCCGCTGCTGCTCGGCTCGGTCAAGTCGAACATCGGGCACACGCAGGCCGCCGCCGGCGTTGCCGGGATTATCAAGATGGTGCTGGCCATGCAGGAGGGCGTCGTCCCGGCGACCCTGCATGTGGACGCCCCGTCGCCGCACATCGACTGGTCGGCCGGCTCGGTGGAGTTGGTGACGCAGGCGCGGCCGTGGCCGGAGACGGGCCGGCCGCGCCGGGCGGCGGTGTCGTCGTTCGGCATCTCCGGCACGAACGCGCACGTGATCATCGAGCAGGTCAACGAGCCGGTGGGCGAGGAGCCCGTCGTGGCCACCGAGCCGGTGTCGGGACTGATCGCCTCGGACGTGACGGTGTGGCCGGTCTCCGCCCGTTCGGGGGCGGCCCTCACCGGTCAGGCCGCCAGGCTGGCCCGGTACGTGCGTGAGCACGGGGACGTGGATCCGGCGGTGGTCGGCTGGTCGTTGCTGTCCACTCGGTCGACGTTCGATCAGCGCGCGGTGGTCGTCGGTTCGGGTGTCGAGGACCTTCTCGCGGGTCTGGACGCGGTGGCGGCAGGTGCTCCGGCGGGGACCGTCGTCTCGGGTGCCGTGTCGGGTCACGGTGCGGGTCCGGTGTTCGTGTTTCCGGGGCAGGGTGCGCAGTCAGCGGGGATGGCGGCTGGTCTGGTCGGCCAGGTTCCGGTGTTCGATGCCCGGCTGGCGGAGTGTCAGCGTGCCCTCGCGCCGTTCCTGGACGTGGATCTGGTGTCGGTGCTCACGGGTGACGACGAGTCGTGGCTCGACCGGGTGGAGGTCGTCCAGCCGGTCCTGTGGGCGGTCGGTGTCGCCCTGGCTGCGGTCTGGGAGCACGTCGGTGTCACTCCGGCGGTGGTGATCGGTCACTCGCAGGGCGAGATCGGCGCCGCCTGTGTTGCGGGCATCCTGAGCTTGGAGGATGCGGCGAAGACGGTGGCGTTGCGGTCGCGTGCTCTGGCGGTGTTGCGGGGTACGGGGGCGATGGCGTCGGTGGATCTGTCCGCCGGGGCTGTCGCGGAGCGGCTGTCGGCGTTCCCGGGTGTGGGTGTGGCGGCGGTGAACGGGCCGTCGACGGTGGTGGTGTCGGGTCCGCCGCAGCCGGTCGAGGACCTTGTCGCGGCGTGTCAGGCCGACGGCATCCGGGCGCGGATCATTCCGGTGGACTACGCGTCGCACTCTCCGGCGGTGCAGGAGGTCGCCGAACGGTTGCGCACGGACCTGGCCGATGTCACCCCCCGGGCGGGGCATGTCCGGCTGGTGTCCACGTTGACGGGGACGTGGGTGGAGCCGGAGTCGATGGGTGCCGGTTACTGGTATGAGAACCTGCGGCAGACGGTGTTGTTCGACCCGGCGGTCCGGGTGGCGGTCGAGGCGGGTCACAGCACGTTCGTGGAGATTTCCCCGCATCCGGTGTTGACGATGCCGGTGACCGGGATTCTCGACGACGCGGGTGTCAGCGGACACGTCCTGGGCACGTTGCGGCGGGGTGAGGACGACCCCACGCGGTTGTTGACCAGCCTCGCCACCGCCCACACGATCGGCCTGCCCGTCGACCTGAAGCGGATCCTCACCGAGACGACGACCATCGACCTGCCCACCTATGCCTTTGACCGGAGCCGGTACTGGCCGACCCGGGCCGTCCAGGAGGGCGGCGAGGCGGCCCCGAGCGGCGTCGACTCCGCCTTCTGGGCAGCCGTCGAGCGGGAGGACCTCGCCGCGCTCGCCGAACTCACCGCCCAGGACGCCGCCGACTCCCTGGAACGGCTCGGCGCGGCCCTGCCGGTGCTCGCCTCCTGGCGGCGGCAGCAGCGCGACCGGTCCGCCCTGGACGACCTGCGCTACCGGAGCGTCTGGCAGCCGTACACCAGCACTCCGGTCAGCTTCCTGCCCGGCGCCTGGTGGGTCGTCGCCGACGAACGCCACCCGGCCGAGGGAGAGGCGGCAGTCGCCGAACTGACCCGCCGGGGCGCCGATGTCCACCTGCTGCTGCTCCCCGAGGCCCTCGTCGACCGCAGCGCCGTCGCCGCGCACCTGGCCGCCGCGACTCGCGCCGCCGACGGAACACCGGTCCCGGTCGACGGGGTGCTGTCGCTGCTCGCCCTCGCCGACGGCGCCGTCGACGACACCCAGCCGGTGCCGCCGTTCCTCGCCCGGTCCCTCGCCCTGGTCCAGGCCCTCGGTGACCTCGACGTGGCTGCACCATTGTGGTGCGTCACCCGGGGTGCCGCCGGCACCACGCGGGGCGGGACGGTGCACCGGCCGGAGCAGGCGCTGCTCTGGGGTCTCGGCCGGGTCGTCGCCCTGGAACATCCCGAGCGCTGGGGCGGCGTGGTCGACGTACCGGCCACCCTCGACGACCACGGCTGGGACCTGCTCTGCGCCGCCCTCGCCGGGATCGACGGCGAGGACCAGATCGCCGTCGACGGGGCCACCATCCTGGTCCGCCGGCTGGTCCGGGCGCCGGGCGGTGCCCCCGCCGCCGCCGACGACGCCCCCGACCACGGGGGCACGACGTTGATCACCGGCGGCACCGGGGCCATCGGCACGCAGGTGGCCCGCTGGCTGGCTGCCCGGGGGGCCGAGCACCTGCTGCTGGTCAGCCGCCGGGGACCGGACGCACCCGGCACCGACGACCTGGTCCGGGAACTCACCGACGCCGGTACCCGGGTCACCGTCGCGGCCTGCGACGTGGCGGACCGGGCGGCGCTGGCGAAGCTCCTCGACCAGGTTCCCGCCGACCTGCCGCTGACCGGTGTCGTGCACGTCGCGGGCGTCCTCGACGACGGCATGCTCGACGGCCTCACCGGCGACCGGCTCGCCACCGTCCTGCGGCCCAAGGTGCTCGGCGCGCTGCACCTGCACGAGCTGACCGCCGCCCGGGACCTGCGTACGTTCGTGCTCTTCTCGGCGATGGCGGGCCAGCTCGGAGCCGCCGGGCAGGGCAGCTACGCCGCAGCCAACGCGTACCTCGACGCGCTGGCCGAGCAGCGGCACCGGCAGGGCCTGCCGGCCACCTCGATCGCCTGGGGACCCTGGGCGGCCGGGGGGATGGCGTCCACCGACCCGGCCGTCGAGGAGCGCCGCCGCCGCACCGGCATCACCCGCCTGGACACCGGGCTCGCGCTCACCGTCCTGGCCGGGTGCGTCGCCGGCCGCGAGCCGGTCACCCTGGTCGCCGGCATCGACTGGGCCCGGTACGCCTCGGGGTTCGTCGCCGTCCGGCGCAGCCCGCTGCTCTCCGGCGTCGCCGAGGCGCAGCAGGCGGCGGAGGCGGACGCGGCGGGCCCGGACGCGCAGTCCCTCACCGCGCTCCTCGCCGGGCAGACCGACGCCGAGCGGCGCAAGACCCTGCTGGACCTGGTACGCGGCCAGGCCGCCGCCGTGCTCGGGCATGCCTCGATGGACGCCGTCGGACCCGACCGCGCCTTCCGCGAGCTGGGCTTCGACTCGCTGACCGCAGTGGAGCTGCGTAACCGGCTCGGCGCAGCGGGCGGCGTCCGGCTACCCGCCACGGTCGTCTTCGACTACCCGACCGCCACCGCCCTCGCCGACTACATCCGGGCGGCGATCGTGGACGGGGGAGTGGTCGGTGTCGCGCCGGTCTTCGGTGAACTGGACAGGTTGGAAGCGGCGCTCTCCGGCTCGGCACCGGACCGCAGCGCCCGAATTCGGATCACCGAGCGGCTGCGGGCGATGCTGGCCACCCTGCACGAGGCCGACGCCCCGGCGGGTGGTGGCGGGGAGACCGTCGCCGAGAAGCTCCAGGACGCCACCCCCGACGAGGTCTTCGACTTCATCGACCGGGAGTTGGGGGTGTCCTGACGTGATCGCTGCTGGATCGACGGGTCAACACAGGGAGAGTGCGGTCCATGGCTGACGAGGCGAAGCTTCTCGACTACCTCAAGCGGGTCACCGCCGACCTGCACCAGGTGCGGCAGCGCCTGCGCGAGGTGGAGGCCGGCGAGCAGGAACCCGTCGCCATCGTCGCCATGAGCTGCCGTTTCCCCGGCGGGGTGCGGTCGCCGGAGGACCTGTGGGAGGTGGTGGCGTCCGGCCGGGACGTCATCTCCGACTTCCCCGAGGACCGGGGCTGGGACCTCGCCTCCCTGTACGACAGCGACCCGGAACAGAGCGGCACGTCGTACACCCGGCAGGGCGGCTTCGTCCACGACCTGGCCGACTTCGACCCCGGCTTCTTCGCGATCTCCCCGCGCGAGGCCCTCGCGATGGACCCGCAGCAGCGCTGGTTGCTGGAGACCTCCTGGGAGGTCTTCGAGCGGGCCGGCATCGACCCGCACTCGCTGCGCGGCAGCCGCACCGGCGTCTTCGCCGGCAGCACTGGCCAGGACTACGGCGGCGTGCTCATGGGCGCCGCGCAGGGCCTGGAGGGTCACCTGATGACCGGCAACGCGGGTAGCGTCGTCTCCGGGCGGATCGCCTACACCTTCGGCCTGGAGGGGCCGGCGGTGACCATCGACACCGCCTGCTCGTCGTCCCTGGTCGCCCTGCACCTGGCCGCTCAGGCGCTGCGGCAGCAGGAGTGCACCCTCGCCGTCGTCTCCGGGGTCACCGCCATGTGCACCCCGGCCGCGTTCGTCGAGTTCTCCCGGCAGCGCGGGCTGGCCACCGACGGTCGGTGCAAGGCGTTCGCCGCCGCCGCCGACGGCACCGGCTGGTCCGAGGGTGTCGGCGTGCTGCTGCTGGAGCGGCTCTCCGACGCCAAGCGCAACGGCCATCCGATCCTCGCCGTGGTCCGGGGCAGCGCGGTCAACCAGGACGGCGCGTCCAACGGGCTGAGCGCCCCGAACGGTCCCTCCCAGCAGCGGGTCATCCAACAGGCCCTCGCCAACGCCGGCCTCGCCGCCGGCGGGGTGGACGTGGTCGAGGCGCACGGCACCGGCACCCGGCTCGGTGACCCGATCGAGGCACAGGCGCTGCTCGCCACGTACGGGCAGGACCGGGGCGACGCCGCGCCGCTGCTGCTCGGCTCGGTCAAGTCGAACATCGGCCACGCGCAGGCCGCCGCCGGTGTCGCCGGGGTGATCAAGATGGTGATGGCGATGCGACACGGCATCGTCCCGCCCACCCTGCACGTGGACGCCCCGACGCCCGAGGTGGACTGGGACGCGGGTGCCGTCGAGCTGGTCACCGAGGCCACCCCGTGGCCAGCGGTCGACCGGCCGCGCCGCTCGGCGGTGTCGTCGTTCGGGGTGTCCGGCACCAACGCCCACACCATCCTCGAAGCGGCCCCGGAGCCCGAGGCCGTCCCGGCCGAGGCGATCACCACCGTCGAGCAGCCGGTCGTACCGGTGGCGGTGTCGGCCCGTGAGACCGCCGCGCTCGCCGCCCAGGCCGGCCGCTGGGCCGCCTGGCTGGACGCCGACCCCGCCCTGCGCCCGCTGGACGTGGCGTTCTCCTCGGCCACCGCGCAGGCCAGCCTGGACAGCCGGGCCGTGGTGGCCGCCACCGGCCGCGACGACCTGCTGGCGGGGCTGCGGGCCCTCGCGGCGGGCGAGCCGTCCAATGCGGTGGTCACCGGTCGGGTGACCGGACCGGGTCCGCTCGCGGTGCTCTTCTCCGGCCAGGGCGCGCAGCGTGCCGGCATGGGCCGCGAGCTGTACGCGACGTTCCCGGTCTTCGTCGCCGCCCTGGACGAGGTCTGCGGTCACCTCGACCCGCTGCTGCCGCAGCCGTTGAGGACCGTCCTGTTCGCCGAGCCGGGTACGCCCGAGGCGGAGCTGCTGGACCAGACCGTGTTCACCCAGGCCGGTCTCTTCGCGGTCGAGGTGGCCCTGTTCCGCCTCGTCCAGTCGTTCGGTGTGGTGCCGGATCTCGTCGGTGGCCACTCCATCGGTGAGATCACCGCCGCGCACGTCGCGGGTGTGCTCTCCCTGGCGGACGCGTGCGCACTGGTCGCGGCGCGGGGTCGGCTGATGCAGGCCCTGCCGACCGGCGGTGGCATGCTGGCCGTCAACGCCGCCGAGGCGGACGTGCTGTCGACCCTGGACGGGCTGACCGACCGGGTCGGCGTCGCCGCAGTCAACGGCCCGACCTCCGTGGTCGTCTCCGGCGCTGTCGACGCGCTCGACGACATCGAGCGGGTCTGGCGGGACCGGGGCGCCCGCACCCGCCGGCTCACCGTCAGCCACGCCTTCCACAGCCCGCTGATGGAGCCGATGCTCGCCGAGTTCCGGGCCGTCGTCGCGGGGCTTGCGTTCACCGCGCCGACGCTGCCCGTGGTGTCGAACCTGACCGGGGAGCTCGCCGACGCCGACGAGATCCGCAACCCGGACTACTGGGTGCGGCACGTCCGGGAGGCGGTCCGGTACGCCGACGGGGTAGCCGCGCTGCGCGCCGCTGGTGCCGGCACCTTCCTGGAGGTCGGCCCGCAGAGCGTGCTGACCGCTATGACCGCCGACGCCCTCCCGGACGACGCCGATGTCCTCGCCGTCGCCGCCCAGCGCAAGGACCGGACCGAGGTCGCCGGCCTGCTGGCGGCCCTGGCCGAACTGCACGTCCACGGTGTCCCGGTGACCTGGGCCCCGTGGTTCGCCCACACCGGCGCGCGCCGTGTCGACCTGCCCACGTATGCCTTCCAACACCAGCGGTACTGGCCCGAGTCGGGCGCCGGCTGGACCGGCGACGTCACCGCCGTCGGCCTGCGCCCCGCCAAGCACCCCCTGCTCGGCGCGGCCGTCGGCGTCGCCCACGCCGGGGGTTTCCTGTTCACCGGACGGCTCGCCCGGCACACCCACCCGTGGATCGCCGACCACGTCGTCTTCGACACCGTGCTGCTGCCCGGCACCGGTTTCGTCGAACTCGCCCTCCAAGCCGGGGCACACGTCGGCGCCGACCACGTCCGCGAGCTGACCCTGGAGGCGCCGCTCATCCTGCCGGAGACCGGCGGCGTCGACATCCAGCTCTGGATCGGCCCTGCCGACGAGGCCGGCTGCCGTTCCGTGTCGCTGCACTCCGCCCCGGATAGCGAACCGGCCGAGGGCACCGCCGAACGGGCGTGGACCCGCAACGCCAGCGGCGTCCTCGCCAGCGGCCCGGCGAACCCCGGTGGGGCACCCGGCTGGGCCGACCTGACCGTCTGGCCGCCGCCGGGCGCGACCGAGGTGGGCACCGACGACCTGTATCTCAACCTCGCCGCCCAGGGCTACGACTATGGCCCGTCCTTCATCGCGCTGCGTTCCGCCTGGCGGCGCGGCGACGACCTCTTCGCCGAGCTGGCCCTGCCCGAGACGCCCGCCGCCGAGGCCGGCGGGTACGGGCTGCACCCCGCCCTGCTCGACGCGGCCCTGCACACCCTCGGCCTCGCCACCGCCACCGGCACCCCCTCCGGCGCGGACGTACCCCCGGGCTACGGGCGGCTGCCGTTCTCCTGGAACGACATCGACCTGCACGCCGCCGGGGCCGCCGCCGCCCGGGTCCGGCTCCGGCACACCGGCAGTGACAGCGTCTCCCTGCTCCTCACCGACGTCACCGGCGCGCCGATCATCTCGGTCGGCTCGCTCGTGCTGCGGCCGGTCTCCGCCGACCAGCTCCGCACGGCCGGTGGCGGCACCGAGTCGCTGTACCGGATCGAGTGGGCCCCGCTGACCGCGCCCGTCGGTCCGACCACCGCCGCCTGGGCGGTGGTCGACGACGCCACCGACCTCGTCGACGCGGTCGCCGCCACCGGGACCGCCGTGGCGGCGTACCCTTCCCTGGCCGATCTGGGTGCGGCGCTGGCCGACGGGACGGACGTACCCGGCGTGCTGGTCGTGCCGTTCCTGCACCCACCAGCCGCCACGGACGTGCCGCGCGCGGTTGCCGAGGCGACCCACCGGGCGCTCGCCGTCCTCCAGCAGTTCCTTGCCGACGACCGGTACGCCGCGTCCACGATGGTCGTGCTGACCCGGGGTGCCGTGGCCACCGACCAGGCCACCGACCTGACCGATCTGGCCGGCGCGGCGATCATCGGTCTGGTCCGCTCCGCGCAGTCGGAGAACCCCGACCGGTTCCTCCTCGTTGACGTGGACGACGTGGCCGGGTCCGCCGCCACCCTCGTCGCCGCCGTCGGCACCGACGAACCGCAGGTCGTGATCCGCTCCGGCGTCGCCGCCGGAGCCCGGCTCACCCGGGTACCGCCGACGATCGAGCCTCCCGCCACCCCGTTCGACGGCGAGGGGACCGTCCTCATCACCGGCGCCACCGGCACCCTCGGCCAGTTGATGAGCCGGCACCTGGTGACGCGGTACGGCGTCCGACACCTGGTCCTCACCAGCCGGCGCGGCCGGGCCGCCACCGGGGTCGCCGAGCTCTGCGCCGACCTGGAGGCGTTCGGCGTCACCGTCACCGTCGCCGCCTGCGACGTCGCCGACCGGAATGCGGTCGGCGAGCTGCTCGCCGGTATCCCCGACGCCCACCCGCTCACTGCCGTCATCCACGCCGCCGGCATCCGTGACGACGGCGTCATCTCCTCGCTTACCCCGGAGCGGATGGACGACGTCCTGCGCCCCAAGGTCGACGCGGCCTGGAACCTGCACGAGCTGACCGCCGACCTCGATCTGAAGGCGTTTGTCTCGTACTCGTCGCTTGCCGCCACCGCGGGTGGCCCCGGTCAGGGCAACTACGCCGCCGCCAACGCCTTCCTCGACGGTCTGGCCCACCACCGCCGGGCGCACGGCCGCGCCGCGCTCACCCTCGCCTGGGGCCTCTGGGCCGATCGCAGCGGCATGACCACCGAGCTGGACGACGTCCACCTCAACCGGATCTCCCGCTCCGGCGTCGCCGCGATGGAGGCCGAGGAGGGCCTGGCCCTCTTCGACGCCGCCTGCCACACCACCGACGCCGCGCTGGTGCCCGCCCGCCTTGACCTGGCCGCGATGAAGGCCCAGTTCGCCGGGGGCAGCATCCCGCCGCTGTACCGGGCCCTGATCCGTCTGCCCCGCAGCGCGGCGGCCACCACCGGTCAGTCGCTGGTGCAGCAGCTCGCCGCACTCGGCGACACCGACCGGGTCAACGCGCTCGTCGAGATCGTCCGGGGGCAGGCCGCCGCCGTGCTCGGCTACCCCGATCCGGCCGCCATCGAACCGCGCCGTGCGTTCAACGAGTTCGGCTTCGACTCGCTCACCGCCGTCGAGATGCGCAACCGGCTCAACAACGCCTTCGGTATGCGCCTGCCGGCCACCCTGGTCTTCGACTACCCCAGCCCGTGGGACCTGGCCGTCCACCTCGGCACCGAGATCGCCGGCACGCCCGTCCCGGTCCGGCCGGCGACCACCACCGTGCCGATACGCGACGACGAACCGCTGGCGATCATCGGCATGGCCTGCCGGATGCCCGGCGGGGTCCGCTCCCCGGAGGACCTGTGGCGGCTCGTCGCCGACGGCGTCGACGCCATCTCCGACCTGCCCACCGACCGGGGCTGGGACCTCGACTCGCTCTACAACCCCGACCCGGACGCCCCCGGCACCTTCTACGCCCGGGGCGGCGGCTTCCTCACCGGCGTCGACCAGTTCGACTCCGCGTTCTTCGGCATCTCGCCGCGCGAGGCCCTGGCCATGGACCCGCAGCAGCGGCTGCTGCTGGAAACCACCTGGGAGACCTTCGAGTCCGCCGGCATCGACCCGGCCACCGTGCGCGGCAGCAGCACCGGCGTCTTCGTCGGCACCAGCGGCCAGGACTACAGCAACCTGGTCGCGTACGCGGGGGAGGGCACCGAGGGGTACGCGCTGACCGGCCTCACCAGCAGCGTCATCTCCGGCCGGGTCGCCTACACGTTCGGGCTGGAGGGACCGGCGGTCTCGCTGGACACCGCCTGCTCCTCGTCCCTGGTCGCCCTGCACTGGGCCGGCCAGGCGCTGCGCAGCGGCGAGTGCGACATGGCCCTCGCCGGCGGCGTGATGGTGATGACCACGCCGACCGCGTTCGTCGAGTTCTCCCGGCAGCGGGGCCTGGCCGCCGACGGTCGGTGCAAGTCGTTCGCCGCGTCGGCGGACGGCACCGGCTGGTCCGAGGGCGTCGGCATGCTGCTGGTGGAGCGGCTCTCCGATGCCCGTCGCAACGGGCACCGGGTTCTCGCCGTGGTGCGGGCCTCGGCCATCAACCAGGACGGCGCATCGAACGGTCTGACCGCGCCGAACGGCCCGTCGCAGCAGCGGGTGATTCGGCAGGCCCTCGCCTCCGCCGGCCTCGGTAGCGCCGACGTGGACGTGGTCGAGGCGCACGGCACGGGCACGACCCTGGGCGACCCGATCGAGGCACAGGCCCTGCTCGCCACGTACGGGCAGGGCCGGCCGGGCGACCGGCCGCTGCTGCTCGGGTCGATCAAGTCGAACATCGGGCACGCGCAGGCGGCTGCGGGTGTGGCGGGTGTGATCAAGCTGGTGCAGGCGATGCGGCACGGGGTGGTGCCGGCGTCGTTGCACGTGGACGAGCCGTCGCCGCACATCGACTGGTCGGCGGGCGCGGTGGAGTTGGTGACGCAGGCGCGGGCGTGGCCGGTGGTGGGTCGGCCGCGTCGGGCGGCGGTGTCGTCGTTCGGCATTTCCGGCACGAACGCCCACGTGATCATCGAGCAGGCCGACGAACCGGTCGACGGGGCTGTCCAGACCAACGAACCGGCGGGCCTGGCGCCCGACGCGCGCGTGGCCGTCTGGCCGCTGTCCGCCCGCACGAAGACCTCCCTGGCCGGCCAGGCCGCCCGGCTCGCCGACCACGTCCGCACGCACGGCGACGTGGACCCGGCAGCGGTCGGCTGGTCCCTGGCGACCACCCGCGCCACCCTCGACCAACGCGCCGCCGTCGTCGGCGCGGACGTCGAGGAACTGCTGTCCGGGCTGGAGGCCCTGGCCGAGGGGATTCCGGCCGGCAACGTCGTCGCCGGCCTCGCCGGTCCGTCGGCTGGTCCGGTGTTCGTGTTCCCGGGGCAGGGCGCGCAGTCGGCGGGTATGGCGGCGGGTCTGGTGGGTCGGGTTCCGGTGTTCGACGCGAAGCTCGCCGAGTGTCAGCGGGCGCTCGCGCCACACCTGGACGTCGACCTGGTTTCCGTGTTGACCGGTGACGACGAGTCGTGGTTGGACCGGGTCGAGGTCGTCCAGCCGGTGCTGTGGGCGGTCGGCATCGCTCTGGCCGCCGTGTGGGAACACGCCGGCGTGTCCCCGGCGGTGGTGATCGGTCACTCGCAGGGCGAGATCGGCGCGGCCTGCGTCGCGGGGATCCTGTCCCTCGAGGATGCGGCGAAGACCGTCGCCCTGCGCTCCCGTGCCCTTGCCGTCCTGCGGGGTACGGGTGCGATGGCGTCGGTGGACCTGTCCGCCGATGCGGTCGCGGAACGTCTGCCGGTGTTCCCCGGTGTCGGGGTGGCGGCGGTGAACGGTCCGTCGACCGTCGTGGTGTCGGGGCCGCCGCAGCCGGTGACGGATCTGGTGGCCGCCTGTCAGGCCGACGGTGTGCGCGCCCGGATCATCCCGGTGGACTACGCCTCCCACTCTCCGTCCGTGCAGGAGGTCGCCGAGCGGCTCCGGACCGACCTGGCGGACGTCGCCCCTCGGGCCGGTCACGTCCGGCTCGTCTCCACCCTCACCGGTGAGTGGGTGCTCCCGGAGAGCATGGGTGCGGACTACTGGTACGAGAACCTGCGCCGCACGGTGCTCTTCGACCCGGCCGTCCGGGTGACGGTGGCCGCCGGTCACACCACGTTCGTGGAGATCTCCCCGCATCCGGTGCTCACCATGCCGGTGACGGGGATCCTCGACGACGCCGGCGTCACCGGCCACACTCTTGGCACGTTGCGGCGGGGTGAGGACGACGCGACCCGCCTGCTGACCAGTCTCGCCACCGCGTACACGGTCGGCCTGCCGGTCGACCTGACCAGGGTCCTCGCCGAGACGGCGACCGTCGACCTGCCCACCTACGCCTTCGAGCACCAACGCTACTGGGTCGACCTGCCCGTCGGCCCGGCCGGGGACGTCGCCTCCGCCGGACTCCAGGAGGCCGGCCACCCGCTGCTCAGCGCCACGGTGACCTTCCCGGACAACGAGCGGATGGTGTTCACCGGCCGCCTGTCGGTGCGTACCCACCCGTGGCTCGGCGAGCACCGGGTGATGAACGCGATCCTGCTGCCCGGCACCGCCTTCGTGGAACTCGCCGCCTACGCCGGTGAGCAGGCCGGCACGCCGGTGGTGGAGGAGTTGACCCTGCTCGCCCCGCTCGTCCTGCCCGAACTCGGCTCCCTCCAGGTGCAGCTCACCGTCGGTGACCGGGACACGGACGGCCGTCGTACGGTGCAGTTCCACTCCCGGCCGTACCGGGACGGCTCCGACGAGATCCTCGCCGACGTGGCCTGGACCTGCCACGCGACCGGTCTGCTCGGCCCGCGTCCGGTCGAGGCGCCCGCCTTCGACCTCGGGGTGTGGCCGCCGTCCGGCGCGACCCGCGTCGAGTCCGACGACTTCTACGCCGGCATCGAGGCGACCGTCTTCGGCTACGGCCCGGTCTTCCGAGGGCTGCGCGCCGCGTGGGTTCGTGGCGACGAGGTCTTCGCCGAGGTGGAGCTGCCCGCCGACCACCACGCCGAGGCGGGTCGGTTCGGTGTCCACCCCGCGCTGCTGGACGGCGCGTTGCAGGCCATGTCCATCGGCGGCTTCCTCGCCCGGATGGGCGACGGCGCCGACCCCGACGCCCCCCGGCTGCCGTTCGCCTGGACCGGGGTCACCCTGCTCGCCGCCGGCGCCACCGCCCTGCGGGTCCGGGTCGCCTCGGCCGGTGAGGTCGGGGTCTCCTTCCAGGTGGCCGACGCCACCGGCGCGCCCGTGCTGCACGCCGAGTCGCTGATCATGCGACGGGTCACCGGTGACGCCCTCGGGGCCGCCCGCTCCGGCCGCCACGAGTCGCTGTTCCACGTCGACTGGCCGGCGCTGCCGGTGCCCGCCGGCCCGGTGCCCGCCGCCACCGGCTGGGTGGTGGTCGGTGACGACCTGGCCCTCAGTGCCGCCTGCGAGTCGGCGGGCGTCCGGGTCCGCGCCGACCTCGCCCCGGAGACCCTCGGGGACCTGCTCGCCGGGGGCGGGTCGGCACCCGGGGCGGTGATCGTCCCGGTCGGTGGCGACGGGACCGACACGGATCCGGCACTCGCCGGACAGGCGCGGGCCACCACCCACCGCGTGCTCGCCGCCGTACGGGCCTGGCTCGCCGACGACCGGTTCGCCGACGCTCGGCTGGTGCTGGTCACCCGCGACGCCGTCGCAACGGGCGAACAGCCCGTGGTGAACCTGCGCCAGGCGCCGGTCTGGGGTCTGCTGCGCGCCGCCCAGCTGGAACACCCGAACCGGCTGCAACTGGTCGACCTCGACGGGGACCCGGACAGCACCGCCGTGCTGGCCGCCGCGATCGGGTCCGGCGAGCCGCAGGTCGCGGTACGGGCCGGCCAGGTGCGCGTACCCCGCCTCGGACGGGTGCCGGCCGGCGTGGAGCTGCTGCCCGGCGGCGTCGACCCGGACGGCACGGTGCTCGTCACCGGTGGCACCGGCGTGCTGGGCCGCCTCCTGGCCCGGCACCTCGCCACCACGCACGGCGTCCGGCACCTGCTGCTCGCCGGCCGGCGCGGTCCGGCCGCCGAGGGGATCGACGACCTGGTCGCCGAACTGGCCGCCCACGGCACGGAGGTGACCGTCGTCGCCTGCGACGCCGCCGATCCCGACGCCCTGACCGCGCTGCTCGCCGGGATCCCCACCGCGCACCCGCTCACCGCGGTGGTCCACGCGGCCGGCGTTCTCGACGACGGGGTGTTCGAGTCGATGACGCCCGAACGCCTCGACGCGGTGGCCGTACCGAAGATCGACGCGGCCTGGCACCTGCACCGGCTCACCGCCGACCGTGACCTCGCCGCCTTCGTGCTCTTCTCCTCGGCGGCGGCCACGCTGGGCAGTGCCGGACAGTCCAACTACGCGGCCGCGAACGCCTTCCTCGACGCTCTCGCCGCACACCGGCGGGCCCGGGGACTGGCCGGCATCTCCCTGGCCTGGGGCCTGTGGGCGCGGGCCAGCGGCATGACCGGTCACCTCGGTGACGCCGACGTGCGGCGGATGGCCGAACAGGGGGCGGCCGGACTCCCCACCGAGCAGGCGCTGCACCTCTTCGACGCCGCCTGGCGGCTGGACGCGGCCGCCGTCGTACCGATGCGGCTCGACGTCGGGACGCTGCGCGGACAGGCGGAGTCCGGGACCCTCGCCCCGATGCTCCGCGCTCTGGTCCGGGTGCCGCTGCGGCGTTCCGCCGACGGCACCGGTGCCGGCCCCGGCGGCGTCTCCCTCGGGCAGCGCCTGGCCGGCCTGGCCGAGCCGGAACGGCGCAAGGTGGTGCTCGACGTGGTCCGGGCGAACATCGCCGCCGTCCTCGGCCACGCCGGGGCCGACGCCATCGACCCGGGTCGGCTCTTCACCGAACTCGGCTTCGACTCGCTCACCGCCGTCGACCTCCGCAACCGGCTGAACGGCCTGTCCGGCCTCCGGCTGCCCGCCACGCTGGTCTTCGACTACCCGACGCCCACCGCGCTCGCCGAGAAGCTGGCCAGCGAGATCACCGCCGGGGAGGCCCCCTCCACGCAGCCCCTCTTCCAGGGCATCGACACCGTGGAGAGCCTGCTCACCACCATCCCGCTCGATCCGGCGACCCGGGAGCGGTTCACCACCCGGATGCGGGACCTGCTGGCCAAGGCGACTGGCCTGGCCGACGGCCCCGCCGCCGAGGAGGACCGGCCTGACCTCGAGTCGGCCAGCGACGACGAGATCTTCGACTTCATCAGCAAAGAGTTTGGAATCTCCTGAGATGACCGACCCCCGGATCGAGGCAGGTGCGGCCCGATGAGCGACGACGACAAGCTGCGGTACTTCCTCAAGCGGGTGACCGCCGATCTGCACGACACGAAGCGCAAGCTGCAGACCGTCGAGGCCCGGGACCAGGAACCTCTCGCCATCGTGTCGATGAGCTGCCGGTTCCCCGGCGGCGTCCGCTCGCCCGAGGACCTGTGGGACCTCGTCGCCGACGGCCGGGACGCCCTCACCGAGTTCCCAGACGACCGGGGCTGGGACCTGGAGTCGCTCTACGACCCCGACCCCAACAAGCCGGGCAAGAGCTACACCCGGGTGGGCGGCTTCCTCGACTCCGCCGGTGACTTCGACGCGTCCCTGTTCGGGATCTCCCCGCGCGAGGCCCTCGCGATGGACCCGCAGCAGCGACTGCTGCTGGAGACGTCCTGGGAGGCGGTCGAGCGGGCCGGCATCGACCCGCTCTCCCTGCGGGGCAGCCAGACCGGCGTCTTCGTCGGGCTCAGCACGTCCAACTACGGCATGGGTCTGCCGAACGTGCCCGAGGGCGTCGACATGTACCTCGGCACCGGCAACACCACCAGCGTCGCCTCCGGCCGGATCTCGTTCACCCTCGGTCTCAACGGCCCGGCCGTCACCGTCGACACCGCCTGCTCGTCGTCCCTGGTCGCCCTGCATCTCGCGGCCACCGCGCTGCGCCGCCGGGAGTGCGACCTGGCCATCGCCGGTGGCGTCACCGTGATGGCCACCCCCGGTGTCTTCGTCGTCTTCTCCCGGCAGCGCGGCATGTCCGTCGACGGGCGGTGCAAGGCGTTCGCGGCGGGCGCGGACGGCACCGGCTGGGGCGAGGGCGGCGGTGTGCTCGTCCTGGAGCGGCTCGCCGACGCCGAACGCAACGGCCACCCGATCCTCGCCGTGATCCGGGGCAGCGCCCTCAACCAGGACGGCGCGTCCAACGGCCTCACCGCCCCCAACGGCCCGTCCCAGCAGCGGGTGATCCGGCAGGCCCTCGCCAACGCCCGGCTCGGCACCGCCGACGTCGACATGGTGGAGGCGCACGGCACGGGCACCACCCTCGGCGACCCGATCGAGGCGCAGGCGCTGCTCGCCACCTACGGACAGGACCGCCCCGCCGACCGGCCGCTCTGGCTCGGCTCGGTGAAGTCGAACATCGGCCACACCCAGAGCGCCGCCGGCGTCGCCGGTCTGGTGAAGATGGTGATGGCGGTGCGCAACGGCGTGATGCCGGAGACCCTGCACGTCGACGCGCCGTCCCCGCACGTGGACTGGTCCGCCGGGGCGGTCTCGCTGCTCACCGAACGTCGGTCGTGGCCGGAACTGGACCGGCCCCGCCGGGGTGGTGTCTCCTCGTTCGGCGTCAGCGGCACCAACGCCCACGTGATCGTCGAGGAGTACCGGCCGTCCGGCACCACCACCGCCCCCGAGCAGGCGGACAGGGACGACACCGGAACCACCGCGTCCGCGTACCGGCCAGGTCTGGTCGCCTCGGACCTGACCGTGTGGCCGGTGTCCGCGCGGTCCCGGGGCGCGCTCGCCGGCCAGGCGGGCCGTCTGGCCATGTACGTGCGTGAGCAGGGCGACCTGGACCCGGCGGCGGTCGGCTGGTCGCTGCTGGCCACTCGGTCGACGTTCGACCAGCGGGCCGTCGTGGTCGGCGCGGACACCGACACGCTTCTCACGGGTCTGGACGCGGTGGCGTCGGGTCTGCCGGCGGGGAACGTGCTGTTGGGTGCGGCTGCGGGTTCGTCTGCCGGTCCGGTGTTCGTGTTCCCGGGTCAGGGTGCGCAGTCGGCGGGGATGGCGTCCGGTCTGGTGGGTCGGGTTCCGGTGTTCGACGCCCGGCTGGCTGAGTGTCAGCGGGCCCTCGCGCCGCACCTGGACGTCGACCTGGTCTCCGTGTTGACCGGTGACGACGGGTCGTGGTTGGAGCGGGTGGAGGTCGTCCAGCCGGTGCTGTGGGCTGTCGGCATCGCTCTGGCCGCCGTGTGGGAGCACGTGGGCGTGACTCCGGCGGTGGTGATCGGTCATTCGCAGGGTGAGATCGGCGCGGCCTGTGTTGCGGGCATCCTGAGCTTGGAGGATGCGGCGAAGACGGTGGCGTTGCGGTCGCGTGCTCTGGCGGTGTTGCGGGGTACGGGGGCGATGGCGTCGGTGGACCTGTCCGCCGATGCCGTTGCGGAGCGGCTGCCGCTGTTCGTGGGTGTGGGTGTGGCGGCGGTGAACGGCCCGTCGACCGTCGTCGTGTCGGGTCCGCCGCAGCCGGTGGCGGACCTTGTCGCGGCGTGTCAGGCCGATGGTGTGCGGGCGCGGATCATTCCGGTGGACTACGCGTCGCACTCTTCGGCGGTGCAGGAGGTCGCGGAGCAGCTCCGGACGGATCTGGCCGATGTCACGCCCCGGGCGGGGCATGTCCGGTTGGTGTCCACGCTGACCGGGGAGTGGATCGTCCCGGAGAGCATGGGTGCCGGCTACTGGTACGAGAACCTGCGGCAGACGGTGCTCTTCGACCCGGCCGTCCGCGTCGCGGTCGAGGCGGGGCACACGACGTTCGTGGAGATCTCCCCGCATCCGGTGTTGACGATGCCGGTGACCGCGATTCTGGACGATGCCGGTGTCACCGGGCACACCCTCGGTACGTTGCGGCGGGGTGAGGACGACCCGGCCCGGCTGCTGACCAGCCTGGGCACGGCATACACGATCGGTCTGCCGGTCGACCTGACCCGGGTCCTCGCCGAGACGGCGACCGTCGACCTGCCCACCTACGCCTTCGAGCACCAGCACTACTGGCTGGACGGCAGCGGCGGACTCAACCTGGAGAGCTTCGTCCAGGGTGCCACCGATCCCAGTGACGCCGGCTTCTGGACGGCGGTGGAACGCGGCGATCTGACCGCGCTCGCCGACGTGCTGGCCGCGGGGGAGATTCCCACCGACCAGGCCGTCGACGCGCTGCGGCCCGCCCTGCCGCTGCTCACCTCGTGGCGGCGGCAGCGCCGCAGGCAGTCCGACATCGACAGTTGGCGCTACCAGGACACCTGGAAGCCGCTGACCGGCGTCGCCAATCGGGGTATGGGCGGCACCTGGGTCGTGGTGATGCCGACCGGTGACATCGTCGAGCCCTGGCAGGACGCCTGCGTCGAGGCGTGCGCTGCCGCCGGCGCGAACCTCCTACCGGTTCCCGTCAGCGCCACCGACGTCGACCGTGACCTGCTCGGCAAGCTTCTGCGGGAGGCCCTCACCGCCGGTGCCGGTGCCGACGGCGGGCAGGCCGAGGTGACCGGTGTGGTGTCGCTGCTGGCCTTCGACGAACTGGTTCACCCGCTGCACCCCTCCGTGCCCGGCGGCTTCGCCGCCACCGTCGCCCTCTTCCAGGCTCTCGGCGACATCGGCCTGTCCGCCCCGATGTGGAGCGTCACCTCCGGTGCCGTCTCCGTCGGCCGCGCCGACCTCCTGCGGGCGCCGATGCAGTCGCTGGTCTGGGGCTTCGGTCGGGTCGCCGCGCTGGAGCACCCGCAACGCTGGGGTGGCCTCGTCGACCTTCCCGAGGCGGTCGAGGAACGCTCGGCCGACCTGCTCGTCGCGGCTCTTACCACCGCAGGCGAGGAGGACCAGATCGCGGTACGACCGGGCGGGGTGCTCGCCCGGCGTCTCACCCGGGTCCCGCTCGGGGACAGTCAACCCGTCAACCCGTGGGAGCCCTCCGGTACGGCCCTGGTCACCGGCGGCACCGGCGCCCTCGGCGGGCACGCCGCCCGCTGGCTGGCCCGCAGCGGAGTGGAGAACATCGTCGTCGTCAGCCGGCGGGGCATGGCCGCGCCGGGTGCACAGCAGTTGGTCGACGACATCACCGCGTTGGGAGCCCGGGCCTCCGTCGTCGCCTGCGACGCCGCAGACCGGGACGCCCTGGCCGAGCTGATCGACGGTATTCCCGCCGAGTACCCGCTCACCACGGTCGTGCACGCCTGCGCGGTGCTGGACGACGCCATGATCAACGACATCCGGATCGACCAGATCCAACGGGTTCTCCAGGCCAAGGTCGACGTCGCGTACCACCTGCACGAGCTGACCCTCGGCCTGGACCTCTCCGCGTTCGTCATGTTCTCGTCCTTCGCCGGCTCCGTGGCCAGTTCCGGTGTCGGCAACTACGCGCCGAGCAACGCCTTCCTCGACGCGCTCTCCCAGCACCGGCGCGGCCTCGGCATGCCCGCCACCTCCGTCGCCTGGGGCGCCTGGGCCGGCGGCGGCATGGCCGACGGCCCCTTCGGTGAGCTGCTGCACCGGCACGGCGTCCCGGAGATGTCCCCGGAGGCCGCGATCACCGCCCTGCACCAGGCGGTGGACCACGGCGAGCCGGCCCTCACCATCGCCGACATCGCCTGGGAGCGGTTCGCCGTCGCCTTCACCGCGACCCGTCCCGGCCCGTTGATCAGCGACCTGCCGGACGTCCGTCGGCTCCAGACCACCGAACGCGCCGGCGGTGCCGAGGTTCCCGACGGTCCCGAGTCGTTGCGGGACCGGCTCGCCGGTCTGCCCGCCGCTGATCGGATGGCCGCGCTGCTCGCGTTGGTCCGTGGTCAGGTCGCCGCCGTGCTCAACTACGCCTCGGCCGAGTCGGTCGAGGAACACCGGGCGTTCCGGGAACTGGGGTTCGACTCCGTCACTGCCGTCGAGTTGCGTAACCGGCTCGGTGTGGCGACCGGAGTGGCGCTTCCGGTCACCCTGGTCTTCGACTACCCGACGCCGACCACCCTTGCCGAGTACCTCTTCGCCGAGGTGGCGCAGGAGGACGTGGTCACCCCGACCGTGCTCCTCGACGACCTCGACCGCATCGCCGACAGCCTCGACGTGGTGGCGCGGGACGAGGCGGCCCGGGTCCGGGCCACCGTCCGCCTCCAGGCGATGCTCTCGCGGCTCGGCCAGGGCGGTGGCGGCGGCGAGATCGGCCGGCACCTCGACGACGCCACCGACGACGAACTGTTCGCGATGGTGGACAAGGACCTCGGTATCTCCTGACCCGCTCCGGCTCTCTCCCGCCACCCCCACTCCGGCTCTCTCCGTCCCCTGCGAGGAAGCGGCTCCGACATGGGCAATGAAGACAAGCTCCGCGACTACCTCAAGCGGGTCATGGCTGATCTCCACGACACCCGTCGCCGGCTCAGCGAGGTCCAGTCCCAGGAACTGGAGCCGGTGGCGATCGTGGCGATGAGCTGCCGGCTGCCCGGCGGGGTACGCAACCCGGACGACCTGTGGGACCTGCTGCGGGACGGCCGGGACGGCGTCACGCCGTTTCCCGACGACCGGGGCTGGGACCTGGAGCGGCTCTACCACCCCGACCCCGACAACCCGGGCACCTCGTATGCCCGGGAGGGTGGGTTCATCGACGGAGCCGGCGACTTCGACGCCCGCTTCTTCGGTATCTCGCCGCGCGAGGCGCTCACCATGGACCCGCAGCAGCGGCTGCTGCTCGAGACGGCCTGGGAGATGGTCGAGTCCGCCGGCATCGATCCCGGCTCCCTGCGCGGCAGCCGGACGGGCGTGTTCGTCGGCACCAACGGGCAGGACTACGGCACCCTGCTGATGATGTCGCCCGACGGGGACGAGGGCCACTCGATGACCGGAGGGGCGGCGGCCGTCGCCTCCGGGCGGGTGTCGTACACGCTGGGGCTCGAGGGGCCAGCCGTGTCGATCGACACCGCCTGTTCCTCTTCGCTGGTGGCCCTGCACCTCGCCGTGCAGGCGCTGCGGGCGGGAGAGTGCGAACTGGCCCTGGCCGGTGGCGTCACCGTGATGGCGACCCCCGGCCTCCTGGTCGGGTCGAGCCGACAGCGTGCCCTGTCCCCCGACGGGCGGTGCAAGTCGTTCTCCGCCGCCGCCGACGGTGCCGGCTTCTCGGAGGGGGTCGGCTGGCTGTTGGTGGAGCGGCTGTCGGATGCCCGCCGCAACGGCCACCGGGTGCTGGCGGTGGTCCGGGGAAGTGCGGTCAACCAGGACGGGGCGTCCAATGGGCTCACCGCCCCCAACGGGCCCGCGCAGCAGCGGGTCATCAGTCAGGCGCTCACCTCGGCCCGGCTCTCCACCGCCGACGTGGACGTGGTCGAGGCGCACGGCACGGGTAC
Source organism: Micromonospora pallida (assembly GCF_900090325.1). Taxonomy (NCBI): domain Bacteria; kingdom Bacillati; phylum Actinomycetota; class Actinomycetes; order Micromonosporales; family Micromonosporaceae; genus Micromonospora; species Micromonospora pallida. The sequence goes on along the minus strand of NZ_FMHW01000002.1, from coordinate 2,476,020 downwards.
GACGCTCGGGGATCCGATCGAGGCGCAGGCACTGCTGGCCACGTACGGGCAGGACCGGGGGGACGCCGCCCCGGTGCTGCTGGGCTCGGTCAAGTCGAACATCGGGCACACCCAGGCCGCTGCCGGCGTCGCTGGTGTGATCAAGGTGGTGCAGGCGATGCGGCACGGTGTGGTGCCGGCGTCGTTGCATGTGGATGAGCCGTCGCCGCATGTCGACTGGTCGTCGGGTGCGGTGGAGCTGGTCACCGGGGCGCGGCCGTGGCCGGTGGTGGACCGGCCGCGTCGGGCGGCGGTGTCGTCGTTCGGCATCTCCGGTACCAACGCCCACGTGATCATCGAGCAGGCCGACGAGTCCGTCGACGAGGCGACCGAGACCCGCCACCGGACTCCCGGCCTGGTCGGCTCGGACGTGACCGTCTGGCCGGTGTCGGCGCGGACGGAGAACGCACTGGCCGGTCAGGCCGCCCGCCTCGCCGCGCACGTGCGCGCGCAGGACCAGACGGATGTCTCCGCGCTGGCCTGGTCCCTGGCGACCACCCGCGCGAGCCTCGACCAGCGTGCCGCAGTCGTCGGCGCGGGCGAGGCGGATCTCCTCGCGGGGCTGGACGCGCTGGCGTCGGGTCTGCCGGCGGGGAACCTGGTCAGGGGTACCGCTTCGAACTCCGGTCCGGTGTTCGTGTTCCCCGGTCAGGGTGCGCAGTCGGCGGGTATGGCTGCTGGTCTGGTGGGCCGGGTGCCGGTGTTCGACGCGCGGCTGGCCGAATGCCAGCGGGCCCTCGCCCCGTATCTGGCACTGGATCTTGTCTCGGTGTTGACCGGTGACGACGAGTCGTGGTTGGAGCGGGTCGAGGTCGTGCAGCCGGTCTTGTGGGCTGTCGGCATTGCCCTGGCTGCCGTCTGGGAGCACGTCGGGGTCAGCCCGGCGGCCGTGGTCGGTCACTCGCAGGGTGAGATCGGCGCGGCCTGCGTGGCAGGAATCCTGTCCTTGGAGGACGCGGCGAAGACCGTCGCGTTGCGGTCGCGTGCCCTTGCCGTGTTGCGGGGAACCGGGGCGATGGCGTCTGTCGACCTGTCCGCCGACGCGGTCGCCGAGCGGCTACCGCTGTTTGTGGGTGTGGGTGTGGCGGCGGTGAACGGGCCGTCGACGGTGGTGGTGTCGGGTCCGCCCCAGCCGGTGGCGGATCTGGTGGCCGCGTGCCAGGCCGACCGGGTGCGGGCGCGGGTCATCCCGGTGGACTACGCGTCGCATTCGCCGGCGGTGCAGGAGGTCGCCGAGCGGTTGCGTGCGGATCTGGCGGACGTCACGCCTCGGCCGGGGCACGTCCGGCTCGTCTCCACGCTGACCGGGGAGTGGGTGGTCCCGGAGAGCATGGGGGCGGAGTACTGGTACGAGAACCTGCGGCAGACGGTGTTGTTCGACCCGGCTGTCCGGGTTGCGGTCGAGGCGGGCCACACCACGTTCGTGGAGATCTCTCCGCATCCGGTGCTCACCATGCCGGCGACCGCGATCCTGGATGACGCCGGTGTCACTGGGCACACGCTGGGGACGTTGCGGCGGGGTGACGACGACGCCGCCCGACTGCTGACCAGTCTCGCCACCGCGTACACGATCGGCCTGCCGGTCGACCTGACCCGGGTCCTGGCGGAGACGGCGACCGTCGACCTGCCGACCTACGCCTTCGACCACCAACGCTACTGGCCGGCGCCGCCACTCTTCGTCAGCCAGGGCGACGGGAAGCCCGACCTCGACCGGTGGCGCTACCGGGTCACCTGGAAGGTACTGCCCGACCTGCCGCTGACTCGGCTCTCCGGCGCCTGGCTCGTCCCGGTGCCCGCCGCGCTCGCCGAGGACCCGCTGGTCTCCGGGGTGCTGGGGGCGCTCGGCAACGTCGGCGCGGACGTCGTACCCGTGCTGTTGGACGTGACCGACGAGCAGGCGGCGTTCACCGACCGGCTGCGCGCGGCCCTTCCCGCCGACGGCCCCGCCGCCGTGCTCTCCCTGCTCGGCCTCGACGAACGGGCCCACCCGGAGCACCCGGCGAGCCCGCTCGGCGTCACCGGAACCGCCCAGCTGGTGCAGGCGCTCGGCGCGCTGGGTGTGGAGGCCCCGCTGTGGTGCGCCACTCGACAGGCGGTCGCCGTCGGTGCCGACGATGTGCCGCCGAGCCCGGCGGCCGCCGCCGTCTGGGGATTCGGCCGGGCCGTCGCGCTCGAACACCTCGGCCGCTGGGGTGGACTCGTCGACCTGCCCACCGTCCTCGATGCGGGGAGCGGCGCGCGGCTCTGTGCGGTCCTCGGCGACAGCGGCGGCGAGGACCAGATCGCTGTCCGGGACACCGGCGTCCTCGTCCGCCGCCTCACCCGGATCACCGAACCCGAGCCGGCCAGCACCGACGCGGGTGCCGGCGGCTGGCGGATGCGCGGCACGGTGCTGATCACCGGCGGCACCGGCGGACTCGGCGGACACATGGCCCGCTGGGCGGCCCGCTCCGGCGCGGCGCACGTCCTGCTGGCCAGTCGACGCGGCCCGGACGCCCCGGGCGCCGCCGACCTTGTGGCGGAGCTGACCGAACTGGGCGTCCGCGTCACCGTGGCGCACTGCGACGTCACCGACCGGACGCAGCTCGCCGCCCTGCTGGCGGCCACGCCCGACGACGCCCCGCTGCGCGCCGTGCTGCACACCGCCGCCGTCCTCGACGACGGCGTCGTCGACACCGTCACCCCGGCCCGGCTGCACAACGTCGCGGCCCCCAAGTGCACCGCCGCCGAGCACCTGGACGAGCTGACCCGGGACCTCGACCTGGACGCCTTCGTCCTGTTCTCGTCGGTCGCCGGCACCACCGGCAACGCCGGGCAGGGCGCCTACGGGGCGGCGAACGCCCACCTCGACGCCCTCGCCGAGCGGCGTCGGGCTGAGGGGTGCCCCGCGCTCTCCGTTGCCTGGGGCGCCTGGAGCGGGGCGGGTTTGCCCGCCGAGAACGAGCGCGCCCGGCAGCGGCTCCAGCGCGGCGGCATGGTCGCCATGGACCCCGACCTCGCCGTGGAGGCGCTGGCCCGGGCCCTGCGGCGTGGCGAGACCAGCACAGTGATCGCCGACATCGACTGGACCCGGTTCGCCCCGGCGTTCGCCCTGGTCCGACCCAGCCCGCTGATCGGCGACCTGTCGGAAGTGCGGCAGTTGGCCCGCGCGGCGGACCAGCCGACCGGGGCGCCGGAGGACACGCCGTCGGCGCTCGCCCAGCGGCTCGCCAGGCTCAGCTCGACCGAGCGGAACGCGGAGCTGCGGGACCTGGTCCGGCAGTGCGCGGCCACTGCCCTGGGCTACGGGGCGGCCGACGACGTTCCCGCCAGCCGCCCGTTCCGGGACCTGGGACTGGACTCACTGACCGCGGTGGACATGCGCAACCTTCTCGCCACCGCGACCGGTCTGCGGCTGCCGGCCACTCTCGCCTTCGACTACCCGAACCCGACGGTGCTCGCTGCGCACCTCGACGAACTGCTTACCGGGAAGGCCGTCGACACGAGCGCGCCCGTCGCGGCGGCTGTGTCCGACGAACCCCTCGCTATCGTCGCGATGAGCTGCCGGTTCCCGGGTGGGGCGGACACCCCCGAGCGGCTGTGGCAGCTGCTCGCTGCCGGCGGCGACGCGGTTGGGGATTTCCCCACCGACCGGGGCTGGGACCTCGACCGGCTCTTCGACGCCGACCCCGCCAACGAGGGCACCAGCTACGCCCGCCAGGGCGCCTTCGTCCCCGGGGTCGCCGAGTTCGACGCCGGCTTCTTCGGCATCAGCCCGCGCGAGGCCCTCGCCATGGACCCGCAGCAGCGGCTGCTGCTGGAGACCTCCTGGGAGGCGATCGAGCGGGCCGGCATCGACCCGCAGGCGTTGCGGGGCAGCTCCACCGGCGTCTTCGTCGGCACCAACTACCAGGACTACCGGAACTTGATGATCGGTGCCGAGGGTGCCGAGGGTCATCTGATGACCGGCAACGCCGGCAGCGTGCTCTCCGGGCGGGTGTCCTACACCCTCGGGCTGGAAGGGCCGGCCGTCTCGGTGGACACCGCCTGCTCCTCGTCGCTGGTGGCGTTGCACTGGGCCTGTCAGGCGCTGCGTTCCGCCGAGTGCTCGCTCGCCCTGGTCGGCGGGGTCACCGTGATGGCCACCCCGGGCGTGTTCGTCGGCTTCAGCCGGCAGCGAGGGCTGGCCCCGGACGGCCGGGTCAAGGCGTTCGCCGCCGCCGCCGACGGGACGAGCTGGGGCGAGGGGGCCGGCATGCTCCTGGTGGAGCGGCTCAGCGACGCCCGGCGCAACGGTCACCCGGTGCTCGCGGTGATCCGGGGCAGCGCGGTCAACCAGGACGGCGCCTCGAACGGCCTGACGGCGCCGAACGGCCCCGCGCAGCAGCGGGTCATCCGGCAGGCGTTGGCCAACGCCCGGCTCGGCGCCGCCGACGTGGACGCCGTGGAGGCGCACGGCACCGGCACCCGGCTCGGCGACCCGATCGAGGCCCAGGCGCTGCTCGCCACCTACGGACAGGACCGCCCGGCCGACCAGCCGCTCTGGCTCGGGTCGATCAAGTCGAACATCGGCCACACCCAGGCCGCCGCAGGCGTCGCCGGGATCATCAAGATGGTCCTCGCCCTGCGCAACGGGTACCTGCCACCGACCCTGCACGTCGACGAGCCCACCGACCAGGTGGACTGGAGCGTCGGCGCGGTCGAGCTGCTCACCGATGGCCGGCCCTGGCCGCTGACCGGCCGGCCGCGCCGTGCCGCCGTCTCCTCCTTCGGGATCAGCGGCACCAACGCCCACACCATCATCGAACAGGCCCCGGAACCGGCCGTGCCCGTCGAGTCCTCGGCCGAGCTGCCGCTGGTGCCGGTGCTGCTGTCCGCGCGGACCGCCGCGTCGCTGGCGGCCCAGGCCGGGCCGTGGGCCGACCGGCTCACCGGGCCGGAGGCGCCGCCGCTGGTCGACGTCGGCTGGTCGTCGGCGGCGTCCCGGGCCGCTCTGGAGCACCGGGCGGTCGTGCTCGCCGCCGACCGGGAGGACCTGCGCGCCGGGCTGTGCGCGCTGGCGGCCGGCGACGACTCCGCGCTGCTGGTCACCGGGGCGTCCACCGGTTCGCCGAAGGTGGCGTACCTCTTCTCCGGTCAGGGGGCGCAGCGACCCGGGATGGGCCGTGAGCTGGCCGGGGCGTACCCGGTCTTCGCCGCCGCACTGGACGAGGTCTGCGCGGTCCTCGACCCGCACCTGCCCCGACCGCTGCGCGAGGTGATGTTCGCCGAGGCCAGCACGGCCGAGGCCGACCTGCTGGACCGCACCGAGTTCACCCAGCCGGCGATCTTCGCCGTCGAGGTGGCGCTGTTCCGGCTGCTCACCGCGTGGGGCCTGCGTCCCGACGCGGTCGCCGGCCACTCCATCGGCGAGTTCGCCGCCGCCCACGCCGCCGGGGTGCTCACCCTGGCCGACGCCGCCGAACTGGTCGCCGCCCGGGGGCGGCTCATGCAGGCGCTGCCCGACGGCGGGGCGATGCTCGCCGTCGCCGCGCCCGAGGCCGACGTGCTCGCCAGCCTCGGCGACCGCGCCGACCGGGTCTGCGTGGCCGCCGTGAACGGCCCCACCGCAGTCGTGCTCTCCGGCGCGGCCGACGCCGTCGAGGAGTTGGCCGCCGAATGGGCCGCGCGGGGCGTACGGACCCGCCGGTTGGCGGTCAGCCACGCGTTCCACAGTCCGCTGATGGACCCGGTGCTCGACGACCTCGCCGCCGTCGCCGCGCGGCTGTCGCACCACGCCCCGGCCATCCCGCTGGTCTCCACGGTCACCGGTGCACCGGTGGACGCGGCGGAGCTGGGCGCGGCGGGGTACTGGGTGCGGCACGCCCGGGGCGCGGTGCGCTTCGCCGACGCGGTCAACGCACTGCGCCGGCAGGGCTGCACCGGGTTCGTGGAGGTTGGCCCGGACGGGGTGCTCACCGCCCTCACCCAGGCCGTCCTCGCCGACGGCGGGTCGGCCGGCGACCGGTCCCCGCTGGTCGTACCCACCCTGCGCCGGGACCGTCCGGAGCCGGTCGCCCTACTGCGGGCGGTCGCCACACTGCACACGCACGGCTGGTCGCCGGACTGGTCGGCCCTCTACGCCGACGCCCAACCGCAGCTCGCCGACCTGCCCACGTACGTCTTCGACCGGCAGCGCTTCTGGCCCGAACCGCCCGCCTGGCTCACCGCCCTGGTCGACGACCGGGCCGAGACCGACAGCCGGTTCTGGGCGGCGGTCGAGGCCGAGGACCTCGACTCGCTGCTGCGTGAACTCGAGGTCGACCGGGACCAGCCGTTCGGCACGGTGCTGCCCGCCCTGTCCGCCTGGCGGCGGCGCGGGCGGGAACGCTCACTGGTGGACGGTGCCCGCTACCGGGAGCTCTGGCAGCCGCTGGTCGCACCGACCACGCCACCGGCGACGTCGGCGCAGCGTTGGCTGGTGCTGCTGCCCGCCGCCCTGGTCGCCGACCCCGGTCTGGACGCCTGCGTCCGGGCGCTCGGCGCGGACGTGACCACCGTGCCCGTGGACACCGCCGCCGACCCGGACGAGCTGGCCGGCGTGCTGTCCGGCGCGCTCGGCCGCACCGACCAGCCCGCGTCGATCCTGTCCTTCCTCGGCCTGGACGACGCCGCCCACGCCGAGCACCCGGCGCTGCCGCGTGGCCTCGCCGCCACCGTGCAGTTACTGCAGGCGATGATCGACCTCGACGTGGCGGCCCAGCTCTGGTGCGCCACCCGGGGCGCGGTCGGAGTCGCCGACGGTGACGCGCCGGCCAGCCCCCGGCAGGCGGCGCTGTGGGGGCTGGGCCGGGCGGCGGCGCTGGAGCAGTCCGCCCGTTGGGCCGGTCTGGTCGACCTGCCCGCCACGATCGACGGCACGGTGGCGACCCGGCTCGCCGGCCTCCTCACCGGCGGCGTCGCCGAGGACCAGCTCGCGGTCCGCGAGGACGAGGTGTTCGTCCGCCGACTCGGGCCCGCCGGCACCGTCGGGGAACCCGAGCCGTGGCGACCCCGGGGCACCGTGCTGATCACCGGCGGCGCCGGCGCGCTCGGGGGGCACGTGGCCCGCTGGGTGGCCGCCGCCGGAGCCGAGCGGGTGGTGCTGACCAGCCGGCGCGGCACCGACACGCCCGGCGCCACCGAACTGCTGGCCGAACTGGAGGCGCTCGGCACCGACTGCCGGGTGGCCCGCGCCGACGTCGCCGACCGGGCCGCGATGAGCGACCTGCTCGCCGAGCTGCGTCGGGAGGGCCCGCCGCTGCGGGCGGTGGTGCACGCCGCAGGGGTCAGCGAGGTGGTGCCGCTGGCCGACACCACCCTGGAGGACCTGGCGTACGTCATCGGCCCGAAGCTGGTCGGCGCGGAGCTGCTCGACGAGCTGCTCGACGGCGTCGAGCTGGACGCGTTCGTGCTCTTCTCGTCGATCGCGGCGGTGTGGGGCAGCGGCGGGCAGGGGGCGTACGCGGCCGGCAACGCGTACCTGGACGCGTTCGCCCGGCGGCGTCGGGCACGGGGACTGCCGGCCACGTCGGTGGCCTGGGGCCCGTGGACCGAGTCCGGCATGTTCGACGACGCCGCGCCGGAGCAGCTGCGCCGCCGTGGCCTTCGGGTGATGCCACCGGGCGTGGCGATGGCCGGGCTGCGGCACGCCCTCGCCGTCGACGACACCTGCGTCGCCGTCGTCGACATCGATTGGGCCGCCTTCCACCCGCTGTTCACCGCGCTGCGGCCCAGCCCGCTCCTGGCCGACCTACCGGCCGTACGGGAGCTGACCGCCAGCCCCGCCGAGCCGGTCGGAGCCCCCGCGGCCGTCGGCCGGGACCTGCTCGCCGAGCTGCGCCCACTACCCGGTGCCGAACGCCGTGGCAGCCTGCTGGAGCTGGTCCGGGTGACGGCGGCGAAGGTCCTCGGCCACGCCATGGCGGACGCCGTCGACACCGAGCGGGGGTTCCTGGACCTCGGGTTCGACTCGCTCACCGCGGTGGAGCTGCGCAACCTCCTCGGCGCGGAGACCGGGCACGAGCTGTCCACCACGGTCGTCTTCGACTACCCGACCCCGGCCGACCTCGCCGATCACCTGCACGAGGAGCTCTTCGGCGACGAGGGCGAGCCGGTCGACGGCGGCGACGAGGAGACGGTCCGGCGAGCCCTCGCGGCGATCCCGCTGGACCAGCTGCGCCAGGCCGGCCTGCTCGACCCGTTGCTTCGGCTCGCCGGGGACACCACCGCCGCGCCGCAGTCGGCAGCCGCCGCGCCGGTCACGCCGGCCGCGCCGGAGGCCGAGATCCGTGAACTCGACGTCGCCGATCTGGTCCGGCTGGCCCTCGAAGGCTCCGACTCGTGACCCGGCCGGCTGCAAGGAGGCCCCGATGAGCGTCTCACTGGACGAGGTCGTCAACGCGCTGCGCGCGTCCCTGCTCGACAACCAGAAGCTCAAGAAGCAGAACCAGCAGCTCACCGCTGCCCTCAACGAACCGCTGGCGATCATCGGCATGAGCTGCCGGTTCCCCGGCGGGGTCCGGTCCCCGGAGCAGTTGTGGGACCTGGTCACCGCTGGCACGGACGCGATGGCGCCGTTTCCCGCCGACCGCGGCTGGGACCTCGACGCGCTCTACGACACCGACCCGGACAGCCGGGGCACCTCCTACGTGCGGGACGGGGGGTTCCTGCCCGACGCCGGGGACTTCGACCCCGCCTTCTTCGGCATCTCGCCCCGCGAGGCCCTCGCCATGGACCCGCAGCAGCGGCTGCTGCTGGAGACCGCCTGGGAGGCGTTCGAGCGGGCCGGGATCGACCCCACCACGCTGCGCGGCACGCCGACCGGCGTGTACGCCGCCACCAGCAGCCAGGGCGACTACGCCGCGCTGCTCACCGGGGTCGGCGGTGGCGTCGAGGGCTACCTGGGCACCGGTAGCGCCGCCGCCGTCGCCAGTGGTCGGATCGCGTACGCCCTCGGGCTGGAGGGGCCGGCGGTCACCGTGGACACCGCCTGCTCGTCGTCGCTGGTCGCGCTCCACCTTGCCGGTCAGGCGCTGCGAGCCGGCGAGTGCACCCTCGCCCTCGTCGGCGGGGTGTCGGTGATGGCCACCCCGACGGTGTTCGTCGAGTTCTCCCGCCAGCGTGGTCTCTCCACCGACGGCCGGTGCAAGTCGTTCGCCGCTGCCGCGGACGGCACCGGCTGGTCCGAGGGGGTCGGCATGCTCCTCGTGGAGCGGCTCTCCGACGCCCGCCGCAACGGGCATCCGATCCTCGCCGTGGTGCGGGGCAGCGCGGTCAACCAGGACGGCGCGAGCAGCGGGCTGACCGCCCCGAACGGCCCGTCCCAGCGGCGGGTCATCGCCCGGGCCCTGGCCAACGCCGGGCTGACCGCAGCCGAGGTGGACGTGGTCGAGGCGCACGGCACCGGCACCACCCTCGGTGACCCGATCGAGGCGCAGGCGCTGCTGGCCACCTACGGGCAGGGGCGGCCGGCGGACCGTCCGCTGTGGCTCGGGTCGGTGAAGTCGAACATCGGGCACACCCAGGCCGCCGCAGGCGTCGCCGGGGTGATCAAGATGGTGCTGGCGATGCGCCACGGCGTGCTTCCCGCCACCCTGCACGTCGACCGTCCCACCCCGCACGTCGACTGGTCCGCCGGCGCGGTCCGCCTGGCGACCGAGCGGATGCCCTGGCCGGACGGCGGCGGGCCGCGCCGGGCGGGTGTCTCCGCGTTCGGCGTCAGCGGCACCAACGCGCACGCCATCATCGAGCAGGCCGCCCCGCAGGACACCGCCGGCACCGCGCCGGCCGGCCCGTCCGCCCCGCCCGTGCCCTGGCTGGTCACCGCCCGCTCCGCCCCGGCGTTGGCCGGACAGGCCCGTCGGTTGCTGGAGCACCTGGCCGCCCACCCCGGGCTGCGTCCGTCCGACGTGGCGTACTCGCTGCTCACCACCCGGGCGGCGATGCCGCACCGGGCCGTGGTCACCGGCGACGACTCCGACGCGCTGGTCGCGGGCCTACAGGCGGTCGCCGAGGACCGCTCGGCCCCCGGCGTGCTGCGCGGGGTGGCCCGTCCGGCCGGGAAGCTCGCCGTCCTGTTCACCGGCCAGGGCGCTCAGCGCGCCGGCATGGGCGCCGAACTGCACCGCCGGTTCCCCGTGTTCGCCGCCGCCTTCGACGAGGTCGCCGCCGAACTCGACCGGCACCTCAGCCACCCGCTGCGCGAGGTGGTGTTCGCCGACCCGGACACCCCGCAGGCCGCGCTGCTGGACCGTACCGAGTTCACCCAGCCAGCCCTGTTCGCCTACGAGGTGGCCGCGTACCGGTTGGTCACCTCGTGGGGGCTGCGGCCGGCGTACCTGCTCGGGCACTCGATCGGCGAACTCGCGGCGGCGCACGTGGCCGGCGTGCTGTCCCTGCCCGACGCGGCGGCCCTGGTCGCCGCGCGGGCCCGGCTGATGCAGGCGCTGCCCGCCGGTGGGGCGATGCTCGCCGTCCGGGCCACCGAGACCGAGGTGGCTCCGCTGCTCGACGGCCGGGTGGCCCTGGCCGCGGTGAACGGTCCCGCGTCGGTGGTCCTCTCCGGCGACGAGGACGCGGTGCTCGCCGCCGGGGAACTGCTCACCGCCCAGGGACGGCAGGTCCGCCGGCTACGGGTCAGCCACGCGTTCCACTCCGCCCGGATGGACGCCATGCTGGACGACTTCCGGGTGGTCGCCGAAAAGGTCACCTGGCACCCGCCGACCGTGCCGCTGGTCTCCGACCGCACCGGTGCGCCGCTCACCGCCGCCGAGGCCACCGACCCCGGCTACTGGGTCGAGCACGTCCGGGACACCGTCCGGTTCCACCGGGGCGTCACCACCCTGGCCGGCGCGGGAACCGGGACGTTCCTGGAGATCGGCCCGGACGCGGCGCTCACCCCGATGGCCCGGGAGTGCCTGCCCGACCTGGAGGCGGCGGCATTCGTGCCGGTGGCCCGCCGGGACTCCGCCGAGGTGGCCGGTCTGCTCGCCGCGGTGGGGGCGGTGGACCTGCGCGGCGGCGAAGTGCGCTGGGCCGAACTCTTCGCCGACACCGATGCCGTCCGGATCGAGCTGCCGACGTACGCCTTCCAGCACGAGCGGTACTGGCCCGACCCGATCATCCCCGACCTCGCCCCCGGCCGGGCGGGCGCCGGGGAGGACCGGGAGTTCTGGGCCGCCGCGGAGAGCGGGGACCGGGCCGCGCTGGCGGCCGTGCTCGGCCTCGACGGCGACCGGGGGGAGGCGCTCGACGCGGTGCTGTCCGCCCTGGCCGCGTACCGGGGCCGGCACCGTCGTGCGTCCCGAATGGACGGTCTGCGTTACCGCACCGCCTGGGTGCGGGTCGTCGCGCCGTCCGACGGTGCCCTGGCCGGCCCCTGCCTGGTGGTCGCGCCGGCCGGCGAGCCGGTCGAGCGGGTGCTTGCGGCGTTGCACGCCGAGAAACTGTCGCCGGTCCACGTTCCGGTCTGGCCCGGCGACGACCTGGCCGGCGCCGTGCGGGCCGCGCTCCGCCCGGATCCGGAGATTCCGCTGCGGGTGCTGTCCCTGCTCGACGCGTTCGGCGACCGGACCGCACTGGCCGGCACCGCCGGCTTGGTCCGCGCCCTCGCCGACGCCGGGATAGGTGCGCGGCTGTGGTGTGTCACGCGCGGCGCGGTCGCCGTCGACGGCGACGACCCCGCGCCGCAGGTGACCGGGGCCGCTGTCTGGGGACTGGGCCGCGTACTGGCGCTGGAGCAGCCGCGCCTGTGGGGCGGCCTGCTGGACCTGCCGGCCGACCCCGACGAGGCGGCCCTCACCATGCTGGCGCGGATCGCCGCCGCCGGTGGCGAGGAGGACCAACTGGCCGTCCGGTCCGGTGTGCTGTACGCCCGACGGCTGGAACGTGCTCCGGCCGCTGCCGGCGGAACGTGGCGGCCCCGGGGGCGGTGCTGGTGCACGGCGGCGCGGCGGTGCGCGGCCCGCACGTGCTGCGCTGGCTGGCCGGGTGGGGCGCCACCCACCTGCTGCTCGCCGGGGTTCCGGTATCGGCCGAGCTGACCGCCGAACTGGCCGCCGGTGGCGTCGAGGTCGCCACCGTCGCCGATTCCGCCGGACTGCCGGCGGCGCTGGATCAGCTCGACGTGGCCGGGACACCGGTGCGCACCGTGCTGCACCTCGTCGACTCCACCGGGCCCGGCGTCCCGGTCGCCGCCGTCGAACCGGGCGACCTCGGCGCTGCGGTCGGCGAGGGGGTCGCCGCCGTGGCCGCCCTCGACGTTGCCTGCGCCGACCGACCCGTCGACGAGTTCGTGGTCTTCACCTCCACCGCCGCCACCTGGGGAAGTGGCGGCGCGGCCGTCGCCGCCGCCACCGGCGCCGCGCTGGAGGCCCTGGCCGCCGGTCGCCGGGCCGCCGGCCGACCGGCCACTGTGGTGGCCTGGGCGCCCTGGGTCGACGAGGTCGCCGAGCCGGACCAGCTGCGGCGGCGGGGCATTCTGCCGATCGCCCCCGAGGTGGCCGCCGACGCCCTGCTACGGGCGGTCGACGGACGCGACGACGCCGTCGCCGTGGCCGACGTCGACTGGTCCGCGTTCGTGCCGGCCTTCACCGCCGTGCGCCCGGCGCCGCTGCTGCGCGGCGTCCCTGAGGCGACGGGCCTCGACGGGGCCGCCGGACGGACCGCCGGGACGGCGACCGACCCGGCCCGTGCCCTGCGGGACCGGCTGGCCGGTGTCCCGGTTGCCGACCGGTACCAGATCCTGCTGGACCTGGTCCGGGCGCACGTGGCCACCGTGCTCGGGCACGCCTCGCCCGGCGCGATCGAGGCCGACCGGGACTTCCTCGAGCTGGGCTTCGACTCGCTGACCGCGTTGGAGTTGCGCGACGCCCTGCACCAGGGCACCGGGGCGGAACTCTCCGCCACCCTGCTCTTCGACCACCCCACCCCGGCCGAGCTGGCCCGCCACCTGCTCGGCCGGATCCTCGGCGACACGGCCGGGGACGTGCCGGCCGGGGGAGTCACCGCGGAGGGTGCGGGCGGGATCCTCGGCGCGTTGTTCCGGCAGCCGAAGGCACGCGAGGACGCCGCCGGGTACGCCGAGCTGCTGGTGAAGCTCGCCCAGTTCCGGCCCAGCTTCTCCGAGCCTGGACAGCTCACCCGTCCGGCAGGGATCCTGCGGCTCGCCGAGGGACCGGGCACCCCGGTGGTCTGCTGTTGCACGATGTCGCTGCTGTCCGGCGCCCACGAGTACGCCCGGTTCGCCGCCGGGCTGCGGGGCCGTCGGGACGTCTGGGCACTGCCCAACCCGGGCTTCGGGGTCGGGGAGGAGCTCCCCGCCGACCTCGACGCGCTGCTGCGGGTGCACGCCGACACCGTGCTGCGCACGGTAGGCGACGGCCGCTTCGTGCTGGCCGGGCACTCCGGTGGCGCGATGGCGGCCAACGTGCTCGCCCGCGAGTTGGAGCGCCAGGGCCGGCCGCCGGCGGCGGTGGTGCTGATGGACACCTACCCGGCCGACAGCGAGGTCCTCGGCGGCTGGACGAACCAGCTGCTCGACGGGATGGTCGAGCGGGACAGCGCGTACACCCCGATGGACGACCACCGGGCCACCGCGTGGGCCGGCTACCTTCCCCTGTTCCTGGACTGGCGACCCGCGCCGATGGAGTCGGCCACGCTGCTGGTCCGGGCCAGCGAGCCGCTGGGGGAGTGGTCCGGCGAGCCGGACGGGTGGCGCTCCCGGTGGCCGTACCCGCACGAGGCGGTGGACGCGGCGGGTGACCACTTCACGATGGTCGGCGAGCGGGGTCCGGACCTCGGCGTGACCGTGCACGAATGGCTGGCCGGACGAGATCTGTGAGGCCGGCGGGGCACGCCGTGCCCCTGGCATGCCCCTAGCACCCCCTATCGCAGCGACGAACAACTGTCCCATCGGGACCCAGGACGGGAGCATGACGACGTGGACGACGCAGTAGTGGTCGAGGAGTTGGTCAAGAAGTACCGGCCCGACATGCCGCCGGCGGTGGACGGGCTGGGCTTCTCCGTCGCCGCAGGCGAGGTCTTCGGTCTGCTGGGGCCCAACGGCGCCGGCAAGACCACGACGATCGGGGTGCTGACGACCCGGGTCCGGGCCACCTCCGGGCGGGCGGTGGTGTGCGGCGCCGACGTGCTGCGCGCACCGGCCGTGGCCCGGAAGCTGCTGGCGGTCGTCCCGCAGCGGGTGAACCTGGACCGGGCACTGACCGTCCGGGAGAACCTGCTCTTCCATTCGGCGTACCACCGGATGCCCCGGGCGCGGCGGCTCCGTCGCGCCGACGAGCTGCTGGAGCAGATGGGGCTCGCCGAGTTCGCCAAGTCCCGGACCGACTTCCTCTCGGGTGGTCTGGCGCAACGCACCATGATCGCCCGGGCGCTCATGCACGAGCCCCGGGTGCTCTTCCTCGACGAGCCCTCCGGTGGTCTCGACCCGCAGTCGCGGCTGTTCGTGCACGACCGGATCGCCGAGCTGAAGCGGGCCGGGGTCACCGTCGTGGTGACCACCCACGACATGAACGAGGCGGCCAAGCTCTGCGACCGGGTCGGCATCGTCGACCACGGCAAGCTGCTCACCCTCGGCACGCCGGCCGCGCTGACCCGGACCCTGCCGGGCAGCAGCACGCTGACCCTGGTGGTCGCCGCCGACGCCCCCGCCGAGGAGGTGCAGGCCGCCCTGGACACCATCCCGGACGTGGAGCGGGTGGAACGGCTGCGTCCCGGCGGCGCCCCGGCCGCGCCCGCCGCCCCGGGCCTGCCGATGATGCCGGGCATGCCACCGATGCCGATGCCCGCCCCGGAGGTCACCGCCGACCCGGAGACCACACTGTCGTTCCGCCTCTACACCTCCGGAGCACCGGCCAACGCCGTGCCGATGGCGTTGAAGATCCTCACCGACCTGGACTGCGCGGTCAGTGACCTCAGCATCGGCCAGCCCAGCCTGGAGGACGTGTTCATCCACCTGACCGGAAGGGAACTTCGGTGAGCGTCACCGCCCCCGCCACACCGTCCGCGCCGACGCCGGCCGCCGCCGCGCCCCCGCCGGTGCGCTGGTCGGACCAGCTCGCCACCTTCCGGGCGGTGCTCTGGCGCGACCTCTTCGTCACCAGCCGCGGGGAACTGGTCGGCTTCATCGCCCAGGTTCTCATTCAGCCGCTGTTCATGCTGTTGGTCTTCGGCAAGGTCCTCGGTGACCTGGGATTCGCCAACGACAATTTCGTCCACGTGCTGCTGCCCGGGGTGATCGCGCTCAACGCGTTCCTGATCGGCCTGGAGAACACCGCCCTGCCCATGGTGATGGACTTCTCGTTCACCCGCGAGATCGAGGACCGGTTGCTGGCCCCGATGGCGATTCCGCTAGTGGCCATCGAGAAGATCGTCTTCGGCGCGATCCGGGGTCTGATCGCCGGTGTGCTGCTCATCCCGATCGGGATGCTGATGCTCGGCGTGAGCTGGCCGCTGTCGACGGTCCTGCCGGTGCTCGGTGTGCTGGTGCTCGGGGCACTGGTCGGCGCGGCCATGGGGCTGACCTTCGGCACGCTGGTCCCGCCGCACCTGATCCAGATCATGTTCACCGTGATCCTGACGCCGTTGATGTTCACCGGCGCCACCCAGTTCCCGCTGCGCGGGCTCGACTCGCTGCGCTGGTTCCAGGTGGTCTGCTCGCTCAACCCCCTCACCTACGTCAGCGAGGCCACCCGAGCGCTGGTCGCCCCGCCCGGCGTCGAGTCCGTGCCGCTCTGGTTGGACCTGCTCATCCTGGCCGGAACGCTCGTGTTCTTCACCGTCGTCGGCATCCGTGGCTTCATGCGCCGGGCGGTGGACTAGGTAGGCGACGAAGGGCCAGCAAACCGGGGCCCGATGAAGGCCGTGCAAAACCGCCTCGGCAGGACCACCAGCACCACGTGGACGGGGCGCGTGCCGGGGATGATCCGGCACGCGCCCCGTGACGTTGTCAGGACGCCGCGCCCTGCACCTCCTCGGCCAGCGGCTCCGCGTACGCCACGAGCCGGGTTTGCAGGTCGGTGCGGCGCTTGACGTCCAGCTTCCGGTAGACCCGGGTGAGGTGCTGCTCCACCGTGCTCACCGTGATGAACAGCTTGCTGGAGATCTGTCGGTTGGTGTGCCCCTGGGCGGCGAGCGCGGCCACCCGCCGCTCGGCCTCGCTGAGCCCGTCCTCCGGCTCCGGGGGTTCGGCCGGCGGGTACGCGGGCAGCGCGCCCGGCTCCCGGCGGACCAGCCGCTGGGCCAGCACCGGCGCGCCGCAGTCCTGGGCGAGGTGGTACGCCCGGCGGACCAGCAGCCGGGCCTGCGCCCAGTCACCGGCCCGTTGCAGCGTCTGGCCGGTGTCGCCCAGCGCCCGGACCAGCTCCAGCCGGTCCCCGCAGTTCTGCAGCAGGTGGACCGCCTCGGAGAGCAGCTTGCGCCGGTGGTCGGGAGCGGCGGTGGTGGCGAGCAGTCGGAGCGTACGGCCCCGGGTGCGGTCGTCCACCCCGTGCGGGACACGTAGCTGTTCCTGGAGTAGTTGGGTGGCGTGCACCTTGTTGCCGACGCCGAGCTGCACCCGGGCCAGCTCCAGCCGCCAGGGCACCAGGCCGGCGACGTCGATTCCCCAGCCGCGTACCAGCTCGCCGCAGCGGCGCAGATCGGCCGTGGCCGCGTGGGCGCGGCCCAGCGCCAGGTGGTGCCGGGCCCGCGCGGCCAGGTAGTGCACGCCCAGCGGGGTGCGGAACGCGCCGGGCGGGACCGGCTGGGCCAGCCACTGGTCGGCCTCGGCGTACCGGCCGGACTCCGTCGCGCAGGCGATCAGGGTGGCCAGGGGCCCGGCGGCGGCCACCCCCCACGCCGGGATCGGCAGGTCCTCCAGTGCCGCCCGGGCGTGTTGCTCGGCGGCAGAGAGGTCGCCGAGGCGCAGGGCCGCCTCGGCCCGCAGCGCGCGGATCACCGCCCGCCACACCGGGGTGTGCCGGGCCGAGGGGCGGTCCAGCAGTGCCGCGCTCCAGACCGCCACCCGGTCCGAGCGACCCGACCAGAGCAGCGCCAGCAGCGGGGCGGTCAGCACGGGGAGGACGCCGTCGTCGGTGTGGTGCCGGTGCAGCAACTGCTCGGCGGCGGCGACCGCGTCCTGCTCCGCGGCGGGTGTCAGCGCCGAGCCGAGGATGGTCAGGGCGTGCAGGCGTAGGTACCCGGCGGCCGGCAGGACCGGCATCCGTCCGCTGGCGGCGACCGCCTCCCGTACCGCCCGCAGGTGGTCGGGGTGGGAGAGGGAGAGCAGCAGCCGGATGGCACGCAGTCGGCTGGCGTCGGCCGAGTGGGGCTGGCCGTCGTCGACGACGCAGCCGGCTATCGCCTCGTCGGCCTCCTCCGCCCGGCCCTGCCAGAGCAGGTACGGCACGGCGGACAGGGTCGTGTCGGCAGGCCAGCCGGCGTCGCCGGCCGCGCGCACCAGTTGAGTCAGGTGTCCGTTCACGGTCAGCGGGTTCATCTGCCAACGGGCGTCCACCAGCATCGCCGTGATGGTGGCCCGCTGTTGGTCGTCCACGTCGGCCCGGCTGACCAGCCGCAGGCAGGCGGCGGCTTCGTCCGGTCGTCCGGAGGCGAGGGCGTGCGCGGCGGCGTCCTGGAGCACCGGCACCGTCCAGGCGGCGTCCGCCCAGCCGGCGGCGACCAGGTGCTCGGCCACCGTGCGCGGCTCGACGCCGTGTTCGTGCAGGACCTCGGCGGCGCGCTGGTGCGTCCCCCGGCGCTCCTCGGGGGACATGTCGGCCAGGATCGACCGCCGGATCCGCGGGTGCCGCAGTTGGTCGCAGTCCATCAGGCCCGAGGTGCGCAGCACCCGGACGGTCGGTGCCACCGATTCGGGCACCACGTCGAGCAGGTGGCCGAGCAGCTCCATCGGGGCCGGTCGGCTCAGCACCGCCAGTGCCTGCGCCACTCGGCGGACCACCGGCTCGTGCCGGTAGAGGCAACCGAGCACCGCCTGGTCGAACGCGTCCCCGATGGTGGTGTCCGGCGTGGCGTCCTCGTCGGACTCCTCGCGCAGCCGCTCGTCGATCAGCGCCCGGGTGAGTAGCGGGTTGCCACCGGTGACGCTGAGGTAGCGTTTGGCCGTCTCCCGCGCGACGGTCTCGGCGCCGTCGACCAGTTGGGCGATCGCCTCGACGGTCAGGGGCGGCAGGGTGATCCGGGTGAAGTGCGGCTGGCTGAACAGCTCGGCCCGGAAGTGCGGGTGCGGTGGACGCAGCGTCCTGGCCTCGGTGAGCACCACGACGATCGGTGCATGCCGCAGGCGGCGGGTCACGTACAGCAGGCAGTGCAGGGACGCCGGGTCGGCGTGGTGGACGTCGTCGATGGCCAGCACCAGCGGGCCGGGCTCGGCGAGGTCGAGCAGCGCGTTGAACAGGCCGTGCAGCACCGAAGCCCACGCCCGGTTGCACGCCGACGACTCGTTGGTGGTCTCCAGACTCGCCTCGAGCAGGGGGACGACGGAGGGTGCCTCCCGCACCAGGTTCTCGACCCGGACTGCCGCCTCCTGAGGCAATCGCGCGCTGTGGAACAGTTGCCCCAGCACGCCCAGGTGCAGTTCGCGTTCCGCCCGTGAGCCCGCCGCGCTGAGCACCCGTCCTCCGACCGAGGCCGCCCACTCGCCGAAGGACTCCAGGACACTGGTCTTGCCACTGCCCACCGCGCCCGTCACGAGCGCGACGTGGCCCCGTTGCTGCCTCTCGCACATCTGGAAGGCTTCCCGCAGCCGGGCGATCTGTTCCTCGCGCTGCACCAGCACCGTTCGCGTCAGCCTCTCTCGTCCGCGATGCCGTGCCGGAACCCGACCGGCACCGCCCCCCCGATGCCGACGACGGCCCCTCCCCACGCTTACCCGGGCACGGGTAGGGGTGAGGCGTACCGGGCCGCGCCGCCGGGTCAACCTGAATCCTGTCCCCGGATCGCACCGCCGAGCGGATGGCGATCCGGATGCAGGGAGTCTGGCATCGAGGCTGAGGTGCGACAACGATCACGGGACCCCACGGTTACCTGGTTAAACCTGTGGTCCGAATGGGCCGTTAGGGGTTGCGTCGCTGGCCGTCAGGGGTGTCTCGACGAGCCGGATGAACAGTCGGCTGCGATGCTGAACAGTCAGCTACGACACGATGGACAGTCAGTGTCCTGGGAGGGGCAGCCGACGCGGCGACGCGGACATCCAATGGTAGCCGGACTACGCATGGGACACCACCTCTTGCCGCGCCCGCCTCGGGTGAACGACTCCTGGCCGTCGGCGCTCGTGGCGTCGACGGCTGGCCAGGCGGCGGGGGAGCGGGTCAGCGATCGAGCCGGAGCCGGGCCGCCAGTTCGCTGCGGGAGGCGACGTCGAGCTTGCGGTAGATACGGGTCAGCCGCTGTTCGATCGCGCTGACCGTGAGGAACATCTGCTTGGCGATCTCCCGGTTGGTGTGCCCCTGGGCAGCCAGTGTGGCAACCCGGGACTCGGTGTCGTTGAGCCCGGTGACCAGGACGACCGCCTCGTCGCGGGCGGCCGCGGGGCCGTTGCCGGTGATCCGTGGCGCGGGCCGCAGGACGGGGACGCCGCACTCCTCGGCGAGAATCCGTGCGCACCGCGACGCGTCCCGCGCCTGCCGAAGGTCTCCTGCCTGCTGGTACGCGTGACCGAGGTCGGTGAGGGCGTGCGCCAGCTCCACCCGGTCGCCGCACTGCCGCGACAGCCGTACGGCAGTGCGTAGGTGCCGGATGCGGTCGACGCTCTGCTCGACGGTGGCCAGCAGGCGCAGCGCCGCTCCCCGGTACCGGACCTGGTCGGGGCGCAGCCGGTCCAGTTCCTCCCGGAGCAGTCTCTCGGCCTGCTGCCGGCGGCCCATGTGCAGCAGCGCGCGGGCGGCCTCGGTCCGCCAGGGAACCAGGGCGGACCGGTCCAGCCGCCACGAGGTCATCAGCTGGCCGCAGAGCTGGAAATCGGCCAGCGCCGCGTCGGGGCTGCCCGTGGCCAGCGCGTGCGACCCGCGGGCGTGCAGGTAGTGCAGCCCGAACGGGGTCTCGAAGAGGGCGGGCGGCACCGGTGTGCGGAGGCAGGCAGCTGCCTCGTCCCAGTCCTGCAGGAAGGTCAGCGCCCGCAGGCGGACGGCGAGCGGCATGCCGATCAGGACGCCCCACCCCTGGGTGGAGAGCCGGCTCAGGGCCACCTCGGTGAGCTGCCGTGCCCGGGGCAGGTCACCGCGCCGGCAGGCGACCGCGGCGGCCAGGGCGGCGAGCAGCGCACCTGGGGTGCGGGTTCGGCCGGTGTCGCCGTGCGCCAACCGTTCGCACCAGTCGCCGGCGAGGTCGAGCCGGTCGGCGTAGATCAGCGCGCTCATCGCGCAGACGACGTTCCACAGGTTCGACTCGTCGTCCAGCGGGAGGGTGGCGAGTGCGCGGTCGGCGTCCCCGGCCGCGCCGGCGCCCCCCCGTTCGAGCACCGCGCCGAGCAGGGTGACCCCCCGCAGTTGCTGCTTGACCCGGGCGAGCACGAGCGGGTCCCGGCCCGCAGACTGGGCGCGGGGACCGCCGACCGGAGCCCCCGGGTAGAGCGTCGCCATCCAGCTCCTCATGACGATCAGGTCGGTGGCGGACTGCGGGTCGTGGCGGTCGCTGCGTTCCTCGAGGTGTCGGAGGAGGTCGAGTGCCCGGTCGGTCTGCCCGTGCCAGAGCAGGTACTGGATCGGTCCTGCGGCCTGCCGGCTGCTGAGGTGTCCGGCTCGGACGGCGGTGGCGATGCCAGGCAGGTGGGGCACGGCGGCCTGCGGATCGAGTCGCCACTCCGCGCGGGCGAGGGCAGAGCGGGTCCGTGCCCGCAGACAGTCGTCGGTCGCGTCGCGGTTGGCCCGGCGCAGGTACTGCCGTGCGGTGTCGGCGTCACCGTCGACCAGGGCCTGCTCGCCGGCGTCCAGCAGGACCTGGGCCATCCAGGGCTCGCTGAGCTGGTCGGTCCGGAGCAGGTGCGGGGCGACCCGCGTGGGCGGTGCGCCGTCGTCGTACAACAGACAGGCCGTGGCCCGTTGCAGCCGTCCGCGTTCCTCCACCGTCATGCTGTCGAGCACCGCCTGGCCGACCGCCGGATGCCGCAGCCCCTCCCCGGTGATCAGGCCCGCACTGGTCGACGCGTCCACCGCGTGGAGGTTCACCTCCCCCGGGGCGTCGAGGAGGTCTGGCAGCAGCGGGCCGTGCACCGGTCCGCCGGTCACCGCGAGCACCCGGGCGGTCTTCAGGACGAGGTGCTCGCACCGATAGAGGCAGCTCAGCACCGCCTCGCGGAAGGACTCCCCGGTCACCGGCCGCTCGCCGGACCCGCCGGTCAGGCGGTCGTCGGCCAGGGCGTGCACCAGTAGCGGGTTGCCGCCGCTGATCCGGTACGCCTCGTCGGCCACCCGGCGGGCAATCGGAACGCCGAGCCGGGAGGCCAGGACGCGGTAGGTCCCGTCGGCGGAGAGCAGGGGCAGCCGTACGCGGTGCGACCGCGTCGGCTGCAGCAGCTCCGCATGGACGGTGGGATGCCAGGGGCGGGTGCGGTGCGCCTCGGTGAGGACGATCAGCACGGGCAGCCCGCTCACGCGCCGGGCCACGTACGCCAGGCAGCGCAGCGACGGCCCGTCGGCGTGGTGGACGTCGTCGACCGCGACGACCAGGGGGCCCCGCGCGGCGACCGCCAGCAGTTCGCCGCCGATCGCGGCGGTGAGCGGGGCGAACGCCTCCTCGCCCTGGTCGTCTGGTTCGGACCAGGCGAGGGCGCCCCGGTCGAGCAGCCGGCCGATTCGGTCGTGGGTGACGTCGTCCAGGGCCGCCCGCCCGACGAGCTGGCGGATGATCTCCAGCGGCACGGTGCGCTCGCTGCGGGAGGCGCTCGCACCGAGGAATCTGACGCCGGCCTCGGCGCACCGCCGGGCGAACGCCTGCAACAGGCTGGTCTTGCCAGCGCCGACGGGCCCGGTCACGACCGTCACCGGTTCTGGCGCGCTGGGCAGGTCGCCGGCTCGGAGCAGGTCGTTGAGCCGATGGGTCAGGATGTCGAGCTGCCGGTCCCGCTCGGTCAGCGTCATCGGGCCGGGCTCAGGGTCGGCGCGGTGACCGAGGTCGCCTGGTTGTCCATCCGCTGTGGTCTCCCATGTCACTCAACGAAGTCAGAGACCCGCAAATCCTTGACCAATTCGGCGACGAAGGCCGACGGTGTCCGTGCCGGGCGCGGCCGGGCATTCCCTAATTCGGGAGTTGCTCGGACGTGTCTGCGGCTATCGATCTCATTACATGGTGTGAAGTATGGCAGTCCGGCAATTGGGCGGCAAGTCGAAGGATGTAAAGGATAGGCAAACCTGGTCTGTCGCGCCGCCGGCCGCGCGGAGTGGTGCCGTTCGGCAGCGTAACGTCATATCGGCAATTCGGAGCGTTACATCGAACATCCTCTTCTGCTGGGTCGGTGTGGTTTGCAGGGTATCCGCCAATGTGTTTTCGCGGTACCAACAATGCGTTACGGATTGGCTATGCCGCGCGGCGGACCGATGGGAACGGTTCCGGTCGCCTCCGGTTCTCCGGTCCGGCGCGCCGGACCCGCCTGTCTCCGGCCGGTCCGTCTGGCGGCCGGGTCGCTGGGCGTTGCGCTGGCGGGTCTCGCCCGCCGCCAACGCCCTGACCGGCATGGGGGGTGCCGCGCGACGGCTCGGTGCTGTCCCGATGGCGCCGGTCGACGAGGGGATGCGACGGTCGCCTGTCGGGGTGATCCGGTGTCCCGCAGAGTGCCACAACGTCGCTTGTGGACTCGGGTGCGGCCCGTGGTCGCGTACCGAAGCGTGCGGCGGTGCTTCGCAGCCGCGGGGCCGGGTAGCCCGATTCGTTGCACGGTAATCGCTCCGTCCGTTCCGCCCCGGGCCGAAGCCGTCGTATTAGAAATCCGCCGTCCGGCGGCGGTCGACGATCAGTCTCGGGGCCGGCGCCATTCGGTGAAATCGGAGCACCGGAGTCGCAGTCGATCGGCGGGACCCGTTTTCGGCCCGGTGGTGTCGTGTTGCGGCTGACAATTACCTCCGCCGCCTTCCGGTCGATTCACTGCCACCTCTGAATGTTTTCAGCGGAGTTTGACGCGAATGGTTGCACACCCGTGCCAGCGGGTCGGGCCGGGTCGGTCCGTGCGGGCTTCGCACGCGACGGTCACCGGCGTGTCCGCCGGCTGTCGCCGGACCGGGACGGGCCGGTGACGTGGACGACCACGTCCCGTCGCCCCCGACCCGCCCCCCCTGCCCGAGGCGTCACCGGCCTCGCCGCCCTGGTCATCGGTGCCATCGCCGCCTCGGCCGGGAGACACCCCCCCTACCGGATCGTCATCCGGTGGCCGATCACCGGAAGTCGTCCATTCCTCGCGGCGAAGAAAGACGATCAATAACCGGGTGCTGCTGATCGCCGAACGTGACCCTTCGTAGGCCGGCGCGGGGCCGGGAGCGGGTTGTCACGTGGCGGCGGGGCGGGACCCGTGTTTGTCGAGGCTAGGGGTTGTCGGCGCACCTGGCAGCGCCTAATTTCGGGGCATCCACTCCGTTCGGCAGAGATGACCGGACAACACGAAGCCCACCCCATCCGGAGTACGAAGGGTTCCCTGGCCCGATGCCCCAGCCACTGCCGAGATTCCTCGCCGCCCTCGACAGAGGTTAGCGGGGATGACTCTGCTGCCGGCGCTGCGGGGATCCGGCGTCGACCGGGCTGACGCGCTCCGGGTCGCCGGCAGGACCATCTCCAGCGAAGACCTGCAGGGCTGCGCGAACGCCGTCGCCGACCGGATCCGGGGGGCCCGGGCGGTGGCGGTCGAGGCCGTGCCCAGCATCGAGGCGATGGTCGGCATGCTGGGAGCGGTGCAGGCCGGGGTGCCGCTGGTGCCGGTGCCACCGCTGGCCACCCCGGAGGAACGCCGCCGTATGCTGCGCGAGTCCGGCGCCAGTCTGGTCCTCGGCCCGACAGCCGCTGAGGCACCCCTACCCGTCGTCCCCGTCGACCTGCGTCAGCGGTCGTGGACCGCCCAGCCCGAAGCGGAACCCGCCGCCGACGCGGTCGTTCTCTACACCGGTGGCGCGGGCGGCGCGTCGCGGGGCGTCCGCATCTCCCATCGGGCGATCGCGGCCGAAGTGGACCTGCTGGCGGACGCCTGGCGTTGGAACGCTGACGACGTCCTCGTGCAGGGCGCGCCGCTCTTCCGGGCCTACGGTCTCGTCGCCGGGCTGTTCGGCGCGCTGCGGGTGGGCAGCCGCTTCGTCCATCTCGACCGGCTCACGGCCGCCAGCCCGGTCGGCAGCATCTACCTGGCCGTGCCCGGCCAGTGGGCGCGGATCGCTCGGGACGTCCCGACCGCCCGGGCCCTGGCCCAGGCGCGGATCCTGGTCTCCGGCGACGCGCCGTTGGCATCGGCGGTGAACGAGCGGATGCGGCTGCTCACCGCACACTCGCTCATCCAGGCCTACGGCACCACCGAGACCCTTGTCACGGTGACCGGCCGAGCCGACGCGCGGGGCACCCCCGGCACCGCCGGGACCCCCCTGCCCGGTGTGCAGACCCGTCTGCTCGGCGCGGACGGGCGGCCGGTACCCGCCGACGGCGAGTCCGTCGGCGAGCTGTGTATACGTGGCCCGACGCTGTTCAACGGGTACGTCGGCCAGCCGGGCCTGGCGACCTGCGCCGACGGTTGGCACGCCACCGGAGACCTGGCCACCGTCGCCCCGGACGGCTGCCACCGGATCATCGGCCGGCGCCGGTCCGACGTGGTGCACTGCCGCGACCTGCCGGTGCCCGTCCGGCAGGTCGAGGAGATCCTGCTGACCCACCCCGGGGTCCACGAAGCCGCCGTGGTCGGCGCGCCGCACCGCGCCCTCGGCGAGGAGATCGTCGCATACGTCGTGGCGGCGGAGGGGCTCACCGCACAGTTGCTCATCGACCACGTCGGACGGATGCTGTCCGCCGCGCACCGGCCCCGCCGCGTGCACTTCGTCGCCGAACTCCCCCGCAGTCCGCACGGCCGGATCAGAAAATCCCTCCTGATCCCCACGACCTGACCCCTATGGGCGGGCCGGCATGCGAACTCCGGGTCGGCACGGCGTGCGACGGGGCCTACCATCCCGGGTGTGATCGAGCGGATCCTTCCCCCGGCCGTCGCGGTGGTCGAGTCCTTTACCGACCCCGCCGACCTGAAGCTCCATCCCGACGAGGAGCCGTTGGTGGCGAACGCGGTGGAGAAACGCCGCCGGGAGTTCACCACGGTGCGGGACTGCGCCCGCCGGGCGATGGCCCGACTGGACCTCCCACCGGTCCCCGTCCTCTCCGGTGCGCGGGGCGCCCCGATCTGGCCGGCCGGGGTGGTTGGCAGCATGACCCACTGCGACGGCTACCGGGGCGCGGCCCTTGCCCGTGCGGCCGACGTCGCCTCCGTCGGGATCGACGCCGAACCGCACGCGTCGTTGCCTGACGGGGTGCTCGACGCGATCGCGCTGCCCGCCGAGCAGATCCGTACGGCCGCCCTGCGCGCCACCGAATCCACGGTCTGCTGGGACCGCCTGCTGTTCAGCGCCAAGGAGGCGGTGTACAAGGCCTGGTTCCCGCTGACCGGCCGCTGGCTGGACTTCTCCGAGGCCGACATCGTGGTCGATCCCGGCGGGACGTTCGCCGCCCGGCTGCTCGTGTCTGGGCCGGTGCTGGACGGCAGGGAGGTGACCACCTTTCCCGGTCGCTTCCTGGTCGACGACGGGTTGATCCTCACCGCGATCACTCTCCCGGCGCCCCGCTGAGCCATCGCTACCGGTCTCCGCGCGGGTAGCCGCTGACGTGCGGTCGGGCGCTGCCCCCACCGGGTCAGGTGCCGGCCAGCAGGGTCTTCTGTACCTTGCCCATCGCGTTGCGGGGGAGGTCGTCGACCAGTAGCACCTGCCGGGGGCGCTTGTGCACCGACAGTTGCCGGGCGACGAACTCGATCAGCTCGGCCTCCCGGACGCCGTCGCCCACCACGAACGCGGTCACCTGCTGGCCGAGGTCGGGGTGCGGGGTCCCCACCACCGCGACTTCCCGGACGCCGGGGTGGGCCAGGAGCGCGTCCTCGACCTCACCGGCTCCGATCCGGTAACCACCGCTCTTGATGAGGTCGGTGGCCGCCCGCCCGACGATCCGGTGCCAACCGTCCGGGCCGATCGTGGCCACGTCACCGGTCCGGAACCAACCGTCCGGCGTGCGGCTCGCGGCATCGGCGTCCGGACGGTGCAGGTACCCGTCGAAGAGGGTGTCCCCCCGTACTTGCAGTTCACCCATGGCGACCCCGTCGGTGGGGACGGCCTCGTCCCGCTCGTCCACCACCCGGGTCCGCACGGCCGGCAGCGGCAGCCCCACGGCGCCCGCCCGGCGCGGTCCGTCCGCCCGGGCGCTGACCGTGATCAGGGTTTCGGTCATGCCGTACCGCTCGACGACCCGGTGACCGCTCAGCGCGGCGAGGCCGGTGAAGACGGGCTCGGGCAGCGCCGCGCTCCCCGACACCAGCAGCCGCGCCGGGCGCAACGCGCGGGCTGCGGCCGGGTCCGCGGCGATCCGCGACCAGATGGTCGGTACGCCGAAGTAGAGCGAGCCGGCCGCCGCCGCGTACCGCTCGGGGCGTGGACGGCCGACGTGGTGCAGCCGGCTGCCCAGCCGCAGCGGACCCAGCACACCGAGCACGAGACCATGCACGTGGAACAGCGGCAGTCCGTGCACCAACCGGTCGTCCGGCGTCCAGGACCAGGCGTCGGCGAGTCCGTCCAGGCAGGCCGCGACGGCCCGCCGGGAGAGCACCACGCCCTTGGGTGCCCCCGTCGTGCCGCTGGTGTAGAGGATCAGCGCGGTGGCGTCCGGTGCCGGTTCCGGGTGCCGGGTGTCCGAACGTCGGCCGAGGTCGACCGGCACGACCGGTGGGCCGGAGCCGTCTGCCGGCTCGGCGCCGGCGGGCCCGAGCAGGACCTCGGCCCGCGAGTCGCGCAGGATGTGGTCGCGTTCCCGGGGCCCGGCGTCCGGCGGCACCGGCACCACCGCCGCGCCGGCCAGCAACCCGCCCACCACCCCGACCACGGTCTCCAGGCTCGCCGTGGCCGTCACCGCCACCCGCCGGACGCCCCGCAGGTCGTCCGCGACCGCCGTGGCCAGCCGGCGCAACTCCACCCAGGACACCGACCGGTCGTCGACCCGGATCGCGTCCGGCCGCTCGTCGGTGGACTCGGACAGCCAGCTCAGCAGCGGCACGATGACGCTCCTTCTGCGCGGTCCACCCGGCGGCGTTCCGCCGGTTGGCGGGGGTACGGTCGATGGGCGGCCCGGACGCCCCTACGCGCCCCGGCCGGACGCCCCGAACGGTAGCCGGGCCACCCAGAACCGGCCACCCCTAGCGGTCGGGGTGTCGTGGCGCGATCGTGACGAAGGAGGTGACGCCGGTGTCCGAGGCCGTAGGCGCCCGCCTGGTCGGGGCCGGCGCGGCGGGACGGGCCCTCGTCCCCGGGAGTGTCCGCGCGGTGTTGCTCGACCTCGACGGCGTGCTCGTCGACAGTCTCGCCGTGGCCCGCACGGCGTTCGCGCTGGCGTACCGGGAGGTGGTCGGCGACGGTGTCGCCCCGGTCGACGAGTACTGCGGCTACCCCGGTCGCTACCTGCCCGAGGTGCTGCGGCTGATGGGCCTGCCGGCGGCGATGGCGGAGCCGTTCGTCCGGGAGAGCAACCGCCTGGCGCACCTGGTCACACCGGTGCCCGGCGTGCCGGCACTCCTTCGCGAACTGCGTGGACACGGCGTCGGCCTGGCCGTCGCGACCGGTCGCAGCGGGGAGCGGGCCCGGCTCGTCCTGGACCGGGTCGGTCTGCTGCCCCTGGTGGACCACGTCGTCGGCGCCGACGAGGTGCCCCGGCCGAAGCCCGCCCCGGACATCGTCCACCGGGCCCTCGACCTGCTGGACGTGCCACCCGGGCAGGCGTTGATGGTCGGCGACGCCCCGGCCGACCTGGCCAGCGCCCGCAGCGCCGGGGTGCTCGCGGTGGCGGCCCTGTGGGGCGAGTCGGACGCGGAGACCCTGCGGGCCGCCGCCCCGGACGTCACCCTGACCCGGATCGAGGAACTGGCCACCCTCTGCCTCGGCGTGTGACCGACAGGACGGACACTCTGTGTGAACCCGGGGAACCCCTGACGGGCCGGTGATTTCCGGTTCTACACCCCCAATTCATCGTCCGATGGGTTGATCATCGTCGTGGTTGCCCGGATGATGGGCGCGTCGGCCCCCGGGCTGACCTCGGACGTTCCCACCCATCGACGCCGTGACATCCCGAGGGTCCGCCCTCACGACGGCAGCCGCACGTGACGGAGGACCACCCATGCCGGTCATCGAAGTCGAGCACCTACACAAACGATATGGCGACAAGGTCGCGGTCGAGGACGTCTCCTTCACCGTGGAGCAGGGCGAGATATTCGGCGTGCTCGGTCCGAACGGCGCCGGAAAGACCACCACCGTCGAGTGCGTGCAGGGACTGCGCCGCGCCGACGGTGGGCAGGTCCGGGTCCTCGGTCTCGACCCGGTGCGGGACCGCACCGAGGTGCGCCAGCGTGTCGGTGCCCAGTTGCAGGAGAGCCAACTCCCCGACAAGCTGCGGGTGCGGGAGGCCCTGGACCTGTACCGGTCCTTCTACCGCAACAAGGCCGACATCGACGAACTCCTGGCGGACCTGGGCCTGGCCAGTCAGCGCGACACGGCCTTCCACAAGCTCTCCGGCGGCCAGAAACAGCGGCTCTCGGTGGCCCTGGCGCTGGTCGGTCGCCCGGAGATCGCGATCCTGGACGAACTGACCACCGGGCTGGACCCGCAGGGTCGGCGGGACACCTGGGACCTGGTCGAGCGGATCCGCGACCGGGGTGTGACGGTCGTGCTGGTCACGCACTTCATGGAGGAGGCGGAGCGGCTCTGCGACCGGCTTGCCGTGATCGACGTCGGTCGGGTCGTCGCCATAGATACCCCGTCCGGTCTGCTCGCCCGGGTCGGCTCGGAACACCGGGTGCACTTCTCTCCCCTCGACCCGCTCGACGAGGTCGCGCTCGACGCGTTGCCGGAAGTGACCGGGGTGCGCCGCAGCGGCGACGAGGTGACCGTGACCGGCCCCGAGGGCGTGTCCCAGGCGGTGCTCTCGGCGCTGGCCGACCGGAAGGTCCGCTACACCGGGCTGCGCGTCGAGCAGCCCACCCTGGACGACGCCTTCGTCTCCCTGACCGGTCGTCCGGTCCGGACCGGTACCCCACAGACGATCGACGAGAGGTCATCGTGAACGCCCTGTCCAAGCTCGTCGCGGTCGAGGCCAAGCTCTTCCTGCGTGAACCGGTGTCGTTGTTCTTCGTCTTCGCCCTGCCGCTGGGGCTGATGCTCGTGTTCGGACTGCCGTCGCGCGGCGGGGCGGAGCAGACCGGCGGTCAGCACGGCGAGTTGACGTTCCTGCCCGCCCTCGCGCTGTCCCTCACCATCGGGATGCTCGCCCTGTTCACCCTGCCGATGGCGCTGGGCATCTACCGGGAACGGCGGGTGCTGCGGCGGCTCGCCACCACGCCGGTCAACCCCGCCCTGCTGCTGGTCGCGCAGGTGGTGGTCAACCTGGCGATGGGTGTCGCCGGTGCGGTGGTGACCGCCGTCGGCGTCCGGTTCCTGCTGGACCAGCCGGCCCCGGCCAACGTGCCAGGGTTCGTGCTGGCCTTCCTGCTCGGGGTGGCCTGCCTGTTCGGGCTGGGTCTGCTCATCGCCGCGCTCGCCCCGTCGGCCCGGGCGGCGCAGTCCATCGGCCCGGCCCTGTTCTTCCCGCTGCTCTTCCTCGCCGGGGCCTGGTTGCCGCGTGACCAGATGCCGGCCGTGTTGGCGCGGATCGGTGACTACTCGCCGCTGGGCGCCACCGTGGACACGGTGGCCACTGCGTGGGCAGGCGGTACGCCGGCCGTGCCGCAGCTCGTGGCCCTGGGGATCACCGCCGTACTCGGTTGCCTGCTGGCGGTCCGCTTCTTCCGCTGGGAGTGAGACGCGCCGGCCCTGCCGTCCGGGATCGAAAGCGGTGCCGGATGGAGTCTCGGCTGGGGTCCTCAGGGCCCTGGTAGTGCTTTGTCATGATCGGAGTTGGTCTCGGGGTTCTCGTCTGGTGGGGAAGCGGGTCTTGCCGGTGGGGCAGGCGCCGGCCAGGCGGGCGAGGTGGGCTTGTAGTTCGCGAAGTACGGCGTAGAGGGTCAGGCCGGCGCGGGGGCTTTTGGGTCGAGGCGTTGCAGGGTGCAGAAGGCGTGGGCGGCGGACACGAGGGTGACGTGGTGGTGCCAGCCCTGCCAGGTGCGGCCCTCGTAGTGGTCCAGGCCGAGTCCGGTCTTCAGTTCGCGGTAGTCGTGCTCGATGTGCCACCGGAGTTTCGCCCACCGGATGAGGGTGCGTTTCGCTGTGGTGGCCGGCAGGTTCGACAGCCAGTACTTGGTGGGTTCCGATTGGCCGGCCATTCGGCGATCAGCCACGCCTCGGGCAGGTCGTGGTCGCGGTGGGCGGCCCGCAGGATCCGACCGGCCGGACGGACGCGGAGGAACACGAACCGGGAACGCGTCTTCACCGGCTTGCCCCACGGGTGCGGGATCCGTCCCGCCAGGCAATGGTCCGGGCCGCGTCGATGCCGGCGGATGCGACCGGGCCACCCAGAGCCAGCCACCCCCCTGCCGGTCGTGTCGTGGTGGAGGTGCCGCCGGCTCCGAAGCCGGCGGGCGAGCCCGGCCGTCGCCGACGTGCCGGGGTGGGGACCGCTCAGGCCTCTCCGGGGACGAGGAGGCGGGCGGACGCGGCCGACCCGACCGCCAGCGCGGCGGCGACGGCCAGCGCCACGGTCACCGAGTGGGTCACGACGAGGCCACCCAGCAGCGTGCCGACCGGGAACCCCATCAGGTTGACGCTGATCGACACGGTCATGACCCGCCCGAGCCAGGCCGGCTCGGTCCGACGCTGCCGTAGCGAGAGCAGGCTGACGTTGACGGCGCCCTCGCTGAGACCGACCAGGGCGAGACCGGCGCCCAGGGCGACGATCGAGCCGAGTGCGCTGACCGGGAAGATCGCGGCAGCGCAGACCAGCGTGGCGCCGACCATGTAGGCGCGCTCGCGTCCGGCGCCGACCAGCCTGCCGGCGACCAGCGCGCCGACCGTGCCGGCCAGGCCGGCAACGGCCCACAGTACGCCGACGTACCGCTCGGTCCCGTCGGTGTCGCCGAGCCACCGGCCCACGGCGACCGGCACGATGACGATCAGCATGCCGGAGGCGGCCTGGTAGAGCGAGTAGGAGACCGCGAGCGCGCGCAGCGTGGGGTTGCGCACCAGGTGGACGACGCCGTCCCAGGCCGCCCGGAGCAGGTGCTGTCGGGGCGGTGGGTGCTCCGTCTCGGGGGCGGGCTCCCGCAGCAGGGCGACGCTGGCGGCGGCCAGAGCGTACGTGACGGCCACGCAGAGCAGCGTCGGATTGGCGCCGATCCCGGCGAAGAGGGCACCGGCGATCAACGGCCCGACGACGTCGATCACCGAGAAGGTGCTCAGGTCGAGGGCGTTCGCCTTGTCGTAGGCGGGCTCGGGGACGAACCGGGGGAAGAGCGTCCGGATCCCGCCCGAGGTCAGCGGGCTGGTCAGCGAGTAGAGCGTGAGCAGCACGAAAAGGATCGGCGCGCGGAGGGCGTCCGCCCACGACAACACGGCGATCGTGGCGATGAGGACGGCGCTCGACAGGGTGTCCAGGACCACGGCGCGGACCACGCCGAGCCGGTCGAGGACGGCACCGGCGACCGGGCTCACCAGGAAGCCGGGCAGGGTCAGGAAGAACGCGCTGAGGCCGGCGAGCGAGGCGGAGCCGAACTCCACGATGACGTAGAGGACGACGACGAAGAGCAGCACGCCTTCCGCCAGCCGGGAGAGCGATGCCGCCAACAGCAGTTGCGGAACGTTGGGACTGGCGAGTACCTGCCGGTAGGACAACGGCGTTCCGGTGGAATCGTCCGAAACTCCCAACACCGGGGCGACGGTATCACCGAGCCCCGGTGGCGGGCACTCGACGCCCGTACCCGATCGGGTACGGGCGTCGAGTGCCGGTCAGCTCTTGGCCTCCCGCTTGGCGAGCTGCGGGTCGGCGCCCTTGCCGACCTTGCGCAGGGCCTGGCGCAACTGCTGTTCGGTCATCTTGGAGTTGCCCCCGATGCCGGCCTGGTGAGCCTGCTGGCGCAGGTCGTGGAGTTGCTCCCGGTCAGCCATGTCAACCTCCCCGTGTCTCGGTCACGGCCCGAGAGCGGCTCGGGCCGCCGACGATGCTGGCTTCCCGGGCCCACGGGCGGTAAACCGCCAGCAGCCGGGTCGAGCCTCGGGGTCAGACGCCGGACGGGAACGTCTCCGGTTCGCTCGGGCTGCTGCGTCGGACGCGGAGCGGCCGCAGGGCCCGGGACTCGTCGATCCAGCAGAACGCGTCGTAACGGTCACCCAGCACGGTGGGCACGTAGTTGCCCCAACTCTCCCGGTCCGGGTGGTACACGACACCGATGGCCCGATGGTCGAGTTCGTGGCTGAGCAGGTCGGCCTGCGGAGTTGACGGGAAGACGAAGAGGGCCTGCTCCGGCGCGGCGGCGTGCAGCGCCTCCTCCAGGGAGTGCCGGCGGGCCGGGGGCACCCGCATCACCTCCACCGGAGCGCCCCACGCGTCGCCGGCGAGCACGGTGCCGTGGTGGGTGCCGAAACCGACCAGCACCACCTGGTCCGGGCCGTGCCGTTCCCGGGCGAGCTGACCGATGTTGACCTCGCCGGCGTCGACCATGTCGGTCGCGCGGGCGTCGCCGACATGGGTGTTGTGTGCCCAGACGACCGCCCTGGCCTGCGGTCCGTAGTGGGCCAGGAGCCGGTCGAGGGTGTCGTCCATGTGCCGGTCGCGGACGTTCCACGACTCCCGGCCGCCCCGGACCATCGCCCGGTAGTAGCGTTCGGCGCCGGCGACGACCTCGGCGTTCTGCCAGGCCCCGAACCGGTCCGCGCCGTCGGCGGCGGCCCGCACGCGCAGCCGGACCAGCAGGTCGACGACCTCGTCCTCGCAGCTGGTGGGCACGAACCGGGTGGCCAGGGCGTAGCGCTGAGCGTCCTCGCCGTACGGCTGGAAACAGCGGTACGCCGCCAGCGCGGTGGGCACCTGCTCCGGGTCGTGCTCGCGCAGCCAGGTGAGGATCTCGCGCAGCGACTCCCACAGCGAGTAGACGTCCAGGCCGTGGAAGCCGGCCCGGTCGGCCTCGGCCACGCGGGCGTTGTGGGCGCGCAACCAGCGCGCGAAGTCGGCCACCTCCTCGTTGGCCCACATCCACGTCGGCCACCGCTCGAAGGTGGTCAGCGCGTCGCGCGGGTCGGCCGGTGCGTCGGTACGGCAGCGGACGCTGCGGTCCACCCGGTCGCAGTCCGGCCAGTCGCCCTCCACGGCCACGAACGAGAAGCCCTTCTCCTCGACGAGCCGCCTCGTGACGGCCGCCCGCCAGGTGTAGAACTCGTGGGTGCCGTGGCTCGCCTCGCCCAGCATCACCACCCGGGCGTCGCCCACCCGGTCCAGCAACACGTCCAGGTCGCCGGGATCGCCCAGCGGCGTCGCCAGCGCGGCCACCTCGTCGTCGTAGCGTCCCGTCGCCATGACCAGGCGGTACCCGCTACCGACCGGGTCATGCCGGAGCCGCCCTGGGCCGCGACCCGGTCGGATGGCGGGCACCCTGTCCCGCCTCCGGGCCGGGGTGCCACCGGCGAGCATGGCGGATATGGGCCTACTCCGGAGCGGCAAGTCAGGGGAGGACCTGCTGCGACATCGGGAGGACGTGCGGCAGGCGAACTTCCTGGAACTCTTCGTCGACCTGGTGCTGGTGTTCGCCCTCTCCGGGGTGGTCAGCCGGGTCGTCCGGGACATCACCGCCGACGAGGTCCTCGTACGGGTGCGATCGTTGGGCTACCTGCTCGTCCTGGCGTTGCCGCTGATCTGGCTGTGGATCACCACCGCCCACATCACCAGTTGGTTCGACCCCCGCCGCCACCGGGTCCAGTGGCTGGTGCTGGCCAGTGCCTTCGGCCTGCTGGTCATGTCGTCGGCCCTGCCGACCGCGTTCGTCGGTCGGGGGTGGGAGTTCGTCCTGCCGTACGTGCTGCTGCGCGTCGCCCGGCCGCTCGTCCTGATTCCTGCCCTGCGCGGACACGCGCTGCGGAGCCTCTACCTGCGGTCGGTGCTGTGGAGCGCGGGGACGGGGGTGATCTGGCTGGCCGGCGTGGCCGTCACCGGCGCAGCGCGGGCCGCCGTCTGGGCCGTCGCCATCGCGGTGGACATCGTCGCGGCACGGCTGCGCTGGCCGGTGCCGGTGCCGGGGACGCCGCGTCCAGCGGTCAGCGTGTGGGCAATGGACAGCGGTCACCACCTTCCCGCGCGCTACCAGCAGCTCCTGATGATCGCTCTCGGGGAGAGCGTGCTGGCCGCCGGTATCTCCTTCACCGGCCAGCGTCAGGACGTCGCGGCCTGGACGGCGCTGGTGGTGGTCTTCCTGTCGACGGTGCTGCTGTGGCGGATCTACTTCTACCGCTCCGGGCAGGTGCTCGCCCAGGCGGTCACCGCGTCCAGTGACCGCCTCGCCGCCGGCGAGGCCACCGGGGTGGCGCACCTGGTGATGGTGGTGGGCATCGTCGTCACCGCAGTCGGCTTCGAGGTGGCCCTGCAACACCCGGGTGGCCGACCCGTGCCGGCCTGGCTGGGGGCGATCCTCGGCGGGCCCGCCCTGTTCCTGTACGGCCGCATCCGGCTGGAACGGGTGGTGTTCGACCGCCTGTCGAGGCGCCGGGTGGTCGCCATCGCCGTCCTGGTGGTGGTGGCCCTGCCCCTCACCTTTGCTCCGCCGCTGGCCGCGTCGGTGGTCGCCGCACTCGTGCTGCTCGGCGTCGCGCTCGCCGACGCCCACCACGCCGCCGGCCGGCCTCCCGAGACGCCGTCACCGGCGCACTGACCACCGGGGAAAGGCCCTGGGCCGTCAGCCGGTCCGGGCGTCGGCCTCGGCCGCCCGACCCTCGGCCCGGGGACGCGGTCGCCTGCGCGCGGGATCCGGCCGGCTGTGCTCCCCGGCGCGGCCCTCGATCCGGGTGACCGGGGAGACCACCAGGTCGTGGATCCGCCAGTCGAAGTCGCGGGCCCAGGACCCGAGCGCCTCCAGCCGTTCGACCAGCCGGTCGGTGCCGGGGACCGGCACGACGAGCAGTTCGCCGACGAAGACGTGGCCCTCCTCGCGCAGTCGCAGCCAGGCGTCGGCGATCCAGTCGTGGTCCCGGACGGCGGTGAGCAGGTCGTCGGGCAGGGGATGCGGTCGGCTGCCGTCGACCACGCGCGGCCGGCTGTCCATCAGGTTGGCGACCGCGCTGCGCAGGGTGCGGATGCCGTCGCGGACGATGTCGCCACCGATGATCAACGCGGCCACCGCGTCGGCCCACCACAGTCCGGCGCCGATGCCGAGTACGCCGAGGATCGCCGCGCCGGCGGTCAGCCAGTCGGCCCGGTTCATCTCCGCGTCGGCGTGGAGCACCTTGTCGTGCAGTTGCCGGGCGATGCGCTGCTTGATCCGGCCGAGCAGGATCGCCGGCACCATCGTGGCGAACAGCACCGCGACCATCAACCAGCCCAGCCAGAACCGGTGGCCGAACAGCTCAACCAGTCCGATCGGCGGGCGTTCCCGGGCGAGCAGCCGGATGAGGGAGTCGTAGACGACGTACCCGCCAAGGCCGAGCAGAGCGACGGATCCGGCCAGGAAGGCGATGCTGACCGAGCGGTGGTAGCCGTACGGGAAGCGGGCGTTGGGCCGGCGGTTGCGGAACCGGGCGGCGACCAGGAAGGCGGCCGGCGGCACCAGGCCGAGCATGTCCTCGATCCACGCCGCCTTCATCGCCTGGGACTGCCCGAGGGTGAAGGCGAGCAGGGTGATCGCCACGACGAAGAAAGCGATGGTCCACCACTCCAGCCGGACCGCCCGTCGGTGCAGGGCGGCCTTGTCCGGGGGCAGCTCGAACCGGTCGTACACCCTCACACCGCCGCCTCCT
The DNA here is from genome assembly GCF_900090325.1 of Micromonospora pallida. Lineage (NCBI taxonomy): Bacteria > Bacillati > Actinomycetota > Actinomycetes > Micromonosporales > Micromonosporaceae > Micromonospora > Micromonospora pallida. Next base: position 2,439,841 of record NZ_FMHW01000002.1, on the reverse strand, counting down.
CGCGCTCGGCGTCGACCAGCAGGTCCTCGACCTCGCGGTGCGACAGCGCCAGCAGGAACCGCTCCACCTCGACCTGCCAGCCGTTCTCGCCCAACGGCACCGCCCACACGTGGTCGTGCTTGGCGACCTCGTGCCCGCTGCCCCGCAGCCCCAGTTCGGCGAGCCGCCACTGACCGACGACCACAGGAAGGGGTTCCCGGCCGGTCACCTCCGGCACCGGCACCGGGACGGCGTCCTCGCCGCGCAAGGCGGCGATCTCGGCGGTCCCGGCGGTCGCGGCCACCCGCTGGCCGGCCAGCTCCGCCGGCGCGGCGACGCCGTCGGGCACGGCCACGACCGTGCGCATGGTGACGTACGGCCGGGTGAGCGAAGCCTCTCTCGTCCAGGGCGCCTTGGCGTCGAGCCCGCCGACCACCAGGTCGAGGACCCGGTCCTTCAGCGCGGCCATCAGCGTGGACTCCGAGCCGGGGTACCACTCGACCCGGGCGTCCAGTCGGTCCGCGAGGCGCTGGACCAGCCGTGCCTCGGCTCCGGTGACCATGCCGTCGTCGGCGACCCGAGTCCACGGCGGCGCCTCGCTCACCCCGACCCGCAGCACCCCGCCGCGTACGTCGTCCAGCGTGGTGCCGGTGTCCCGTGGCCACCGGCAGCCGGACACCGCCAGGAGCAGGACGACGCCGACCAGGGCCAGCGGCGCCCGCCAGGTCCGTCCACGGCATGCCGTCACCACGTCCACCCGCCTCTCGTGTCCGCGCGCGACTGGTCCGGGTCCGGCCCGACGCACCACCTCGTGAACGCGTCCCGCACGTCCCGGCCGACGTCCCTGGCGTGTTCACCCGTCGCCGACGTTCCCGTCGGATCATCCGACGAGGTGCCCGACGTGCTACCGGGCGAAACCTGGACCGTCGGCGCCGGCCACGTCGGGGCGACACTATCAGGATCCACTTATATAAGTCGCACCCGAAGTGAAGGGGTGCCGGGGACGGGGGTGCCCGCGTCGGGTGGACCCGACCCATTGAGTGGGCGAGGGCGGCTGGGTCATGGCGGAACGGTTACTGTGCGAGGTTTCGGCGTCACTGCGGCAGCGCTTTCCTGTTCGGTGGCCGTTCCCATTACCGGTCGGATGTCAGTACGCGATCAGACGATTTTCGGCAATCGATCGGATGGCTCGGCGTCACCGATCGGTCAACTGTGACCGGTCGTAATGGACGGTAGAGTCGCGGTCTAATTCGTGCACACCACCGCACCGGGAGAGTGGCGATGGAAGAAACCGAGGACCGGCGTCGGTACCAGGTCGTCGTCAACGACGAGGAGCAGTACTCCATCTGGCCGGACGGTTCGGACGTTCCGGTCGGCTGGCGTCCGGTCGGCGTCGGCGGCGATCGGGCGCACTGCCTGGCACACATCGACGACGCCTGGACGGACATGCGTCCACGCAGCCTGCGGGAGTGGCTGGCTGCCCGGGACTGATCCGGCCAGCACCGCCCCGGCTTGCGGTCCGGTGCGTCCACAGTGGTTACGGTCCGGGGCGTCGATCGATCCCGTGCCCCCGACCGGGTCGCGGAAGTCCGCGACCCGGGTGGGCGCACCACCCGTTCGGGATATCCATTGTGGAATCAGACGGGTGCCTTTCTGTCCGTATCCGACTGGTCGGTGGGAAGGCGCGCTGATTCCCCTTTTGTTGGGCGAATCGGGGCCGAACCGTCGGTTGACGCGGGTGTCGGGCCGACGGGTCACGAACGCGAATGGTTGACAGAGCCGAATCGCCCTCGTAGCTTCTTGGCTGTCAGCCCCCGCCGCCCGAAAATCCTTCCGCCGAACGCGGGTCGCGACGGTCAGAATTCGCTTTTCCGTGGTCATTCCTGGTTTCTGGGTGTTTCTGTCCGGTGTGCCGGACGTGAAGGAGTACACGTGCCGGCAGTGCCCTCCGATGTAGCCGCCGACGACCGGTACGACACGGTCACGTTGCAGCCGGGCATGCTTTTCACCCAGAAGCACCAGCCCGGTTCGGGCATCGACATCCTCCAGGTGGTCATCGACTGGCCCGAGCCGCTGGACCCGGCTGCGATGCGGGCCGCCTGGCAGCATGCCACCGCCCGGCATCCGGTGCTGCGGACCGCCTTCGTCTGGCCCGGCGACGGCGACCCGGCGCAGGAAGTCCGTCCGGAGGCGAGCCTGCCGGTGACGCACCAGGACTGGTCCGCACAGCCGCCCGCCGGACGGGCCGAGCGGCTGACCCGCTTCCTCGCCGACGATCGGGCCGCCGGTTTCGACTCCTCGACTGCGCCCTTGGCCCGGGTCACCCTGATCACGCACGGGCCGGACCAGCACACCCTCGCGGTGACCCTGCACCACGCCATTCTCGACGGACGCTCGGTCCACATGCTGCTCGACGAGGTCTGCGCCGAACACGACGCCCTCGTCGCCGGGCGCCCGTACGTCGCGCCGGCGCGTCCACCGTTCGGCGAATACGCGGTGTGGGCGGCCCGGCGTCCACGCGGCGACGACCGGCGGTTCTGGAGCGATCGGCTGGCCGGAGTGGCCGTGCCGACCCCCCTGCCGACGACCGGCCGTCCGGACGACCGGCCTCGTGACGTCGCCTCGGTCCGCGAGGTGACCCGGTCCCTCGACGCCGAGACGACCGCCGCGCTTGCCGCCGCCGCCCGGAGGGCCGGCGTGTCGCTCGGCACCCTGGTCACCGCCGCCTGGTCGGTACTGCTGCATCGCTACGCCGGACTCACCGAGGTGGTGTTCGGCTCCACCCGGACCTGCCGCAGGGACACGGTGGACGGTGCGGACCGGATGCTGGGTCTTTTGATCAACACGATCCCGCTGCGGATCCGGGTCGAGCCGGGCCAGCCGGTGGGCGACTGGCTGGTCGACGTCCGCCGGCAGATCGACGAGGTCCGCCCGCACCAGCTCGCCCCGCTGGCGGAGATCCAGCGCTGGAGCGCGGTGCCGGCCAGCACCCCGCTCTTCGACAGCCTCCTGATGTACGAGCACCACGACCTGCAGACCGCACTGAGCCGGTCGGTGCCCGGCTGGGGTGCCCGGGTCGCCCGTGTCCACCGGCGTCCCGGCCCGCCCGTGACCGTCTGCGTCTACGGCGAGCCGGTGCTGGCCGTGCTGATGTACCACGACCGGCACCGGCTGACCGAGGCCGGCGCGGATGCCATGCTGCGCCAGTTCCTGCTCGTCCTCACCGGGCTGGCCGCCGACCCCGACCGTCCGGTGTCCGCGCTGCCCCTGCTCGACCCGACCGACCGGGCCCTGCTGGGTGAGTACCAGACCGGCACCGACCCGGTGCCCGCCGGGACGTACCCGGTTGACGCCACCGTGCCGGACCTGGTCACCGCGATGGCCCGCCGGCAGCCCGACGCGGTCGCCTTGGCCGGCGCCGACGGCACCACCCTGCGCTACCGGGAACTGGAGGAACGGGCCGATCGGCTCGCCCGCCGGCTCATCGCCGCCGGCGTGCGGCCGGACGAGCCGGTGGCGGTCGCCATGCCCCGCTCGGTCGAGCTGGTCGTCACCCTCCTCGCCGTGCTCAAGGCCGGCGGCGGGTACCTGCCGTTGGACCCGGCGGACCCACCCGCCCGGATCCGGCAGTTGCTCGCTGTCGCCGGTGACCCGTTGGTGCTGGCCACCGACGAGCTGCCGGGAGCCACCCGGTTGCTCCGTCTGGACCAGCCCGCGACCGAGCGGCCCGCCACCTCCGACCAGCCCGCCACCGCCGAGCAACTGGCCACCTCCGACCACCTGGCCACCGCCGACCGGATGGCGGCCATCGACCAGTCCGCCGTCGTCCCGGCCGGACGGGCGCATCCCGCCGGACTGGCCTACGTCAGCTTCACGTCCGGGTCCACCGGCACGCCCAAGGGGGTGGCGGTCCCGCACGCCGCCGTGGTCCGGCTCGTGCACCAGCCCGGCTACCTGCGCCTCGGTCCAGGGGAGACCCTGCTGCACCTCGCCCCGGCGGCGTTCGACGCGGCCACCCTGGAGATCTGGGGGGCCCTGGCCAACGGCGCCCGGCTGGTGGTGGCCCCGGCCGGCACGCCCGACCTCGCCGAGCTGGCCCGACTGCTCCGCCGGGAGCGGATCTCCGTGCTCTGGCTGACCGCCGGGCTGTTCCACCAGCTGGTCGAGTTCGACCCGGACTGCCTCGCCGGGGTAGACCAACTGCTCGCCGGCGGGGACGTGCTCACCCCGGACGCGGTCCGCCGCGCGCTGCGGGTGCGCGGCGGCGCGCCGCTGGTCAACGGGTACGGACCGACCGAGAACACCACCTTCACCTGCGTACACCCGATGACCGATCCGCAGGACGTGTCGGACCCGGTGCCGATCGGTCGACCGGTGCCCCGATCCACGGTGTACGTCCTGGACCCGCAGGGACGTCAGGTGCCGGTCGGCGTGGCCGGTGAGCTCTACACCGGCGGGGTCGGGCTGGCCCGGGGCTACCTCGGTCGTCCGGCGGCGACCGCGGCGGTGTTCCTGCCCGACCCGTTCGACCCGCGGCCGGGTGCCCGGATGTACCGCACCGGCGACCTGGTGCGCTGGCGGCCGGACGGCACCCTCGACTTCCTCGGCCGCATCGACGGGCAGGTCAAGATCCGGGGTTTCCGGGTCGAGCCGGGCGAGGTGGCCGCGGTGCTGCGTACCCACCCGGACGTCGCGGACGCGGTCGTGGTCGTCGACGGCGACGGGGAACGACGTCGGCTGCTCGCCTACCTGACCTCCCGGCCCGGCCACTCCGCGCCGACCACCCAGGACCTGGCCCGGTACGCCACCGAGCGACTCCCGGCCCATCTGCGCCCGGCCGCGTACCTGGTCCTGCCCGCCCTCCCGCTGACCCGTAACGGCAAGATCGACCGGCGGGCCCTGCCCCTGCCGGAGCCGTCCCCGGACCGTCCGCCCGCCGACCTGACCGACCCGGTTCATCTCCGGCTGGCCGAGGTCTGGGCCGAGCTGCTCGGCACCGCCCCGGGCCGGACCGACGACGACTTCTTCCTCCTCGGCGGGAACTCGCTGCTGGCCACCCGGCTCACCTTCGTCGTGGCCGACCGGTTCGGCGTCGACCTGCCGGTCCGCCTGGTCTACGAGCGGCCGACGCTCGCCACGCTGGCCGACGCGATCGCGCACCGCGCCCCCGGCGTCCGAGCCGTGACCACCGGAGTCGTCCGGCGGGACCGGAGCGGCTACCGGCCGGCCGGCACCGCCGAGTCGCCGGTGCCGGCTGCCCCGGCCACGCAGGCTGCCCCGGCTGCCCCGGCCACGCCGGACGCCTCGCACACCCTGATCCGCGCCGGTGAACCGGCCCACCTGGTGCGTCCGGTTGAGGGGCCGTGGGCGCTGTGGCGTTGGGTCGGGCTGCGCGCCGCCGGGTTCCCGGTCGAGACACTGACCGCACTCGGGGACGCGGATCTGGTTCGGAGCGCCGACGCACTGCTGGCCGCCGAGGACCGGCTCACCGAGGCCCGTCGAGAGCTGGCCGAACGACTGCGCCGGGTCCGGGAGGCGAGTCCGGCGGGGGAGCGGACCGACTGGAACCGGGCGATCCGTCAGCTCCGGCGGGACACCGCACCGGAGCCGCTGCCCGCTGCTGCCGCGTCGGTCGACGGTGGCGCGCTCGTCCACGCCCACGGGGAGCTGTGCGCCGCCCACGACGACCGGGCCGCTGCGCTCGTGGCGTTCCGGGACGCGTACGACCAGGCCAGCGCGCGCCGGGCCGCCGCGTTGCGCGGCGTCGCCGCCGACCCGCTGTTCCGCGCGGCGGTGACCTGGCAGAACCGGCACGCGCTGCGCACCGGCATCGACCCGGTCCGGACCGCCGGGGACCGGCGCGACTCCCGGCACCGCCAGCACGAGGCGCTGGTCGCAACCTACCTCCAGCGGTACTGCGTCAAGAACGACACCATCGGGTTCTTCGGCCCGGTCGGCTGGGCCCGGATCACCGGCGACCGGCCCGCGCTCGCCGTCCAGCACGGCGACTCGCCGCTGGCCCGTCGCACCGTCTACCTGGAGAACTGGGCGGTGGTCGAGGTGGCGGAGGCGCTCGCCGCCCGTGAGCCGGCGCTGCGACCGTGGCTGGTCCCGCGCCGGATGCCCTTCCTGGCCGTCGTCGGTGACGAGCTGCGTATGCCGCTGACCCCACCGGTCGACCTGCCGCCGGTGACGGCCCGGCTGCTGCGCGCCTGCGACGGCACCCGGCCGGCCGGCGAGATCGCCGCCGAACTGGTCGCCGACCCGGCCACCGGGATCACCACCAGCGAGCAGATCTACCGGATGCTCGACGAGTTGCGGCGGGAACGCCGGATCTCGTGGTCGCTGGAGGTGCCCAAGGAGGACCTTTTCCCGGAACGCGCGCTGCGGGCCCGACTCGCCGCGATCGGTGACCCGGCCGTACGGGAGCCGACCCTGGCCGTCCTCGACGACCTCGACCGGGCCCGGGACGAGGTGACCGCGGCGGCCGGGGACGCCGACCGGCTCGGTGCCGCGATCGAGGCGCTGGAGGAGTGGTTCACCGCGCTCACCGGTACCGCGCCGACCCGCCGCGCCGGCCGGACCTACGCCGGACGGACCCTGGTCTACGAGGACTGCCGGTCCGGCACCGAGGTCACCCTCTCCACCGACCTCGTCGCCACCTGCTGGCCGGCGCTGAGCCTGCTGCTGGAGAGCGTCCGCTGGTTCACCTACGCCGGGGCGGCACTGTTCCGGCGGGCCTTCACCGAGCGGTACCGGGAACTGGTGACCCGCACCGGCAGCACCACGGTGTCCTTCGCCGACTTCTGGCTCTGGGCCAACGACCTGCTCTTCGACCCGCCCGAGAAGCTGATCGCGCCGGTGGTGCGCGGGCTTCAGGACCGGTGGGCGAAGATCCTGCCCGAGGCCGTCGGCCACCGGATCACCGCCAACTCCGCCGACCTGGGGGAACGCGTGGCAGAGTCGTTCGCCGCACCCCGCCCCGGCTGGGTCGGCGCGTACCAACACAGCCCGGATCTGCTGCTCGCCGCCGACGGGCCGGACGCAGTGGCGCGTGGGGACTTCCACTGGGTGGTCGGCGAGGTGCACCCGGGGGTGAACACCCTGCGTTCGGCGCTGTTCGTCGCCCAGCACCCCGCGCCGGAGGAACTCCGCGCCGCGATGGCCGCCGACCTGCCGTACGGCCGGATCACCCTGGCCGCCACGGGGGAGGAAGGCGGCGCGTCGTCCCGGCTGACCGACAAGCTGGTCACCGACCGGGACCTGCGGCTGATCTTCGGTCACGACAGCTGCGGCCTCGACCCGGCCACGTCGGTGTCGGTGGCTGACTGTCTTCTCGGGCCGGTCGACGGCGTGCTGACCGTGTACACCCGGGACGGCCGGCACCGGCTGCCGCTGGCCGAGGTGCTCGGGGAGGCGCTGATGGTGCAACTCGTGCAGCGGTTCGACATCCGCCGGCCCGCGGACCACCAGCCCCGGATCACCGTCGACCGGGTGGTGCTGGCGCGGGAGAGCTGGCGGTTCACCGCCGCCGGGCTGGACTTCGCCGGGCTGCCGGACGAGGGCGAGCGGTTCCACCGCGTCCGACGCTGGCAGCGGGAGCACGCCCTGCCCCGGCACGTCTTCGTGAAGACCCCGGTCGAGGAGAAACCGTTCCACCTGGACTTCGCCAGTCTCGCCGCGGTGGACCTCTTCGCCCGCGCGATGCGTCGCACCGTCGGCCACGACCCGGCGGCCACCGTACGGCTCACCGAGATGCTGCCCGGCCCGGAGCAGACCTGGCTGACCGACGCGCAGGGCCGGCACCGGACGGCGGAACTGCGCCTGGTCGCCGTCGACACGCGTACCCCCGGACCGGTCGACCCGGCCGGACTCGGCACCCCGGCCGCCGACCGGCGGTCGGACCGTCCCCACCACACCCAGGCGGGAGCATGAACACCGAAACCTATGTCCTGCCGTCGTCGTTCACGCAACGTCGACTGTGGATGATCGACCAGATGGCCCCGGGCACGGTGACCTACCACATCGCCTGGGCCGTCGAGCTGCACGGCGAACTCGACGTGGCCGCCCTGGAGTCCACCCTGAGCTGGCTGGTGGACCGGCACGAGGCGTTGCGTACCCACTTCACCGACGCCGACGGGGAACCCGCCCAGGTGGTCACCCCGGCCGCGCCGGTACGGCTGCTCGTCGTCGACGCCGGCCCCGGCGACCACTGGCGCGGCCTGGTGGACGCCGCCGCCCGGGAACCCTTCGACCTGGCCACCGGCCCGCTGGCCCGGTTCGGGCTGATCCGCCGGGACGCCGGGACGCACGTGCTCACCGTCGTGGTGCACCACAGCGTGGCCGACGGCTGGTCGTTCGGGGTCATCTTCCGGGAACTCGCCGCCGGGTACGCCGCCCTGGCCGCCGGCACCCACCCCGACCTGCCCCCACCGTCGGTGCAGTACGCCGACTTCGCCGTCTGGCAGCGTGAGCAGGACGAACAGGGCGCCTTCGACGCCGACCTGGACTTCTGGCACGCCGAACTGACCGGCGCGCCGACCCTGCTGGAACTGCCCGCCGACCGGCCCCGCCCGGCCGAGCAGTCCGACGCCGGCGGCGAGGTCCGGTTCGGCTTCCCCGAGGCGCTGGCCGCCCGGCTGCGCGCCGGCCGGGACGGCACCCTGTTCACCCGGCTGCTGGCCGGCTTCCAGGTGCTGCTGCACCGGCTCACCGGCGCCGACGACCTGCTCGTGGCGGTGCCGGTGGCTGGCCGGACCCGGCCGGAAACCCGGGACGTGGTGGGCTTCTTCGCCAACACCCTGGCGTTGCGGGCCCGGTTCACCGACCGGCCGGACTTCGCCGGGGTGCTCGCCCAGGCCCGGACCTCCGCCACCGCCGTCCAGTCCCGCCAGGACGTCCCCTTCGATCGGATCGTGGACCGGCTGGCCCCCAGCCGTAGCCTCGCCCACGCCCCCGTGGTGCAGGTGATGTTCGCCCTCGACGAACCGCCGGCCCCGGACACCTCGGCCGGCCTGCGGATCACCCCACGGCTGTGGGAGAACGGCACGGTCAAGTTCGACCTGACGTTGACCGTCGAGGACCGGCCGGACGGCCTGACGGGCCGGATCACCTACCGCACCGACCTCTTCGACCCCGCCCGGATCGACCAGTTCGCCGACCGGTACCTCACCCTCCTCGCCGCCGCCCTGGACCGGCCCGGCATCCCCGTCGGTGAGCTGCCGATGCTCGACGCGGGGGAGCGGGAGCGGCTCCTGCGCGTCGGCAACGACACCGATCTGCCGTTGCCTGCCGTGACGACCGTCGGCGAGTTGCTCGACCGGTACCCGCCCGCCGCCGGTGACGCCGTCGCGGTCGCCGGCCCGGACGGCACCCTCAGCCACCGGGACCTCGCCGTACGCGCCAACCGGATCGCCCACCTGCTGCGCCGCCACGGCGTCGGCCCGGACACCCCGGTCGGGCTCTGTCTCGGCCGGAGCACCGACCTGGTCGCGGCGGTCCTCGGCGTCTGGCGGGCCGGCGCCGGCTATCTGCCCCTCGACCCGGGGCTGCCGACCGACCGGCTCGCCACCATGCTGGCCGACGCCGCCCCGCCGGTGGTGCTCACCGACGCCACCGGCGCCGCCCGGGTCGCCGGGGCGGTGGCCGCCGCCGGCACCACCGTGCCGGTCGTGCTCCGCCTCGACCAGCTCGACCCGACCGGGCTGCCCACCGACCCGCCGCCGGTCGCCGGTCACCCGGACGCGCTGGCCTACCTGCTCTACACCTCCGGCTCCACCGGCCGCCCCAAGGGCGTCGCGGTCACCCACGGCGCGGTGGTCAACCTGCTCGTCGGGTTCCACCGGCTGCTCGACCTGACCCCCGCCGACCGGATTGCCGCCATCACCACCCCGGCGTTCGACATCTCCGTGGTGGAGCTGGTGCTCCCGCTGCTGGCCGGCGCCCGGATCGAGATGCTCGACACGGACACCGCGCTCGACGCCACCGCCCTGCACGCCGCGCTGACCGACCGGGGCGTCACCGTGCTCCAGGGCACCCCGGCGACCTGGCGGATGCTGGTCGCCGCGCGGGGCGTACCGGTTGGGGTTCGGCTGCGGATCAGCGGCGGTGAGGCGCTCACCCGCGACCTGGCCGACCGGCTGCGCGCGGACGGGGCGCGGGTGCTCAACGGGTACGGACCGTCGGAGACCACCATCTACTCGTCGGCCGGTCCGGTCGACGCCACCGGCCCGGTCGACCTGGGCCGGCCGTGCGCGAACACCCGCATCCACCTGCTCGACGCGGCCGGCGAGCCGGTGCCCGACGGAGTGGTCGGTGAGATCCACATCGGCGGCGCCGGGGTCGCCCGGGGCTACCACGGTCAGCCGGGACTGACCGCCGACCGCTTCCGGCCCGACCCGTTCGGCGACCGTCCCGGCGGGCGGCTCTACGCCACCGGCGACCTGGCCCGGCGGCTGCCCGACGGACGGCTCGAGTACCTCGGTCGGGCCGACCAGCAGGTCAAGGTGCGCGGCTTCCGGATTGAGCTGGGCGAGATCGAGGCCGCGCTGCGTGACCAGCCCGGCGTCCGGGACGCCGTGGTGACCACCTGGGGAACGGGGGCGGACGTCCGGCTCGCCGCGTACGCGGTCACCGAACCGGCCGGTGTCGACGCCGCGTCGCTCTGGCCACAGGTGCGCGCCGCGCTGGCCCGCCGGCTGCCCGAGTACATGGTGCCGGCGACCCTGGTCGTCCTCGACGCGCTGCCCCGCACCGCCAGCGGCAAGCGGGACCGGCGGGCCCTGCCCGAGCCGACCTGGCGGGAGACCAGCGGCGATGGGCCCACCGCACCGCGCGACCCGGTCGAGGAACAGCTCGCCGCCCTCTGGCGGGACGTGCTCGGCCGCGACGAGGTGGGCGTGCACGACAACTTCTTCGCCCTCGGTGGGCACTCGCTGACCGCGACCCGCCTGATCGCCCGCGTCCGCACCACCTTCGGCGCCGACCTGGCGCTGCGCAGCCTCTTCGCCGCGCCCACCATCGCCGAACTCGCCGTCGTCGTCGCCGGAAACGGGTCCGTACCCACCGTGCCCGACCGCATCGGTCCCGCCGGGCCAACCCCGCAGGACCTGCTCGCCTCGCTCGACGACCTCTCCGACAGCGAGGTCGACGCGCTGCTGGACTCCCTGATCGCCGAGGAGGGAACATGACCCCGCACCGGGAACGGGTGGTCGTCATCGGGGCCGGCCTGGCCGGCTCACTCGCCGCGCTCTACCTCGCCCGGCGCGGCTACACGGTCGACGTCCACGAGCGACGGCCCGACCCCCGTACCGCCCCACCGGGCGCGGGTGGCCGGTCGATCAACCTTGGCCTCTCCGCCCGGGGCATGCGGGCGCTGGACGGGGTGGGTCTCCTCGCCGACGTGCTCAAGCGCAGCGTGCCGATGCGCGGCCGGGTGGTGCACGCACCGGACGGGTCGGTGCGCTTCCAGCCGTACGGGGTGCGGGAACACGAGATCCTGCACTCGGTGCTCCGCGACGAGCTGATCTCGCTGGTGGTGGAGGCCGCCGAGGCCGAGCCGGGCGTCCGCTTCCACTTCGGCAGCCGGCTGCTGCGACTGGACCGGGAGACCGCGACCGTCGAGGTCGCCCCGACCGGTGGCGGGGAACCGACCCGCATCACCCCGGACTGGGTCGTCGGCGCCGACGGGGTGTTCTCCACGGTCCGTCAGCAGATGCAGCACGGGCTGCGGAGCGACTACGACCAGGAGTTCCTGCCCTGGGGCTACAAGGAGCTGACCATCCCGGTCGGCGAGGACGACCGCCCCCGGGTCCGGCTGGAGGCACTGCACGTCTGGCCCGGCCACGAGGCGTTGATGGTCGCGCACCCCAACCGGGACGGCTCACTGACCTGCTCGCTGTTCATGGCCCACGAGGGGCCGGTGAGCTTCGCCGCGCTGGACACCCCGGCAGCGGTACGCGACTTCTTCCGCCGGCACTTCCCGGACGCCGAGGAGCTGATGCCGGACCTGGTCGACGAGATCGCCGGACACCCCACCGGACACCTGGTCACCGTCCGCACCGCACCCTGGCGGCACGCCGACAAGGTGGTGCTGGTCGGGGACGCGGCGCACGCGGTCTACCCCTTCTACGGCCAGGGCATGAACTCCGCCTTCGAGGACTGCCTGGTGCTCGACGGCTGCCTCGCCGACCACCCGACGGACCGGGCGGCGGCGCTGGCCGCGTACGAGGCGGCCCGCAAGCCGCACACCGACGTGCTCGCCGACCTGTCCACCGCCAACTTCGTCGACCTGCGGGACCGGGTGCACCGGGTCGGGTACACCCTCTCCGCCGCCGCCGACCGGGTGCTGTCCCGGCTGCTGCCGGGCCGCTGGGTGCCGCTGTACACGATGGTCGCCCACACCACCACCCCGTACGCCGACGCGCTGGCCCGGGCCCGCCGGCAGGAACGCGTCCTACGCGGTGCCGGGGCCGGCCTCGCCCTGGGCGCCGCGGTCGCTCTCGCCGCCGGCGTACGCGCCAGCCGGCGCCGGACCGGGGGGCGGTGAACGCCGTGCTGACCCATTCCCTCCTGCCCGGACAGATCCTGTTCACCGCGACCGACCTGCACGCCGACCCGCCGCACCCGCTGCTCGACGGGGCGGTCGAGCAGCTACGGGCGGTCGTCGCCTGGGCCCGGGAGTACCTCTGCGAACCGCACCCGGAGCTGGGCCGCCGGGGACCGGTCTGTCCCTACGCCCAGGGCTCGCTGGACCGGGACACCTTCTACCTGGCGGTGCACCGGGGCAGTGCCGTCGACCCGGTCGGGCTGGACACGGTGCTCGCCGGGTACCGGGACTGGTTCGCCCGCCTGGAGCCGCTGGCCGGACCGGCCGCCCAGTTCAAGACGATCCTGCTCACCCTGCCCGACCTGCCCGCCGACGTGGCCCGGGAGACGGTGGACCGCACCCAGGAGCGGCTCAAGCCGGCATACACCGAACAGGGTCTGATGCTTGGGGAGTTCCACGACGGGCCACCGGCGAAGGGCGGCCTGTGGAACACCGAGTTCCGGCCGCTGCACAGCCCGGTGCCGATGCTGGTGGTCCGGCACATGGTCGCCAGCGACCTGCCGTTCCTCGTCGACGACCCGGTGACCTGCGCGGCGTACCTGAGGTTCTTCGCGCACAGCGCGCCGGGCGCGCTGCGCCAGCAGATCGCCGCGGCGGCCGCCCGGCACGGCCTCACCGTGCCCGAGGCCACCGCCGGCACGCCGGCACTGCGCCGGCTCGCGGACCAGGAGGTGGGATGAGCACGGCCGACTCCGCCGGGGACAAGCGGGCCCTGCTCGCCCGGCTGCTCGCCGAGCGGGCCCGCGCACCCCGCCAACACCCGGCCTCCTTCGGCCAGCGTCGGCTGTGGTTCCTGGACCGTCTCACCGGCGCCGATCCGGTCTACAACATCCCGGTGGCGTACCGGGTGCGCGGTCCGCTGGACGTCGACGCGCTGCGGACCGCCTTGGCGGCGGTCGTGGCCCGGCACGGGGCGCTGCGGACCACCTTCGCCGAGTCCGGTGGAGAGCCGGTGCAGGTGGTCCATCCGACCGGCGTGCCGGATCTCGCCCTGGTCGATCTGACCGGGCTGCCGGCGGCCGACCGGGACGCCGAGGCCACCCGGCTGGTGTGGGAGCAGGCACGGCAGCCGTTCGACCTGACCACCGGCCCACTGCTCCGGGTGCTGGTGGTCCGGACCGACACCGACCGGCACCACCTGTCGCTCTGCCTGCACCACATCGTCTCCGACGGCTGGTCGCTGGGGGTGCTGTTCCGGGAACTGGACGCCGCGTACGCCGCCGCGCTGGCCGGCGAGTCGGCCCGCCTGCCCGAACTGCCCACCCAGTACGCCGACTTCGCCGTCTGGCAGCGGGAGCGGCTGGACGGGGACACCCTGCGCGGGCAGCTCGACCACTGGCTGGCTCACCTGCGTGGCGCTCCGGCCCTGCTCTCCCTGCCCACCGACCGGCCCCGCCCGACGAGCCGGTCCCAGCGGGGCGCGGCGCATTACCTCACGCTCCCGGCGGAGGCCACCCGCCGGGTCGAGGAGTTCAGCCAGGCAGCCGGGGCAACCCTCTTCATGACCCTGCTCGCCGGTTTCCAGGCGGTCCTGTCCCGGCACAGCGGCCAGGACGACATCGTCGTCGGCACCCCGGTCGCCGGCCGGGACCACCCCGACCTGGAAGGGCTGATCGGGTTCTTCGTCAACACCGTCGCCCTGCGGGTGTCGACCGCCGGGTCACCGTCGCTGCGGGAACTGGTCGACCGGGTACGCGAGGTCGCCCTCACCGGCCTCGGCAACGCCGAGCTGCCGTTCGAGAAGCTCGTCGAGGAGTTGCAGCCGGACCGCAGCCTGGCCCACGCGCCGGTCTTCCAGGCCCAGCTCGTCCTCCAGAACGCGCCGCACGACGGGTTCCGGCTCGCCGGCTGCACGGCCACGATCATCGAGGTGGACAGCGGCTCGGCCAAGTTCGACCTGACCCTGATCGGGGAACGGACCGCCGACGGGGCGCTACGGCTGGCGTTCGAGTACGACACCGCGCTGTTCGACGTCGCCACCGTGGACCGGTTCGGTCGGCACCTGTGCACCCTGCTGGCGGCGGCGGTCGCCGACCCGGACCGCCCCCTGGACCGGATTCCGCTGCTGGGCGGAGCGGAACTACGGCAGGCCCTGGTGGAGTGGAACGCCACCGACCGGCCGCTACCCGGGGTCTCCTCGGTGCTGGAGCTGCTGCCCACCGGCCCGTCGACGCCAGGCTCCCCACCGGCGGTCACCGGCCCGGACGGCCAGCTCGACCGGGCCGAACTGCACCGGTGGGCCGGGCGGGTCGCCGGTCGGCTACTCGCCGCCGGAGTTGCCCCGGACACCCCGGTCGGCATCTGCCTGGACCGGGGTGTCGGGATGGTCGCCGCGGTGCTCGGGGTGTGGCGCGCCGGGGCCGGCTACCTCCCGCTCGACCCCGCCCTGCCGGCAGACCGGCTGCGTTTCATGCTCGCCGACTCCGGCACCCGCGTGGTGCTGACCAGTCGGGCGGTCGCCGACCGGCTGGCCGGAGTGCTGGACGAGGCCCCGACCGTTTTGCTCCTCGACGACACCGACACCGACACCGACACCGACACCGACACCGACACCGACGCCGACGCCGACACCGACCAGCCGGGGTCGGGGGCCGTCCCGCATCCGGACGCGCTGGCGTACCTGCTCTACACCTCCGGCTCGACCGGCCGGCCGAAGGGCGTGGCCGTCCCGCACCGGGCCGTGCTCAACCTGCTCACCTCCTTCCGCGCCGACCTCGACCTCGGACCGGGCGATCTGCTCGCGGCAGTCACCACGTGGTCGTTCGACATCTCCGTGGTGGAGTTGATCCTGCCGCTGATGTGCGACATCCCGCTGCTGGTGGTCGGTGCCGACGAGACGGCGGACGGGCCGGCCCTGCGTCGCCGGCTGGCCGAGAGCGGGACGACGGTGCTCCAGGCCACCCCGGCCACCTGGCGGCTCCTGCTGGCCGCCGGTGGGGTGCCCCCGTCGGTGCGGCTGCGGCTCACCGGCGGCGAGGCACTGCCTCGGGACCTCGCCGACGCGCTTCTCGCCGACGGGGCGTCGCTGTGGAACTGCTACGGGCCGACCGAGACGACGGTCTACTCGTCCGCCGGACCGGTGCCGCCCGCCCCGGCCGCCGTCACCATCGGCGGACCGATCGCCAACACCCGGCTGCACCTGCTCGACGAGGCGTTCCAGCCGGTGCCGGTGGGTGTGGTCGGCGAACTGTACATCGGCGGGACCGGGGTGGCCCGGGGCTACCACGGCCGGCCCGGCCTCACCGCCGACCGGTTCGTGCCCGACCCGTTCGCCGACCGGCCCGGCGCCCGCCTGTACGCCACCGGCGACCTGGCCCGACGACGGCCCGACGGCCAGGTGGAGTACCTCGGCCGCGCCGACCACCAGGTCAAGGTGCGCGGCTTCCGGATCGAGCCGGGCGAGATCGAGACGCTGCTGCGGACCCGCGAGGAGGTCACCGACGCCGTGGTCACCGCCTGGACCGGCGGGGACGGCGACGTCCGGCTGGTCGCCTACGCGGTGCCGGCCGCCGGGACCGACCCGGACACCCTCTGGGAACGGGTCCGGCCCGCGCTGGCCCGCCAACTGCCCGAGTACATGGTCCCCGCGACCCTGGTGCCGCTGGCCGCCCTGCCGCTCACCGGCAGCGGCAAGGTCGACCGGAAGGCGCTGCCCGCTCCCCGGTGGACCGATCCCACCGCCGCCCCGGTCGCTCCCCGTGACCCCGTGGAGCGGTTGGTCGCCGAGATCTGGCAGGAGGTGCTGCGGGTCGACACGGTGGGCGTGCACGACGACTTCTTCCGACTCGGCGGGCACTCGCTGCTCGGGGTGCGGGCGCTGGGCCGGATCGGCGCGGCGGTGGAGATGGAGGTGCCCGTTCCGCTGCTCTTCGCCGCCCCCACGGTCGCCGCGATGGCCGACGCGCTCCGCGCCGCCGAGCCGGCGCCCGGTCACGTCGACGCCGTCGCCGCCTTCCGGCAGGAGATGGCCGGCCTCTCCGACGAGGAACTGCGGGCACTGGTGGAGGGAACTGGATGACCGACCGGGAACGGCTGATCCGGGAGCTGATGGCCCGCCGAGGGCTGGGCACCGCGACCGCGCCGCCGGGGATTCCCCGCCGGGCGCCGGGCACCCCGGTGCCGCTGTCGCCGACGCAGGAGGGGATGTGGTTCCTCGACCGGCTCCAGCCGGGCAGCCCGGCGTACGTGATGAGCCACGCCGTCCGGCTCACCGGGCCGTTTGAGCCGGCTGCGTTGCAGGCCGCGCTGGACGACCTGGTCGCCGCCCACGAGGCGTTGCGGACCCGGTTCGTGGACCGGGACGGGCAGGTCGAGCAGGAGGTGCTCGCCGCCGACGATCCGGCGGCCCGGTGCGTGGTGGCCGTCGAGGACCTGACCGGCGGATCCGTCGCGGAGCGCGAGGCGGCGGTCGCCGACGCCGTCCGGCGGGAGACCGAGACGCCCTTCGACCTCGGCCGCGCACCCCTGGTGCGGGTCCGGCTGGGCCGGCTGGACCGCGAGGAACACCTGCTGGTGGTCAGCCTGCACCACATCGTCGCCGACGAGCGGTCCGTCGACATCGTCCTGACCGGACTGCTCGACGGTCACCACCGGCACCGGACCGGCAGCGGGGCGGCCCCCGCCCCGGTCGCCCAGTTCCCCGACCACGTGGTGTGGCAGCGCGACCGGCTGGCCGGCGGTGCCGCCGACCGGGCGCGGGAGTTCTGGTCCACCCGGCTCGAGGGTTTCTCCGGCCTGCTCGACCTGCCCACCGACCGGCCCCGACCGGCCACCCCGACCTTCGCCGGACGCACCCACGGCTTCACCGTCCCCGGCGACCTGACCGCCGCTCTCGACGCGCTGGGGCGGCGGACCGGCTGCACCCGCTTCATGATCCTGCTCGCCGGGCTCCAGGTGCTGCTGGCCCGCCTCGGCGGCACCGACGACGTCTGCGTCGGCTCTCCGGTGACGCTGCGCGCCGACGCGGCCCAGCAGGACATCGTCGGCCTGCTGATCAACACCCTGCCGCTGCGGACCGACCTGTCCGGCGACCCGATGCTGGACGAGGTGGTGACCCGGGTGCGGGCCACCTGCGTGGCGTCGCTGGCCCACGCCGAGCTGCCGTTCGAGCGGATTGTCGAGACCGTCCGGCTGCCCCGCGACCTGAGCCGTAACCCGCTGTACCAGGTGATGCTGGTGGTCAACCAGGACGGTCCGGAGGGCCCGCGCGGTGACCTCACCGTCCGGCCGGTCCCGGTGGTCCGGGAGACCTCCCGCCTGGACCTGACCGTGGCGGTGCGTGCGGTCGGCTCCGGCCTGGCCGGCCTGGTCGACTACAACACCGACCTGTTCGACGAGGTGACCGTCGCGCGTCTCGTCGACCGGTTCACCGCCGTGCTGTGGGCGCTGGCCACCGAACCGCACCGCCGACTCGCCGACCTCGACCTGACCGGTTACGCCGAACGGCGGGACCTGGCCCGGTGGAACGCCACCGACCGGCCGTACCCGACCGGTGCCGGCCTGCACGATCTGGTCCGGGCCCGCGCGGCCGTCGACCCGGACGCGCCCGCCCTGCTGGACGCCAGCCCGGACGCCCCCGCCCGGCCACCGCTGACCTACGGCCAGCTGGTCGCGGACGCCGACCGGCTCGCCGCCCGACTGCGCGACCTCGGCGTCCGGCCGGACCAGCCGGTCGGGCTGGCCCTGCCGGCGGGACCCGCCGCGCTGACCGGCATCCTGGCGATCCTCACGGCCGGCGGCGGCTACCTGCCGCTCGATCCGGCCCACCCGCCGGCCCGGTTGCGTGCCCTGCTCACCGCCGCCGGCACCACGGTCTGCCTCACCGACGCCGACCTCGCCGGGAGGTTGGCCGCCCCGCCGGACCCCGCCGACCCCGACGACCGGCCGTACGCCGGCACGCTGCTGGTCGTCGACCCCGACGGCCGGCCCACCGAGGGGTACGACGGTGCCGCGCCGGCCGGCGGGGTGCCGACACCGGTCCACCCCGACCAGCTCGCCTACGTCATCCACACCTCCGGCTCCACCGGCACGCCGAAGGGCGTGATGGTCAGCCACCGCACCGCCGCCAACCTGGCGCTGGCCTTCGCCGACCTGCACGGCATCGGCCCCGGCGACCGGCTGCTCATGCTGCCCCCGCTCAGCTTCGACGCCTCCGTCGGTGACCTCTTCCCGGCCCTGGCCAGCGGGGCGGCGCTGGTGGTGCACCGGCAGCCGGCGGCGATCACCGGGCCCGGCCTGGCCGAGCTGTGCCGGGCACACGGGATCACCCTGGTCGACACCGCCGCGCCGCTCTGGGCGCGCTGGGTGGACGACCTGGCCGCTCGGTCCGGACCGGTCGACGCTGGCCCGCTGCGCGCCATGATGGTCGGCGGGGAAGCCGTCGACCTGGACACCGTCGGGCGGTGGGCGCGCCTCACCGACGGCCGGGTGACCGTGTACAACCACTACGGCCCGACCGAGGCGACCGTCTGCGCCACCACGTACGCCACCGTCGACGGGGCGGAACTGCCCGGCCTGACCCGGCTGCCGATCGGCCGTCCGGTGCCGAACGTGCGGGTCCACGTCCTCGACGCCGACCTGCGGCCGGTGCCGGTCGGCCTGCCCGGCGAGGTGTACGTCGGTGGCACCGCACCGGCCCGGGGCTACCTCGGTCGACCCGCCGAGACCGCCGTCCGTTTCGTGCCTGACCCGTACGGCGCGCCCGGGACCCGGCTCTACCGCACCGGCGACCTGGCCCGGCACCGCGCCGACGGGACGCTGGAGTTCCTCGGCCGCACCGACCGACAGGTCAAGATCCGTGGGCACCGGATCGAGGTCGGCGAGGTGGAGGCGGCCTGCGCCGCCCTGCCCGGGGTACGCCGGGCAGCCGTGGTGGTCGACCACGCCACCACCGGTTCCCGGCTGGTCGCGTACCTCGTCGGCGGCGCGGACGCCCCGGACGGCGCGGCGGCCCGTGCCGCGCTGCGGCGGCGGCTGCCGGAGCACCTGATCCCGGCGGCCTTCGTCCGGGTGCCGGAGCTGCCCACCAACCGCCACGGCAAGCTGGACCTGGCCGCTCTGCCGGCCCCCGCCGACGCCACCGACCGGCCCGCGCACGAGCCGCCGGCCACCCCGACCGAGAAGGCCGTCGCGGAGATCTGGGCCGACCTGCTCGGCACCGGACCGGTCGGCCGGCGGGACAACTTCTTCGACCTGGGTGGACACTCGCTGCTCGCGGCCACCGTGGTGACCCGGATCCGGGCCGCCCTCGGCGTGGACCTGCCGCTGCGGGCGCTCTTCTCCGCCGCCGACCTGGCCGGGCTCGCCGCCGTCCTCGACGGCGACGGGCCGACCCCGGTCGACCACGGTGACATGCTGCGCGCCGAGGCCCGCCGCGCCGACGACCTGCCCGTGCCGGCGGGCACCGTCCCGGCGGTGCCGGAGCACGTGCTGTTCACCGGGGCCACCGGGTTCCTCGGCGCGTACCTGCTCGCCGACTGGCTCACCCACACCCGGGCCACCGCGCACTGCCTGGTCCGCGCCGACACCCCGGCCGCCGCCGTCGACCGGGTCCGCGCCAACCTGCACCGGTACGGCCTCTGGCGACCGGAGTACGCCGACCGTCTCGTCGGCGTCCCCGGGGACCTCGGCGCGCCCCGGCTCGGGCTGACCGGGGCGACCTTCGCCGACCTCGGCGAACGGCTCGACGCGGTCGTCCACAACGGCGGGGTGGTCAACTTCGTGCAGCCGTACCCGGTGCTGCGCCCGGCCAACGTCGACGGCACGTACGAGGTGCTCCGGCTGGCCACCACCGCCCGCCCCAGCGCCGTGCACTTCGTCTCCACCCTCGGGGTCTTCGTCACCCCGTCCCGCACCGGCACCCTGGTCCGCGAGGGGGACGCGCCGGACGACTGCGACGGCCTGTACGACGGCTACAACGCCAGCAAGTGGGTCGCCGACGCGCTGGTCCGCGCCGCCCGGGACCGGGGCCTGCCGGTCAGCGTCCACCGGCCGGCCCGGATCACCGGCGACGCCCGCACCGGGGTGGGTAACGTCGACGACTTCTTCAGCCGGTTGCTGAAGACCTGCGTGCAACTCGGTGCCGTACCGGACATCGACGACCCCGCCGACCTCGCACCGGTGGACTACGTGGGCGCCGGCATCGGCCACCTGACCAGGACCGGCTCCACCAGCGACCACCACTACTACAACAACCGCACCATCACCTACGCCGGCCTCGCCGAGGCGATCACCGGCTTCGGGTACCCGGTGGACCTGGTGCCGTACCCGCGCTGGCGGGCGGCGCTGCTGGCCGGGCCGGACGTCGCCCTCGCCCGGTTCACTCCGCTGTTCGGCGCGGACACCCCGGTCCGCACCCAGCCGGACTTCGACTGCACCGCCACCGAGAACGCCCTCGCGGCGGCCGGTGTCACCTGCCCGGCGGCGGACGCGCACCTGCTGCACACCTACCTGGCGGCGTTCGTCGCCGCCGGGTTCCTCGACCCGCCGGGGAGGACCCGTGGCTGACCGTACGCTGCCCACCCACCGCTGGGTGGCCATCTGGCTCGGCCAGCTGGTCTCGCTGATCGGGTCGAGCCTGACCGCGTTCGTCCTCGGCGTCTGGGTCTACCAGCGCACCGGCTCGGTCACCCAGTTCTCGATGATCTTCCTGGCCGCCACCCTGCCGGCGGTGCTGGTGGCGCCGTTCGCCGGAGCCCTCGCCGACCGTCGGGACCGCCGCCGGTTGATGCTGGCCAGCGACACCCTCGCCGCGGTCGGCACCGCCGTGCTCGCCGCGCTGGTCGCGGCCGACGCGCTCCAGGTGTGGCACATCTACCTGGCGACGGTGCTCAGCGCCGGGGCGTCCACCGTGCACCAGGTCGCCTACCAGGCGATGACCCCGGCGCTGGTCGGCAAGCGGAACCTCGGGCGGTTCAACGGGCTGATGCAGGTCTCCCGGGCGGTGCAGATCGCCGCGCCGCTGGTCGCCGGGGTTCTGGTGGTCACCATCGGGGTCGGCGGGGTGATGGTCGTCGACCTGGGCACCTTCGTCGTCGCGGCCGGCACGCTGCTGCTGGTCCGGCTGCCCGCCGAGGTGACCCGCCCGGCCGGGGACGCCCCCGCCGACGAGCCGGTGCTGCGCGGGGCCGCCGCCGGCTGGCACCACCTGCGGCAGCGCCCCGGCCTGCTCCGGCTCATGCTGGTCTTCGGGGCGTTCAACTTCCTCTTCGGTATCGCCGGGGTGCTGGTCCAGCCGCTGATCCTCTCGTTCGCCTCGGCGGACACCCTCGGCGTGCTGATGTTCGCCGGTGGGGCCGGACTCTTCGCCGGCAGCCTGCTGATGGGCGCGTGGGGTGGGCCGGCACGGCGGATCACCGCCGTGTGCGGCGGCCTCGCGATCGGTGGGGTGGCGCTGGTGCTGCACGCGGCGGCCCCGTCCGTGTGGTTGATCGGTGTGGTCGCCCCGCTGTTCCTGTTCACCCTGCCGATCGTGAACAGCTCCACCATGACGCTGATCCAGACCAAGACCGAGCCGGCCGTGCTGGGCCGGGTGCTCGCCACCGCCCGGGTGATCGGCGACGCCAGCATCCCGGTCGCGTACGTGCTGGCCGGGCCGATCGCCGACGGGGTCGAGCCGCTGCTGCGCGCGGACGGCGCGCTCGCCGGCTCGGTCGGTTCGGTGATCGGCACCGGTGACGGTCGGGGGGTCGCCCTGGTCTTCGCGGTCACCGGGGCGCTGATGGTGCTGCTCGCCGGGTCCGCGTGGGCGTGGCCGGCACTGCGCGGCGTCGACGACCTGCCCGACGCCCTTCCCGACGACCCGGTCGGCCCCGACGCCGACCCCGCCGACCGTGCCGGTCCCGACGCCGACCCCGCCGACCCCGCCGACCGGGCCGGATCGGCGGACGGGACCGCCGGCTCCGAGACCGTCCCCGCGAACCGCTGACCCTGACCCTGTCCCCGAATCCGTAACCGACCAGAAGGAGCGCCCGCCATGCCGGTGCCGCTGAGCCCGGACGAGGCCCACCTGTTCCTCGAATCCGACGCCGCCCCCGCCGCGTTCCTCGACCTGCTCGACGCGGTCTCCTTCCGCAGCGCCGCCGCCGGCCTGCGGCTGGGGGTGTTCGAGGCGCTGGCCGACGGCCCGCTGCCGGTCGACCGGCTCGCCGAGCGCACCGGCACCGATCCGCTGGGGTTGCGGATCCTGCTCGACGCGCTGGCCGGCTACGGCTACCTCACCCGCGCCCGCGGGCAGTACGCCAACAGCGCCAACACGGCCCGCTGGCTGCTGCGCGACGCGCCGGGCAGCTTCGCCCCGGCGCTCTCCTTCTGGTCGACAGTGCTTACCGGCTGGTGGCAGGACCTGGAGGCGTCGATCCGCTCCGGCGGCCCGACCGACGACTTCTACGCCTGGCTGGAGAAGCACCCGGAGGCTCTCGCCGACTTCCACACCATGCTGCGCGGCCTCGCCGACGCGCTCGGCCCGGAGATCGTCGACCTGGTGCCGGTTCCCGCCGAGGCGCGCAGCGTGCTTGACGTCGGCGGCGGGCACGCCGCGTACCCGGTCGCCTTCCTCACCGCCCACCCGCAGCTGCGGGCGACCGTGGTGGACCTCGACGGGGCGCTGGCCCAGGGCGCGCGGACCGTCGCCGACGCCGGTCTGACCGACCGGGTCACCCTGCGGCCGGGCGACCTGCTCACCGCCGACCTCGGCACCGACCACGACCTGGTGCTGCTCTTCAACATCGTGCACGGCTACCAGCGGGACGCGGTGGCCGCCCTGCTGCGCCGGGCCGCCGCCGCGCTGCGCCCGGGCGGCCGCGTGGTCCTGCTCGAACCCCTTGCCGAGGTGCCGGAGCGTCCGGCCGGGCCGGGGGAGGCGTTCGTCCGGATGTTCAGCCTGAACCTCTTCCACACCCAGGGCGGCCGGGCCTACGCCTACGACGAACTCGCCGCGCTGTTGGACGAGGCGGGCTTCACCGATGCCCGCCAGCACATGCTGACCGGCTCCGACACCGACCACCTGGTGACCGCGGTGCTGGCCGGCTGATGTCCGCTGCGCACCTGGTCCCGCTCGGCGGCGGGTGGGGGCTGTGGCGCTCGTTCTGCGTCCGCGCCGCCGGCTTCCCCGTCGACCTGCTCGAACCCCTGGCCGATCCGGAACTGGCCGCCCTCGCCGACGCGGTCGCCGCCGGGGCCGACGATGGCGCGTACCGGGCCCGGTTCCGGGAGGCCGAGCGGGCCCTCGCCCGAGCGTTGCACTCCGCCGCCACCGACCCGCGGATCCGGGAGGCGGTGGCCTGGCAGAACCCGGGGGCCCTGGACACCGGCTTCGGCACCCTGCTGCGTCGGGACCCGGAGACCGTGTCGCGCACCGGCCGGCACCGCAAGACCGAGGCCCTGGTCACCAGCTACCTGCACCGGTACGCCGCGAAGAACGACACGATCGGGTTCTTCGGGCCGCTGCGCTGGGCGCGGATCGACCCGGAGCAGCCGGAACCCGTCCGCGCCGTGCACGACGGGACCGCCGGGAACCGCACCCTCTACCTGGAGGGGTGGGCCCTCGCGGAGCTCGGCCGGGCCCTCGCGCCGCCGCTGCGGCCCTGGCTGGTGCCCCGGCTGCTGCCGCTGCTCGGCGTCGACGGGAACACCCTGCGGGTGCCGCTGGCCGACCCGGTGCCGCTGGATCCGGTGCAGGCGGACGTCCTGCGGGCGCTGCGGCCGGGGCGTACCGCGCGGCAGGTCGTCGCGACGGTCCGTGCCGACGCCGGACACGACCCGGACCGGGTGTGGGCGGCGCTGGACCGGCTGTATGCCGACCGCCGGATCGAGTGGACCCTGGAGGCGGCCCCCGACGACCTGCACCCCGCCGCCACCCTGCGGTCCGTCGTCGCCGCCGTCGACGATCCGGCGGTACGCGCACCCGCGCTGGCCGCGCTGGACCGGCTGACCTCGGCGGCGGCGACGGTGACGGCCGCGCGGGGCGACGCCGGGGCCGTGCGTGACGCCCTCGTCGGGCTCGGCGCGACCTTCACCGACCTCACCGGTGCGGCGCCGGTCCGCGAGGCGGGTCAGCTCTACGCGGGCCGGACGCTGGTCTTCGAGGAGTGCCGGCAACCAGACTCGATCCGGCTCGGTCAGGCGGCGCTGGACACCCTCGCCGCGCCGCTGTCCCTGCTACTGGACAGCGCTCGCTGGTACACCGCGGCCGGCGCGGCGCTCTACCGGCGGGCGCTACGCGCCGTCTTCGACCAGCTCGCCAACCGGCGACCGGGCGCGCCGGTGCCGTTGGCGGAGCTGTGGTTGGCCGCCCGGGGCGTGCTGATCGACGATCCGGGACCGGTCGTCCGCCCGCTGACCCGTGCCCTGCACCACCGGTGGGAACGGCTGCTCGCGGTCGCGGAGCCAAACCGTCGGGTGTGGCGGGCCGCCGCCGACCTGCGGACCGCGGCCACCGCCGCGTTCCCCGCCGGCCCGCCGGGCTGGACGGCAGCGGCCCAGCACAGCCCGGACCTGATGATCGCCGCGCCGGACCTGGCGGCGATCGCGGCCGGCGACGTCGACTGGGTCCTCGGCGAGCTGCACCCGGGCTACCACACCATGCGCTACGCCAGCTGGGTCGAGTGCCATCCCGACCCGACCGGGCTGGCCCGGGCCATGGCCGCCGACCTGCCGGGCGGGGTCGTCCGGATCGGCGCCACCGGCAGTCAGGGCGGCAGCGCGACCCGCTTCTCGCCCCGCCTGCTCGCCCCGGACGACCGGCGGCTGGTCTTCGCCCCGGACACCTGCGGCCACGATCCCGGTCACGATCTGGTGGTCGGCGGTTGCGACGTGGTCGACCGGGCCGGCCGCCTGCTCGTCCAGCGGCGTGCCGACGGCGCGTGCCACGATCTGCTGGAGGTACTGGCGGATCTGGTCGCCGCCAACCTGATGCCCCACTTCCGGGTGCTCTCCGCAGCGCCACACCGGCCCCGGGTGACCATCGACCGGCTGGTGGTCAGCCGTGAGTCCTGGACGTTTCCCGCCGGTACGGTGGATTTCGCCGGCGACCCGGACGAGTCCCGTCGCTTCCTCCGGCTCCGGGCCTGGGCGGGTCGGCACGGCCTGCCCAGGCACGTCTTCGTCCGGTGCACGGGGGAGCGGAAGCCGGTGCATGTGGACTTGGCCAGCCTGGCGTCGGTGGAGGTGTTGTGTCGTGCGGTGCGCCGGGCGGAACGGACCGCCGGTGCCGCCGCCCAGGTCACCGTGACCGAGATGCTGCCGGCACCCGAACAGCTCTGGTTCACCGGTTCGGACGGCCGCCGGCACAGCTCGGAACTGCGCTTCGTCGCCGCGCCGACGGCCGCCGCCCGGCCCGCGTCCGGGGCGTGACGGACCGGTCGGCGCGGCGGGACACTCGCGGAGCCCGTCCGGTCACGCGTCCCCCGGCGACTCGTCCGGCACCTGGTCGGTGTCGCCCCACGCGGCTTCGACGAGAGCGGGCAGCACCCGGGCGGCCGGGCCGCGCAGGTTGACGGTGGCGACCCGGTCCAGCGGCGTCTCCTCTGGATTGACCTGGATCACGGTGGCCCCGAGTCGGGCGGCCACCTGGGGGATCTCGGCCGCCGGATACACCAGGCCGGAGGTGCCCACGGTCACCAGCAGGTCGCAGGAGGACGCCGCCTCGACGGCGGCCTCCAGGGCCGCCGTCGGCAGTGCCTCGCCGAACCACACCACACCGGGCCGGATGTCGGCCGCGCATCGCGCGCACCGTGGTGGTGGCACCGGGCCGTCGGTCGGCTCGTCCGCTTCGCCGTACGGCGTCGACGCCGGGTGCGCGCAGGCCGAACAGCGTGGGGCGAACAGGCTGCCGTGCAGATGGACCGGGTTCGCCGAACCGGCGCGCTCGTGCAGGTCGTCGACGTTCTGAGTGACGAGGACGGTGTTCGGGACGCGGGCTTCGATCGCGGCCACGGCCCGGTGTCCCGCGTTCGGCTGGGCCTGCTGGACGGCGTGGCGTCGCCACTCGTACCAGCCCCACACGAGTGCCGGATCCGCGCGGAAGGCCTCCGGCGTGGCGAGCGCCTGGGCGTCGAACCGCTGCCACAGCCCGGTGAGGGCATCGCGGAAGGTCGGCACACCGCTCTCGGCCGACATGCCCGCCCCGGTGAAGACGACGACTCGCTCGGCCTGATCGAGCAGTGCCGCGGCTTCCTGCGTTGCCGGGTGTCCCATCTGGATGTGCCTCCTGTCCGACGCGGACCCACGCCGCGCGGGACGAGTGTCACAGTCGTCGGCGCCGCCCGCCACCGCACCCTCGGCGCGGGCCCGGACCGGGGTGAGGTGATCGACCGAACAATCTTCACATTGACCTGACGCAATCGTCCTTTTGCTGGTTGCATCACTGCTCGGAGCGCCGCCGGGATGGCAACCCGGGGCTCTGCTCGAATGCCTCACCAGGCAACTTCCACTGCCGACAAGAACTGCCGATCCGACCCGCCGAATCACACATCCCGCCGACCGGGCGTGACGTTTCGTATAACCGTTAGGCATTGGCCGATAGCGTACGGTAATGGTAGACCAGTGGGGTGCGTCCATGTTAGAGTCGTCCGCCGCAGTGGCCTGGATGTGGTTGGGCGGGATGCGAATAACTGACAGCGCGTGAGGCGTCTTTGGCGTCGTTGACCTCGAAGGCGTGGATGTTCCTGGCGTGCGCCCGGTCGCCGTCAGTCGAAACGATGTCGGTATGGGACGACATCTGACTGCTCTCGTCCGCCGTATCTGAGCGGGGTCAGCCACTGCGGTTTTCCGGGGTGGTGAGCTGGGGCGATTCATTGCCCCGGTCGCCACTCGTGCACAGATTCGTCGCCCTTCCGGCTCAAGTGAGGAACAGGGGAAGGCAATGGACACATCTCTTTTTGCGCGACTGACCAATCGTGACCGGAAGACTGCGTCGACCGCGTTCGACCCGGCTGCCGAATCCGATACGCGGTCCGTGTCGGACTTCGCCGGTGCCAAGGACCCCGACTTCGTGGCGCTGGGACTCGGCGCGACCGGCATGATGGCGATGCTGTGGACGGTCGCCTGCGGTCGGCGCGCCGTCGGTGTGGAGATGCGCGGCGACCCGTCGCTCGGCGTGCACTGGAACATCCGCGAGGACTTCTACCACCACCTCGGTCTCATCGACCAGTTGATGACCGAGAACTGGGGCGACGAGCGCGTTCCGACCTACCCCGACGGCCGGCCGATCAGGCTGCGCGACATCTTCTACAGCAACGACACCGAGCCGGGTGACGTCTACGCCGATGAGGTCCTCGCCGGCGTCGAGCACTCCCACATCTCCGGCCTGATCTACCACACCGAGTTCATCGACGACCGGTGGGTGGACGGGAAGCCGCACCGGGTCCTGACCATCCTCGAGCCGCAGAAGCCGCCGACCGAGAACGATTCCACCAAGATCAGGCGACCGGTGATCGACGTACTCAACGGGCCGTCGGTGTTCCAGGCCGGCGCCTCCGAGGTGCTGGTCCTGCTGCGGCGCTACCTCGAACTCGTCGAGAAGATGGACCTCGAGGCCGGCCTGGAGCCCCGGGTGCGGCTCTTCCTCTCCCACCGGGTGGTCGTCGGCGACGAGGGCGACGGTGACGGCTTCCTCAAGTGGATGCGCCAGGAGGACGGCTTCGTCTCCCTCCGGGACGGCCGCAAGCAGATCCTCATCGAGGAGATCCAGGAGCTCGACTACCGCAACAAGTTCCGCCGGATCCGCAAGCCCGGCACCGACGTCATCGACCTCGGCGTGCCCGAGGTATTCATGATCGCGGAAGGCTTCGACAGCAACGACGCCGACCGGCTCGGCTTCCGGCAGGAGGACGTCGAGGTCGACCACCAGGACGGCCGTGGTCCCACCGTCGCCCAGGCCGACTACCTCGCCGGTTTCGTCGAGCTGTACGTCGGTCCCCGGCTGCGGCGTCGGATCGCCTCCGAGTTCGACAGTGAGGGCAACGAGTACTGGGTGCGACAGATCGCGGTGGGTCACGAGGACGACCCCGAGGTGGGCTGGATCCTGGTCCAGGTGCCCGACTTCGAGACCTTCGACCCGGTCGCGGCGGGGCTGGTGCCGGCCGGCACCCCCAAGACCGCCACCGAGTACGTCGGCGCCCACCAGCGCCTGATCCGCGACTACTACCTGGAGCAGGTGGCGCTGATCCTCGAGATGCCCCGCGCCGACCTCGAGAAGGTGCAGTTGCCGTACGGGCCGAAGCTGTTCAGCCTGGTCGAGAGGGCCGGCGCGGACGCGCTGGTGGCGGCCAACGGCGTGGTCGCCGGCGACTCGTTCGGCAACGGCCACTTCCTGACCAGCGGCGGCGCGATCACCGGCATGGTCGGGCACGCCGGCCGGATGCTGACCTACTGGGAGGACCGGGACAAGGGCGTGCCGGTGGAGACCGCGATCCGGACCCTCGCCGACTCCATCAAGACGGACACCTTCGACTGGTTGCAGGTCAGCGCCCAGGAGTTCAGCCAGGCCGTGCCGATCAACTTCGGTGACGAGCGGGTCCGCGAGATCCAGAAGCGGACGAGCCGCGAAGCCGACGAACGGGCGACCACGGTCGAGGCGGTACGCCGTCGCCGGCACTCACTGGTGCCGCTGGACACCTCCGACTGGCGGCGGCTCACCGTCCGCAGCGGTCGGCTGCACACCGCCGACCTGCCGCCGCTCTCCGAGACCCATCCGGCCCTCGCCGGCGGCCCGGGGCAGCCGGCCTCCGCCGCCGACAGCGTGGCCCGCGAGCCGGTGACGCACGGGGCGGCCTCGTGACGAAGCTCGTCGAGCAACCCCACGGCGACTCGCACGGTGGCCGGGGCGAGACGGTGGTGCCGCTGCGGATTCGTTCGCAGCGGCTCCGCTCGCTCCGGCAGCGGCAACTCGCCCTGCTGGTGGTCTGCGCCGGTGCTCTCGTCGCGGCGATCGACGGCACCGCGGTGTACGTCGCGCTCCCCGACATCCAGAAGGACCTGGGCTTCACGGCGACGACCCTGGCCTGGGTGGTCAACGCGTACCTGATCCCGTTCGGCGGTCTGCTGCTGCTGGCCGGAAAGCTGGGCGACACGTTCGGTGCCAAACGGGTGTTCCTCGCCGGCCTCACGCTGTTCACGGTCGCCTCGGCGGTCTGCGGCCTGGCCGACGACCCGGCGGTGCTGGTCGTGGCCCGCTTCCTCCAGGGCGCCGGCGGCGCCCTGACCACCGCCGTCGTGCTCAGCATGATCGTCATGATGTTCCCGAAGCGCCGGGAGCAGAGCCGGGCACTCGGCCTGTACGCCTTCGTCGCGTCCTCGGGCGCGGCGATCGGCCTGCTGGCCGGGGCCGCGCTGACCCAGTGGTTGAGCTGGCAGTGGATCTTCTTCGTCAACGTGCCGGTCGGCGCGCTCACCATCGCCGCCGGGCTGTCCCTGCTGGACAACGTCCAGGAGACCCGCGAGCGGGAAGGCATCGACTGGTTCGGCGCGCTGGCGCTGGTCGCGGCGATGATGCTGACCGTCTACACGATCGCGCAGAGCGCCGACCACGGCTGGGCGAGCAGCCGTACGCTGCTGCTCGGTGGGGCCGCGGTGCTGCTGCTGGCGATCTTCGCCTTCTGGCAGACCCGGGCCCGGCACCCGCTGATGCCGATGAGCCTGCTGCGCCGGGACAACGTCGGGCGGTCCAACCTGGTGCTCGCGTTGATGGTGGCCGGGCCGGCGGCGATGTTCTTCCTCACCTCGCTGTACCTGCGTGACGTGCTGGGCTTCACGGTGATCGAGGCGGGCTTCGGCTTCCTGCCGGCCACCGTCGCGGTGGGGGTGGGTTCGCTCAAGGTGGCCCCGCGCCTGCTCCGTCGTCTGGAGCCCCGGACCGTGCTCGCGCCGGCCATCGTGCTGCTCGCGCTGGGTCTGCTGCTGCTCGCCCGGATCCCCGCCGACGGCAACTACGTCGTCGACGTGCTGCCCGCCGTCCTGCTGATGGGGACCGGCTCCGGCCTGGCCACCCCGCCGCTGCTGCAACTGGCGCTGGGCGGCGCGACCACCCGGGACAGCGGCCTGCGGTCCGGCCTGATCAACACCACCCAGCAGATCGGCTCGGCGATCGGTCTCGCAGTGCTCACCCCGGTGGCGGCCGCCGCGACCGCCGACGCGCTGGGCGCGGGGGAGTCGACCGCCGCCGCTCTGACCGGCGGGTACCGGGCGGCGTTCCTGGTCGGCCTGGGAATGACGGTGGCGTCGCTGCTCGCGCTGCTGTTGCTGCGGTCGGAGACCGCGGTGGCCGGGCCGGCCGCCCGCCGGAGCGCCGACGTCCGCAAGCCCGTCGCGGCGCACCGCGACCCGACCGGCGCCGAGGACGCGGACTTCCTCGCCCTCGGCCTGGGTGGCACCAACATGCTGGCGATGCTCTGGTCCATCGCGATGGGCCGCCGCGCCGTCGGTCTGGACCTGCGCGGCGACCCGTTCATCAACCTGATGCACTGGAAGGGCAACCGGGACCTCTACCACCACCTCGCCCTGCTGGACCGGCTCCTGGTCGAGCGCTACGGCGAGGACCGGCTGCCTCAGCGGGGCGACGGACAGCGGCTCGTGCTGCACGAGACCTTCTATCTGCCGAGCGCGGAGGGCGGCAGCGGCGGGCGCAGCGACGAGATCCTCTCCGGGTGGCACTCCGACGCGTACTTCGCTGGTCTTGCCGAGTCGTTCCACGTGATCGACGACCGTTGGGTCGACGGACGCCCGAACCGCGCCGCCGGCCCGCTCACCCTGCCCGAGGTCTCGACCGACTTCGACCCGACGCTGGTGGGTCGGGGCATGGACGAGGTGCTCGCCGAACCGCAGGCCTTCCTTATCGCCGCCGAGGAACTGCTCATCCTGCTCCGCCGGTACCTGGAGGAGATGGAGCGGATGGACCTGGCCGCCGGGCTCACCCCCCGGTGCCGGATCTTCCTCTACCACCGGGTGGCGCAGCCAGCCGCAGGCCGCTGGTGGGACCGGTGGCGGTCGCGGACCTCCCGGCCCGCACCGGAGCCGGGCTTCCAGCGCGGTCCGGACGGGCGGGTGCGGGTGCGGGTCGAGCCGGTCCGCGAGGTCGACCACAAGGGCCGGATCCAGCGGGTGCGGGACACCGACCTGGAGGTGCTCGACCTGGGCACGCCGGAACTGGTGGTGATCGCCGAGGGGGTCACCGGCGACGACGCTGCCCGGCTCGGCTTCCGGCAGGAGCCCGTCCGGATCGACCACGGGGACGGGCGCGGCCCGGTGGTCGCCCAGGCCGACTACATCTTCGGCCTGCTCGGCGTGTACGTGCACAACAACGCCCGCCGCCGGATCAGCTCGATGTTCGACGCCGACGGCACCGAGTACTGGGTCCGGCAGGCCGTGATCGGCCACGAGGACTACGCCGAGAGCGCCTGGACCGTGGTGGAGGTGCCGGACTTCGAGCGGTTCGACCCGATCCGGAAGGGCATGGTGCGCCCCGGCACGAGCCGGCGTTCCGCCGCGTACTTCGGCGGCTACAAGAAGCTGATCCGGGACTTCTTCCTGGAGCAGGCTTCCCTGCTGACCGGCCTGTCCGTGCCGGTGCTGGCCAGCACCCAGTCGCTGTCCAGCCCGCGACTGGTCACCGTGGTCGCCCGGAAGGGCGTGGACGCGCAGGTGGCGCCCAACGTCGTGGTCGCCGGTGACTCCTTCGGCACGGGCAGCTTCGTGAGCTCCAGCCGGGCGATGGTCGGCCTGCTCGGTCATGCCTGCCGGGTACGCGACTACTGGCAGGAGCGCGCCGAGGGCGCCGTTCCGGCCGAGGCGATCCGCCGCCTCGCCGACCGGATCGACGAGGACACCACGGCGTACCTGCGGATCTCCCAGGCCGACTTCGCGCAGCCGACGGCGCGCAGGGCCGACCCGGCCGCGCGGGAGCGGGCCCTCGAACAGGCCCGGCAACACCGCCGTGCCATCGCCCGGTTCGACCCCAGGGACGACTGGAGCCGGTTGCAGGTCTTCCCCGGGCGGCTGTACATGCCGGGTCTGCCCGAGATCTCGGAACTGCCACCGGAACTCCAGTCGCCTGCCGAGCGACGCGGCGACGCACCGGCACGACCGGAGCCGGCCGTGGCGGGCCGCAGTTGACGCCCGTGCCACCCGCACTGATGGATAGGGGACGTTGATGGCATCTATTGGTCACTACGATGTGGTGGTAGTCGGGAACGGAGTCATCGGTTCCTCCATCGCCTTCGAGTTGTCGCGTCGTGGGGTGAGCGTCGCCCGGATCGGCGAACCGAACCGGAAGTACGCGGCCTCCATGGCGTCTGGTGCCATGCTGGGATGTTTCGGCGAGGTGACCACCTCGCTGCTGGCGACCGACCACGGCCGGGCCAAGTTGTCGATCGACTACGAGGCGCGCGGCATGTGGTCGGACTGGGGGGCGGCCCTGGCCGACGCGTCCGGTGACGAGACCGGACTGATCACGTCCCAAGGCACCGTGGTCCTCCTCAACAGCACCGGCTCCAAGGCGATCGACACCGGGAACTTCCAGGCCATCGAGTCCACCCTGAAGGCGTACGACGAGCCCTACGAGCGAGTCGATCCGCAGACGGACCCCTGGCTGGAGCCGAACGACCTGCACCGGTCCCTGCTGGGGCTGTACATCCCCAACGAGCACTCGGTCGACTCGTCGCTGCTGATGGCCAAGCTGGACGCGGCGCTGGTGAACAGGTCGGGAACGATCGTGGACGGCCGGGCCCGGGGCCTCGTCACCGAGGGGTACCGGACCACCGGGGTCCTGCTCGAGGACGGGAGCGTCGTCGGCGCCGACACCGTGATCATCGCCGCCGGTTCGACGTCCAACGACCTGCTGGACGCCTTCGAGGACATTAAGCAGCGGGTTCCTTTCATGGTCAACGGGTACGGGGTGTCGGCGCTCGTCGAGACGGGGGACGGCCGGCTGCCCGAGTCCGTCATGCGGACGCCGAACCGGGCCTTCGCCTGTGGCCTGCACTGTGTGCCCCGGTCAGACGGCACCCTGTACCTCGGGGCCACGAACATCATTTCTCGGGAACCACGGCAGTACGCGTTGCTCAGTGACTTCAAGTTCCTGATCGAGTGCGCCATGGACCAGCTGCACACCAACCTGGACGACGCCTCCCTCCTGAAGGTCCAGGTGGGCAACCGGCCGATTCCCGTGGACGGTTTCCCGTTGTTCGGCAAGGTCGACGGTGTCGCCAACCTGTGGATGGCCACCGGCACCTACCGCGACGGCCTGCACCAGTCGCCGCTGCTCGCCCAGCAGATGGCCGACATGCTGGGGGGCAAGGAGGCACACTCGTCCCTGCGTGACTTCGTACCGGTCCGGCCGCCGCTGTCGTCCGGCACCCGCGAGGAGATCGTCGAGACGACGGTCACCCACACGCTGGGTACCGGCTGGGAGATGAAGTGGAACGTCAGCCGGGAGTGGCCCGCGATCCTCGCCCCGAATCTGCGTGACACGTACCGCCGTATCGTCGACGGTCTGCACCCGACGTTCACTCCGCCGCCGGAGTTGCTGGTCGAGTTGGACGACGTGTTGGAGGAGGACGCCGATCCGCTCCTGGCCACCCTGCTGGCCTACTACAAGGCATGGAGCTGACCCTGCGGGACTCTTCCTGACTGTACGAAACGGGTCCGTCCTGGTGGACGGACCCGTTCTCGTCGTGGTCGGCGGCGCACCTGTGCGTCAGAAGCTGCTGACCAGCTTCACGAACGCCTCGTCGATCGTGGCGGGGTCGGTGGCGTCGAACGCCTTGCCCGAGGACGCCTTGGCGATCTTGTCCAGGGTGGCGAAGTCCGAATCCCGGTCGAAGGCGATGCAGAAGACCTTGACCGGGCGGTCCGGGTCCAGGGCGACGTCGGTGAGCAGCCGGGCCAGGTCGTTGTCCCGGCTGTACTCGTTCTTGCCGTCGGTCAGCACGACGACGGCGTTGATCCGCTCCGGGTCGTACCGTTCGGTCAGCTGCTTGTGGGCGGCCCGGACCGTGGCATAGAGGGCAGTGCTCCCCTCGACGTGCAGGCCGGCGATCCGACTGGTGATTTTCTTCTGGTCGAAGTCGCCGAGCCGGACCTCCTCCCGGTACGGGCTGTTCGGCCGCTGCGACGTCTCCGAGGAGAACGACCAGAGTCCGACCCGGTCCTCCGCGTTGAGCAGCGCGAGCCCCTCGGCCGCCGCCGCCGAGGCGACCTGGAAGCGGGTCCGGTTGCCGACGGCCGCCTCCATCGACCCGGAGGTGTCCAGGGCGATCAGGATGTTGGCCTTCTTGCGTAGCGTGCTCCAGCTGTCCAGCATGGCCTCGACCACGGCCGGGTCCGGCGGGTCGAAGTAGGTCAGTCCGCCGGTCGGCTCGGGACCGACGCTGGCCAGCAGCTCCGCCGGCGCGCCGCGCTTGTGGTCGCGGAAGCCGAGCCGGGCGAAGCTGCGCTGCTGCGGGTCCTCGGTCAGGAAGTCGAAGAAGTCGTCCGCCGCGACGCGCTGCCGTTCGTCGGCGGTGGGAAGCACCACGAACGGGTGGTCCAGGTTGAAGGTGCCCTCCTTCGGGTGGACGGCGACCAGCGGGACGTTCGGCCGGCGGCCCCGCTCCTCGCCGTCCCGCCGCGGGCTCAACGCCCCCTCGTTGTAGAGGTGGACCAGCTCCTCCTGCATGACGATGGCGCTCATGTCGTCCGTGCTGGCGCCCCCACCGGCCAGGTCGGCCTCGGCGAGGTCCCGCAGCAGGTCGACCGAGTCGTCGCTGTAGTGCGACACGTTGGCCTCGATCCGCCGGACGAACTGCGTCACCGCCGGGTCGGCGAGGTCGGCGCGGGTCAGGTCGCTGGACCGCTGCACGGCCGCGTAGTAGGTGGCGATGGTCGCCGCCAGCCCCGACGTGGAGAGGTTCGGGTTGTCCTTGCCGAAGGTGAACCGCCCCCACTCCGGCTTGCCGAAGCCGGCCCACCCCTGCCGTCCGGAGAGGCCGAGGATCTCCCCCCAGCCCAGCAGTCCGCGCTGGCGGACCAGCTCGCCCTTGGGCTTGGGCATCGCGATCACCAACGGGCTGTTCGCGATCGACGGGTACCGGTGGTCCGGGGTCTGCGGTGCCCGGCCGGCGGCCTGGTCGAGCAACCGGAGCTGACCGGTCCACAGGCTCGACGTGGGCAGCCAGACCTGCGGCACCGGCAGGCCGGTGCCGGTCCAGCCGGCGGCCAACGCCTCGGTGGCCGCGCCCGAGTTCAGGCCGCTGACGTGCACCTGGGCACAGCCGCCGCCCTCCAGCGACCGGTCGCTGCTGTTGTACTGCTTGGCCAGCTCGACCAGGAGCGCAACCTTCTCGGTCGAGGAGGTGACCTCCAGCTTGGTGGCACAGTCGGCCCGGGGCCGCTCGGTGTCCCCGTCCCGCTGCCCGACGAACACGAACGCCCCGGCGATGACCACCAGTCCGGCGGTGGCGGCGGCGGTGTACGGCAACCACTGCCGGATACGACGCGACGGGGCGGCGGCCATGGATTGTCCTCCTCAGCGGTCGACTGGTGGCAGTCAACCTATCGGTTCGACGCCACCCGACCGCGCCGGACCCGACCCCCTGCCGTCAGGGCCGGTCGGACCGGTCGCCGAGGGCCATCGCGATGACCAGCCGGACCAGGTAGACCACGACGAAGGTGGCGGCTCCGGTCGCCACCGCCATGTTCACCGCGCTCGACGCGACGTAGCCGGCGGCGGCACCGACCGAACCGAGGAAGATCGCGGTCGAGACGCCCCAGGCGTCCACGGCCTCTCGGCGGAACCGCCGCCCCCAGCCACCGGACGCCGGCCCGGCGGACGTATGCGGCGCGGAGACCAATGGCGGGTGCTGCGCTGTCGGCCCGGCCACCGTCGCTGCCCGGTGGGCCTGGGGCGTCGGCCCGGCCACCGTCGGTGCGGTCGCTGCCGGTTCAGGTTGGGGCGTCGGCCCGGCCGACGTCGGTGCGGTCGCTCCGCGATGGACCGCCGGTGCCGGACCTGCCGACCCGTCCGACGCGGAGCGGGGTAGCGGCAGCGGCTGGTTGGGTGTCGGTGCGCCGGCGGTCTCGTTGCCCACCTGGAGCACGGTCTCCCGGCGCAGCGGGCCGGTGACCCTGACGTCCTGCCCGAGGAGCCGCATCAGCACCTGCTCGGCCTTTGGCCGGTCCGCCGGCTCCTTGGCCAGGCACTGCCGGATCAGCTCGTCCAGGTCCGCCGGAAGCGGCGGCAGGTCGGGCGGTTCGTTCACCACCCGGTGCATCACCGCGAAGAGCGAGTCGTTGCCGAACGGGGGTCGGCCACCCGCGGCGAAGGCGATCGTGGCACCCCAGGCGAAGACGTCGCAGGGCGGGCCCACCGCGTCGTTGCGGAAGCGTTCCGGGGCCATGTAGGCGGTGGTTCCGACGACTTGGCTGGTGACGGTCTCGCTGACCCCCAGGGCACGGGCGATACCGAAGTCGATCACCCGGGGGCCGTCCCGACCGAGCACCACGTTGTCCGGCTTCAGGTCGCAGTGCACGACGTCGGAACGGTGGATCGCGGCGAGCGCGGTGGCGGTGCCGACGGCCAACCGGTGCAGCGCGTTGCCCGCGACCGGCCCGTGCTCGCGGACGTGCCGGTAGAGCGTCGGACCCTCGATGTACTCGCTGACCACGTAGGGCCGTTCGCCGTCCACGTCGGCGAAGAGCACCTGCGCGGTGCAGAACGGCGCGACCCGCCGTGCGGCGGCGATCTCCTTCATGAACTGTGACCGGGCCCGGGGGTTGCTCAGGTCGACGTTGATCATCTTGACCGCGACCCGGTGGCCCTGGTCGTCCTCGCCGAGGTAGACCACTCCCTGGCCGCCCGCGCCCAGCCGGCCGGCCAGCCGGTAGGGGCCGGCCGTGACCGGGTCGTGCGTCCACAGCGGGGTCAGCCCCGGCACCGGCGCGCCGGCCAGTCCTGTCATCGGCGACTCCATCAGCCTCGTGTCCCGGTCACCCGGCGGCGAAGGGACACGGTCATGGTGCCATGCCGACACCGGCCGGCCGAGGGTGCCCGGCCGGCCGGCCCGACGGTGCCGCTCCGGACGGGCACCACGACGCGATTCACCGGCCGGCGGGCCGACCGGGTCGGCCAGGGTCAGGTCAGCGGGTCCATGTACAGCAGCGGTAGGTTGTTGACCAGGGTCGCCTGGGCGACCAGGTACGCCTCCACCTGGCTCGGCGTCCAGGTCGGGTTGTTCTGCAGCACGCGGGCGGCCGCCCCGGTGACGTGCGGCGCCGCTACCGACGTGCCGCTCATCATGACGGTGCCGCTGCTGAGTCCGGCCACGGAAATGTTCACCCCGGGGGCGTAGATGTCCACGCAGGAACCGAAGTTGGAGAAGCTGGCGCGGGTGTCGTTGCTCTGGGTGGCCCCGACGACGATCGCGGTGAGGACGGACGAGGGTGAGAAGTTGCAGGCGTTCGCGTTGCTGTTCCCGGCGGCGACCCCGTAGGTCACCCCGTCGGCGATGGAGTTGGCCACCGCGGTGTTGAGCGCCGTGCTCAGAGTGCTACCGAGGCTGATGTTGGCCACGGCCGGCTGGCCGGGCTGGTGGTCGGCGGTCACCCAGTTGATACCGGCGATGAGCCCGGCGGACGTGCCGCTGCCGGCGCAGTTGAGCACCCGTACCGGCACCAGGCGCACCTCCTTGGCCACGCCGAACGTCTTCCCGCCGACGACGCTGGCGACCGCCGTGCCATGGCCGTTGCAGTCGTCGGCCGGTAGTGCGCCGTCGACCGCGTCGTACCCGGGTCCTACGCGGCCGAACTCCGGATGGGTGAGGCGGATGCCGGTGTCGATGATGTACGCGGTGACCCCATTACCCGTGCTGACGTAGCTGTACCTGCCGTCCAGGGGCGGCGTCCGCTGGTCGATCCGGTCCAGGTTCCATGGTGCGTTGAGCTGGGTGGTGGCCGGCCGTACGGTGTGGTTCTGCTCGACGTAGGCGACCGCCGGGTCGGCGGCGAGACGCCGGGCGGCCGGCTCCGGCAGCCGTACCTCGAAACCGTTCAGCGCGGTGCCGTAGCGGTGTCCGACCGTCCCGCCGTAGCGGTCGGCGAGGGCGTCGGCCCGCTGCGACACGGCGGCGACCCGGGTGCCGGCCGGACCACCGACGGCGCTGTCCTTCAGCACCACGAGGTAGCTGCCGGCAACGGTGGTGGCCCCGCCGGCCCGCAGGATCTCACCGTCCGGGGGTGCTGCGGTCACCGGAGCGCCGACCAGGGCGGCGACCAGCGCCGAGGCCGCGAGCACGCCGACGGAGCCCAGCCGGCGGCGGTGGAGACGAAGGGATGTCATCGATGCGGTCCTTCCTGCCCTGGCCGCCACGGGGTGCGCGAGGAGGCCGGGCGGTGGTGGGGGCGGTACCGACGACGCTATCCATGAAATACGCAGGAGTCGATGGTGTGTGGTGCGGATCGGCGCTGACTGAAAACTGGCCGGTGTGCTCGCCCGTCGCGTCGGAGCTGCCACTATCCGCGTCGCCGATCCCGTGATCTGCCGCTGCCGCAGTACTAACAAACGACAGGACCGGCCGTCCGGGGCCACGGGCACCATGTAACGCGCTGGGCCGACGAGAGTTCGGTGGTGACACACGCACAGTCGGTCCGTCCCGTTACGGAACCGTGTCGCGCCGGGGGCGCGGTGCGTGCCCGGAACGGCGGGGACGGGCCGATCCGTCCAGGTTGGCCGGCCCGGTCGTCGACAGTCCGCGCCGCCGACGTAACGGACGCCGAGATGCCGACCGGGTGGGCCCGGCCGGGAGCGAGAAAGGGCCCTGCGAGTTGAAGCAGCTGTTCGTCGATTACCGAGACGCCGCAGCCGCGTGCCCGGTGGCTGTCGCCCCCTCCGGTCGGGGGGTGGACGAACTTGGTGACAGGCTCGACACCTACGGGTTCGCCATCGCGGAGATGCCCGGAAGCCTGTCCCCCCAGGAGGCGATCGACTTCCTCGCGAAGTCCTGGTCCCTCGGTGAGCCGTACGTCCCCGCGCTGTACCGGCTGCCCGGGGCCGAGCAGTTCAACCGACCCTACGCCGAGATCCGCGCGGACGACGGCGGTGACCATCCGGGCTTCGCGGTCCGGTCGGCCCAGGAGTTCCACGTCGACGGCACCCTGGACGGTCCCGGGGACGTGCCGACGGTGCTCATGTACTGCGTACGGCCCGCCGTGCAGGGCGGGGAGTCGCTGCTGTTCAACTCGATCGGGGCGTTCCACGCGCTGCGGGAGACCGATCCGGCGGCGGCGGCC